>JBKDQC010000758.1:0-2301 GCA_046342295.1 Deltaproteobacteria bacterium | reverse complement strand
CCCCGGGCTCGCCGAGCCGATCCGGGTGCTCGTCGGGCGCCTCTCCGCGATCTCGCGTGTGGAGGAGCGCATGCGCGAGCCGCTCAGCAAGTCGGAGATGCGCAAGCTCGAGTCGCTCGGCAAGCGCCGTGAGGCTCTTCTCGCCAAGCGCGCGGAGCTCGACGCCAAGCGCGCCGAGCTCGAGACCGAGCTCACGAGCGTGGCGCGCGAGCTCGCGCTGCTCGGGGACGAGCGCAGCCAGGGCTTCGAGCGTGAGCGCGGCCAGGCGCTCGAAGCGCTCGTCGTCGCCCTGGCGCAGCTCGGGCCCGCGTTCGACGCGGCGGGCGTCGACCCTGCGCGGCTCATCGACGGGCTCGCGCCGCGCCTGCCGGAGGTCGAGGCCACGGCCCGTGCGCTCGCCGCGCGCGCGAGCGCCTGAGCCCCGTCCTGCGTCCGGCGTTCGCGGGGGCAGCGGCCCACAACCGCTTCGGCACTATCGTCTCCCGCGGACGCAGCGTACGAAATTCAGGATACGCACGTCGTCACCCTGGGGCCCGAAGCCCCGTGGGTACGCAGTCGGATCGCCATCCTTGGGGTCGGCCCGCTGGCTGCCGGCGCCGTGCACGTCGAGGAGGCGGTGGGTGCCGCTGCCCGGGGGCAGCTCCATCCAGCCGAGCGCGCGGCCGAAGGCGAAGTAGGCGGCGCGCGTGTACATCGCGTCCGGTGGGCCGTCGAGCACTGTGGTGCTGGTCCAGAAGTACGACTCGATCGTGCTCGCCTCGAGTGGCGGCGCGACCGCGGCGCTCCCGGTGGCGGCGGGCGCGCGCGTGTAATCGACGATGCTATGCAGCTCCTTGGCGTCGGGCACGCGCCAGTCCGCCTCGCCGCCCAGCCGCAGCGCGGTGCAATACGCCAGCGCATCGCGCCAATTGCGCGGTCGCCCGTCGTCGCGCTGCTGCCAGGTCAGGCCCGAGCCGCGGTCCGTCACGGTCCCGTCGCCGTTGGAGCGGTACTCGTTCGCCCCATATGCCGGGCCGCGTACGAAGCGTGTGAACATGCGCCGTGGCACGCGGCTACCCGGCTGAAAGCGGGGATAGCCCTTGACGCGGCCATCGGCGAAGTTGACGCCGAAGACCGTCTCGTCGCCGTCCATCGTGGTCGCGACGTATGCCGTCGAGGACCAGAGTTGTACGTCGAAGAAGCGGCCGCCCTCCGCGTACGCGAACTCGAACGCGACCGCGTCGATGAAGGGTCGTGATTGCGCCGCGGTCGGCGCGAACCACCCGCGGAAGTCGATCAGCGTATAGAGCTCCTTGATGGTCGGCACGCGCCAGTCGCCGTGGCCACCCGTGCGCAGCGCGGCGGCGGAGGCCTGGGCCTCCTCCCACGAGAGGGGCCCGGCGAGCGAGCGCGTCCACGTCAGGCCAGTCACGGGGTCGGCGACCGTACCGTCGTCGCGGACCTCGAAGGCTTGGTGCGGGCCGGGGTGCTGCGCGTCCTGGCCGTAGAACGGCGCGCCCACCGCCGGACACTCGATGGCTGCGTCGCTGGAGTAACAGCCTTCCTGTCCCGTGCCAGGCACGCGCCACGCGGGAGAGTCGGCGCCGACTGGCCCGCCCGTGGCGCCGCACGCCGCGAGGAGGAGCGGCACCAGGCACCTGGACCAGCGGCTACGATGAAGCTCCCCTTCGTCACGAACGCGCTCACTGCGCCGTGAGGGCGCACGCTGCGGGCGCGCAACGAAACCGAGCGGGCCGGAGGGTCGCATGGGGTCTCGCTCCAACAGAATCTCGGGACAGGCTTCGCGGCTCGTGGAGACCGTGGAGGTGGACTTTGCCCACGACCCCGAGCACCGCGAGCCGCAGGATCCAACGCACCGAGCGACCCTACAGGTTCGTGTGCGCTCCGTCGACGATGTCGAAGGAGGCCACCTCTGCCCGTGTCACCGCGGGACGCCACTCTCGCGATCGCGAGCGCCACCGCATCGAGGCCTGCGCCCTCGAGCGCGCTCCTGCTGCGGCGCAGCAACGTGGAGCGGGCAAGCCGCAGCGCCAGCTCCGCGAGCGTCGTGGGCTCGATCGTGGCCGCGGATCCACGCTCAGAGCATGAGTCCATCCAAGTGACTCATGCTCTGAGAGCACGTGGCACTCGGATGGGTCGATGCGGGTGACACGGGCTCGAATCGGCGGGAGGGAGGCTCTCGCCGATTCACTCGGGTGCAGATCGCACCGCGTCACGCCGCCTTATTCATCTGGGGCAACTCGGCCGCGGTGCGCTGTTGAAGCCGGACGCGCTCTGCACCCGTGGACGACCGCAGACGGG
>JBKDQC010000757.1:0-6144 GCA_046342295.1 Deltaproteobacteria bacterium | reverse complement strand
GCCCCCGACGATCACGCGAGCGAGCTCAAGGGCGCGCTCGCGCGGGGCGAGCTCGTGAGCATCGGCGCGAGCACCGAGCCCGAGATGCGAAGGCACTTCGACCGCGACCCTGCCTTCGCGCGCCGCTTCAGCGTCGTCTCGGTCGGGGAGCCGAGCGCGGAGGCGACCGAGCGGATCCTCGCGGGCCTCCTGCCGCGCTACGAGGCGCATCACGCCACGCGCTACGAGGCCAGCGCGGTGCGCGCCGCGGTCGAGCTCTCAGTCCGCTTCCTTCCGGAGCGGTGTCTGCCCGACAAGGCGATCGCCGTGCTCGATCTCGCCGGCGCGCGCGCCCGACGCCTCGGCGCGGGCGAGGTGAGCGCCGCCGACGTCGCGCGCGTCATCGCGGACGAAGCGCACGTCCCCGTCGAGCGCCTCCTTCTGCGCGACGGCGAGCGTCTCCTCTCGCTCGAGCGCCAGCTCGCCGAGCGGATCGTCGGTCAACGACCGGCGCTCGCGCGTGTCGCGGACGCCCTCCGAAAGGGCGCCGCCGGCTTTCGGGGTCGCCGCCCGCTCGCGACCTTTCTGCTCCTCGGCTCGACCGGCGTCGGCAAGACCGAGACCGCCAAGGCGATCGCCGATCTTCTGTTCGCCCCCGGAGCGATGACGCGCTTCGACATGAGCGAGATGAGCGAGAGCCACGCCGTGGCGCGTCTCTTTGGAGCCCCTCCGGGCTACGTCGGCCACGACGCGGGCGGGCAGCTCACCGAAGCGGTACGCCGGCGGCCCTACCAGCTGGTCTTGCTCGACGAGATCGAGAAGGCACACCCGGACGTGCTGCTTGCGCTGCTCCCGCTGCTCGACGAGGGCCGCCTCACCGACGGCCGGGGACGCACCGTCGACTTCACCAACACCGTGATCGACATGACGTCGAACCTCGGGGCCGCCGCGGCGACGCAGCGACCCTCACGCAGCATCGGCTTCGACGCGGCGGGCGCGCATGCGAGCGCGCGCGACGACGAGAAGGAGCGCGCGGTCCGGGTCCTCGAGGCTGCGCGGCGCGCGCTTCCGCCCGAGCTCTGGAACCGCATCGACGAGCCGCTCTACTTCGCCGCTCTCGCGCGGGAGGACGTCGCCGAGATCGCGCGGCGCATGCTCGGCGCGCTCGCACGAACACTCGAGACCGAGCGTGGTGTGAAGCTCGAGGTCGAGGACTCGGCGTGCGAGGCGCTGGCCGAGGCGGGCGGCTTCGAGGCGACGCTCGGCGCGCGCCCGATGCGGCGGACGATCGGTCGTCTCGTCGAGTCCCCGCTCGCCGCGCGATTGCTCGCGGGGGAGCTCGCGCGGGGTGCCCGCCTGCGTCTCCGAGGTCGCGGAGCCGAGCTCTCCTTCGAGCTCGACGCTGAGCGTGCTGACCTCGAGATCGCCGCGGCCGAGTAAGCCCGAGGCCAGGGCGGCTCGTTTGCGCGAGACGCGACGAGGCGCCTCCCACGCGGAAGGCGCCTCGTGCTCACGGTCGGACGGCCGTCACTCGCACGAGCCCGCCGCTCGGCGTGACACGCGCTCGATGAGCCCGTCGATCAACGGGTCGAAGCTCGCCTCGCAGATCGATGCCAGCACCGTCCCTGCGCCTCTCGCACCGAGCTCCCGCGCCGCGGCGACGAGGCGCACCGGCGCAAGCGCGACTCCGCGGTCGGACTCGCAGGAGGGCGCGAGCCCGGTGCCCGTGTCGTTGAGCCTCGGGACCATCCCGGGGTGGGCTTCGAGGGTCGGGAAGTCGACGTTCGCCGCGTCGGCGATGACGCCCGCAGGGACGCCCGCGACCGCCGCGAAGATCAGATCGGCGGGGTTCGCGCGCAGCCCCGCGAGGCCGTCCGCGTAGCGCTCCATGGGCTGCACGAACCCCAGCGAGGGGTCGGAGAAGGTGAGGCCACGGACATTCAGCGGCACCTCCGAGAACCGGGGATCGGCCGGATCGAAGAGGCCCGGATCCCTCACCGAGGTGTCGTCTTCGTCGGTGACCTCGACGATCGCGAGGATCGAGCCCGGGCGGAGAAAGCCCGCGTTCGAGCCGTCACCACGCGGCGCGCGACCGCCGGGGAACGACGGCACGGTCCAGCCCGCCGCGGTCCAGTCGGTCGGTGCGCTCGGCGAGAGCGCCAACAGCGTCGCTTCGAGCTGCTGCTCGAAGCCGCAACCCTCCTGGCCAACCGCCGACACGCACGTGACCTGCTCCACGAACCCGCCCAGTGTGGCGGGGTCGGACTCGTCGTAGGAAGCGAAGCGGGCGTAGCTCCCGGTGCAGGAGGGGTCCGGGTTGCGCGACTCCTCGAGGAGCTGCCCGTCATCGCCCCATCCCGTCTCGCACGTCGGCACATCTTCCACGGGTCCCGCGCCGAGGTCGGTCGTGGTGATGCCGACGTGCACGCTCTCGAACGCGGGGAAGTCCTGCACGCCGTCGCCGTCGCGGTCGCCGGTCGCCAGGACCGCGGCGACGCGGGGCAGCTCGCGCCGCAGCAGCTCCTGCTCCTCGGACATCGAGCGCGAGTTGTCCACCACGAGGAGGAGGTCGAGCTCGCCGTTGGCGCGGCCGCAGCAGTCTCCCCGACAGGCCGTACCGACGAACGCGCTCGCGAAGTGGTCGGCCTCTGCGATCGCGACGCCGTCGACCACGCGCGTGGCGCGCGGCACGTAGGTCTCGCCGCCGCGCTGGCTCCAGAAGATCGTCGCGCTCTGCTCGTCTCCCTCGAACGGGATCCGCACCTCGATCGGCCGCGCGAAGACGATCCCGGAAGGCTCGAAGCGGACGACGGGCGAGAAGCCAGTGAAGGCGCCGGGGGGCGGCGCGGCCTCCACGACGATCCGGAGCTCCCGTGTCTCTGCGAGTGCGCCGGCGGGGATCGCGACCTCCATCGATCCGACCTCGAGGACCGCACCGTCCGGTCCGACGAGCGCGCTCGCGCTCGCGCCGATCTCGAGGGGGGCAGCGGACTGCACGCGGCTGCTCGCGCACCCGGCGCCTGGCAGTGCCCCTCCTCCGAGGGCCAGCACGAGGCACCACGTCGACCCGGTTCTCTTGCTCTTCATCTCGACCTCCTCGCCGATGGGTCGACCCAGCGAAGAGGAATTTCCACACGGAAACGGCCGCGCTCGCTCGCCCGCGAGCACGGCGCGCAGCGGGTGCAGCTCGGCACGCCCGAGGCCGCGTCGCGACGACGGCCCCTTCGGGCCTCAACGCCCGAGGTCGAGCGCCCTCTCGAGGCGGGCGAAGCCCTCCGCGAGATCCGCCTCCGTCGACACGAGCGGCGGCGCGAGCACGAGCGTGCGGAATTGCTTGTTCACGTGCACGTAGAGACGAGCGTCGCCCAGGGCCCCCACGATCGCCGCGAAGCGCGCGTCGTCGACCGCGAGCTCGAGCGCGCCGAGCAAGCCCCGGCTGCGGGTGCGCGGCACGAGCGAAGGCCGCGCATCCTGAAGGGCCGCGAGCGCGCCTCCGAAGCGCTCGCCGAGCCTCTGCGCCCTCGCGAGCAGCCCATCGACCACGTAGATGCGCAGCGCCACGAGGCCGGCCCCCACCCCCAGCGGGTGCCCGTAGAAGGTGAGCCCCGCGTACAGCACCTGCTCGTCGAAGTGCCGCGCGACGCGTTCGTTCACGAGCACGGCCCCGAGCGGCGCGTAGCCGCCCGTGATGCCTTTGCTCACCGTGATCAAGTCGGGCGCGGCCGAGCCGAGTGACTCGAACCCGTAGTAGGTGCCGAGCCGACCGAATCCATTGAGCACGCAGTCGGCGACGAGCAGCGCGCCGTGCGCATCGCATGCGGCACGCAGTCCGTCCCAGTAGCCGGCCGGCGGCACGAGGCAGCCGTTCTGTCCGGGAACCGGCTCGACGAAGAGCGCAGCGACGGTGCGCGCGCCTTCGAGGTCCATCGTCTGCGCCACGGCCTCGGCCGAGCCACCGCCCTCGACGACGGTGCCGCCTCCGGGCAGGCGCGACTCGAAGCAGTCGAGCACGTGCACCGCGCCGACGCCGGCGGGCTCGAGCACGGGCCGTCGGTAGTCGCCCGACAGCGCGAGCGCGCCCATCGTCGCGCCGTGGTAGCTGCGGTAGCGCGACACCGTCTTGTGTCGCCCCGTGACGAGGCGCGCGATCTTGAGCGCATTCTCCACGGCCTCGGCCCCGCCGAGCGTGAAGAAGACCTTCGAGAAGCCCGGTGGAGCTTTTGCGAGGAGCGCTTCGGCGAGCGCGGTCTTGCCCGGGTAGAGGCCGCTCGGCACCGTGAGCAGGAGCTCGTCGCACTGACGCTTGATGGCGTCGGCGATGCGCCTCTCGCCGTGACCGAGGTTGGCCTGGTAGCTGAGCGAGCCGAAATCGAGCCAGCGGCCTTGGTCTTTCGTGTCGAACCACGCGCCCTGCCCACCCGTGATCTCGAGCGGTGCAGCCTTCTTCTGCGCGGACCACGTGAAGAAGAACGGATGCTCCTCGGCCTTTCTCATGGAACGGCGTTTACTCGACGCCGGCGTGACGCGCGAGGCCCAGGTCCCGCACGTCCTCGACCTCGGGACCGCCGCCTGCGCGCGCCGCGGCCGCGAGCCGTCGCGTTCAGGCCTGCGCGCTGCGGCTGCGCATGAAGAGGCCGATCGCGCCGCCGAGGCCGAGCAGGCCGAGGAGGCCCGAGCACGCGGCGCAGCCCGCACTGCCGTACATGTACTGCGTGTTCTCTTCGATGGCGTGCTCGTCGAGGATCAGGAGGTACGAGTTGGAGCCGCTCGCCATGTCCTCGGTGCGGTTGCGCTGCCAACGCGCCACCTCCGAGTTGAAGTACGGCACGCCCCCCGTCGCGAGGCACGCGAGCATGATCGCGAAGAGGGCGCCGCATCCCGTGCATCCGGCGGCGATCTGAGAGTTCTGCTTGTTCATTGCGGCGGACCCTATCACGGGGCTCGGCGAGCCCATCTGCGCGTCGCCCGAGCTTCGGGCCCTCAGAGCATGAGTCCATCCAAGTGACTCATGCTCTGAGCGCCGCGAGGGTGGCGGCGAGGTGGGCGCGCGCCCGCGCCTCGCGCTCCCCGAAGATCGCAGGCACGGCGTAGATCCGATCCTTGGCGAGGAGGGCCTCGAGCACGTGCGCCCGACCGAAGCGATACGCCGCTTCGTCCACGAACGCGTGCTCGGCCCGCACGCCCCGCTCGAACGCCGCGCGCTCGGTGTCGTCGGCGCCGAGGACCGCGAGATCGCAGGCGAGCACGAGCTCTGCGTCTGGATCGCCAGCGGCCTCGTGACCGCGCGTGGCGAGCACGAGCCGCTCGACGCGCTCGAGCACCTCGGCGCGTGCACCGAGGCGCGTGAGCCCCTCGCGCGCGAGCGCCGCGCTCTGCGCGTCGTTGTGTGTGGACGTGGGCTCGTAGGTCGCGTCGTGAAACAGCAGCGCGGCGATCACCTCGGGGAAGTGGAGCGCGTGGTCGCGGTGCACCTCGGCGAGCCTCACGCACGCCGCGACGTGGCGTGCGTCGTGGTAGCGGCGGTGCGGCTCGGAGAGGCGCACGAGAAGGTCGTCGAGCACGGCCTCGCGCCGCGCGCGTCCGAGGCCGAGCGCATCGGCCGCACGCTCGCACGATGCGCGCAGGAGCGCCGTGTCGGCGTCCGATGTCGTGTCAGGCATGGAGGAGCCTCCGCCGCACGCCGCGCGGCAGTGCACGCAGCGCCCGCCGCGAGAGGCGCTTGAGGAGAAGACAGAAGAGCACGAAGCGCCGCTCCGCGGGCGAGCGCGCCGGGATGAGGTGGAAGTGCGGCCACGGCATGCGCCGCGCGCGCGCGCCGTTGAAGAGCACGGCGAAACAGCCCGCATCACCGAACAAGCGCTCTCCGCGCTCGCGCGCGATCGCGTGCGCGAGCGCGAACATCTCGTCGATCTCCTCGTGGCTCGCCGGCGCCTCGCCCGCGGGCATGTTCGGCTTGGGCCACGACAGCACGCGGTACTCGGGCACGAAGGGCACGACGGGCGCACGCAGCTCCACGCGGCGCCCGGAGCGAAGCGTGAAGAAGCGCGGCGGCTCGAGGTCGACGTCGAGGTCGCGCGCGAGCGCCGAGGGCGCGATCATCGCCCCTCCTTGCGCGGCTGTGCCGCGAGCAGACCGCGCAGCATCCGCTTGGCCATGCCGCTCGCG
>JBKDQC010000756.1:0-2107 GCA_046342295.1 Deltaproteobacteria bacterium | reverse complement strand
ATCGTCGCGCTGCTCGGCGCCGTCGGCATGTTGCTCGAGCAGCCGATGACGCTGGCGGTCCTCGCAGCAGGCGTGATCGCGGCGTCGCTCGTCGCCTACGCGCTCGGAGATCGCACCGACCCGGGCCTGACTTCGGAGGTCGCGCTCGTCGCGACCTTCGGGCTCGGGTCGCTCTCGGTGAAGGAGCCGCAGATCGCGCTCGCGGTCGGGATCGTGACGGCGCTCTTGCTCGCATTCCGCGAGCGCATCCACGACGTGGTCAACGAGGTGCTCAGCCCGATCGAGCTGCGCGACGCGTTGCTCGTCGCAGGCGCCGTGCTCGTGGCGCTCCCCCTCATGCCGGACCGCGCCGTCGATCCCTTCGGCGTGGTGAACCCGTTCGTCCTCTGGCGGCTCGTGACCCTGATCTTGGCGATCCACCTCGGGGCGCATCTCGCGCGCCGCATGCTGGGCGCGCGCTGGGGCACGCCGATCGCGGGCTTCGCCTCCGGCTTCGTGAGCTCGAGCGCCGCAATCGCAGCGATGGGGGCCGACGCGAAGAGGGAGCCCTCGCGCCGCGCGGCGGCGCTCTCCGGCGCGACGGCCTCGACCGTCGCGACCTTCGTCCAGATGGGTGTTCTCGTCACGGCCGCGAGCCCCGCGCTCGGGCGCGCCCTGGCGATCCCCCTCGGCCTCGGGGGCCTCGCGGCCGTGCTCGTGGCAGCGCTCTTCGCGCGGAGCGCGACCGCGGTCGAGCCCCCGGCGGAGAGAAAAGCGAGCGCGGTCGACCTCCGGGGCGCCGCCACCTTCGCGGTGAGCGTGACGGTCGCGAGCCTCACGAGCCTCGCCGGGCGCGGCCTCGCGGGCGACGCTGGGGCCGTGATCGGTGCGGTCATCGCGGCGCTCGCCGACGCCCACGCCGCGGCAGCATCGGTCGGCAGCCTCCTCGTCGCTGGTGCGGTCGAGCCCGACCTCGCCGTCGTCGCCGTCCTCGCGTGCCTCTCGGCGAACAGCCTCACGAAGATCGTGCTCGCCTTCGGGGCCGGGGATCGGGACTACGGAAGACGCGTCGCGGCCGCGACGATCGTCGTCCGCGCGGCCGCGTGGGTCGGCTGGGCGCTGGCGCGCGGGTGAGAGACCAAGAAGGAGTCGATCTCCCGCGAGCGTGGCGCGAGGCGCCCGAGCGGGCGCCGGGGGCCTGCGCGGGAGCGCGTGAAGCGGGTGGGGGCCCCGCTTGGCGGGACAGGGTCCGCACCGACGCAGCTCAATCGAGCGTGAGCTCGGCGAGCCCCCCGCCCACGCGGTGGTGGCTCCGAACGACGAAGCGCACGCGCTCGACCCCGTCGAGGTCCACCTCGTGGTCGATCGGCTGAGGCGTATCCGTCCACTCGAAGCGACCTTCGATCGTCCTCGCGAGCTCGCCGTTCGCGTAGATCTCCAGCTGGTACTCGTGGGTGCCGCGGTCGGCCCAGGGCGGGTTCACGGTGTTCAACAAGCGGACGCGACCGACGTGGCGGGAAGGGGAGGTCGACACTTCGAGCCATCCGGTCGCGCCATCCGGCAGGAGCCAGTAGGTCGAGGCCGAGCCGTCCACGGCCATCTCGGGCGCGAACTGAGGCGACCGCTGGAAGAAGTCCGAGGCCGTGGCGAAGGTCCCGGTCGGAGTCCGGAGCGCGAGGTAGGCCCCGACGAGCATCAGCCCGGTCACCACGAGCGCGGCTGCGGCCCTCAGGACGCGCGTCCAGCGGAGCTCCGCGTGCGTCATCGCGCCCGGCGAGATGGCGCGGTCGGCGCGGTATCGACAGCGCATGAGGTCGACGAACAGCTCCGCGTGCGCGGGGCTCACGTCTCGGTCGAGGAGAGGAAGCCTCTCGCGCGCGCGGCTCGCCGCGCTCTCGATCGCTTCGAGCTCGGCCTTGGACAGCCGCGCTCGAAGCACCTCGTCCCATCCGGGCTCTGCGGCCTCTGGCCCGACGCTGGCGCCGGGTGGCGGCGCCTCTGCTCTCGACTCGTCGGCCTTCGACTCTTCGGTTCTCGGGTCTTCGGTTCTCGGGTCTTCGGTCTTCGGGTCTTCGGTCTTCGGGTCTTCGGTCTTCGGGTCTTCGGTCTTGGCGCCCTCGGCCGAGGG
>JBKDQC010000755.1:0-3962 GCA_046342295.1 Deltaproteobacteria bacterium | reverse complement strand
CAGAGCATGAGTCAATCCAAGTGACTCATGCTCTGAGTGCGGTGGCGAGGGTAGGAGAGCGCGACCGCTCCGTGCTACGCCGTGCGGGTGATCGTCGAGGCGTTCATCGACTACGCGAGCCCCTTCGCGTACCTCGGCTCGACGCAGATCGAACGCGTTGCGCGGGCGCATGGCGCGACCGTGGTGTTCCGGCCTTTCCTCCTCGGGGCGCTGTTCAAAGCGATCGGGACGCCGGTCGTCCCGGTCGCTGCGTTCCCGCGCGCGAAGGAGCGCTACCACCGGCTCGAGCTCGAGCGTTGGGCCGCGCGCTGGGGCGTTCCGTTCGTGTTCTCGTCTCGTTTTCCGGTGCGCACGGTGGACGAGCTGCGTCTGACGCTGCTCGCGCCGGAGGCGTCGCGCGCGCCCCTGGTGCACGCGATCATGCGCGCCGTGTGGGCCGAGGACCGCGACCCCGCCGAGCGCGCGGTGCTCGAGGCGGCCTGCGAGAACGCGGGGGTGGACTCGGCCCTCCTCGAGCGGCTCGCCGAGGGCAAGCCGCTCCTCTACGACGCGACCGAAGACGCGCGCCGGCGCGGCGTGCCGGGCGCGCCGACGTTCCTCGTCCACACCGGCAGCGGTCCGGAGCTCTTCTGGGGACAGGACCGCCTCGAGCTCGTCGCGGACGCGCTCCGCGGCGTGATCGCGCCGCCGCTCCCGCTCGACGCCTGAGCCCTCGAGCTTCGAGCCGGGGCGAGGCGGAGCGACCGAGCGTCGAGGCGGAGCGCTCGGGCGTCGAGGCGACCGAGCGTCGAGGCGGAGCGACCGAGCGTCGAGGCGGAGCGCTCGGGCGTCGAGGTGCCTCCCAGTGCGGGGACCTGCCCTTCCCGCCGAGTGGCGTGGGCACGGGGCGGCCAGTAGGCTCGGTCTCGTGCAGCGCGAGGCCCACTTCCACTTCTTCGGGGTCCCGGTCTACGTCGAGCCGCTCCACTTCGTGGTGTCGGCGCTCTTCGGCTACATGCGCTACGGGCTGACGGCCTCGGCGGCGATCTGGATCGGGCTCGTCTTCGTGGGCGTGCTCCTGCACGAGATGGGGCACGCGCTCGTGGGCCGGCGTTTCGGGCAGGACCCCTTCGTGATTCTCAGCGGCTGGGGCGGCCTCACCACGTGGCTCTCGCCGCGTGCGCTCTCGCCGGGTCAGCAGGTCCTCGTGTCGTTCGCCGGGCCCGCCGTGGGCCTCGCGCTCGGGGGCGGCGTGTGGCTCTGGTTCACGTACACGCCCGTGACCCTGCCGCCCGTCGCCGCCAACGCGGTCAGCGACTTCATCTGGGTCAACTTCGGCTGGGCGCTCTTCAACCTCCTCCCGATCTTCCCGCTCGATGGAGGGCAGATCAGCAAGGCGACGCTCGAGAAATTCTTCGGTGTGCGCGGCATGCGCTGGTCGCACCTGTTCTCGGTGCTCCTCGCGGTCGGGATGGTGGCGCTCGCCCTGCCGCTCCGAGCCATCTTCATGGTGCTGATGTTCGGTCAGCTGGCGTTCCTCAACTGGCAGCACTTCCAGGCGGCGGGCCGATGGATCGACCGCACCAAGCCGGGCAAGCCGAGGGCCTCGGTGACGCCGGTCGCCCCGGCGCGGGGCTCCGCTCGACAAGTGGCCGCACAGGCGACCCTCGATGCAGAGCTTCAGCGCGGCTGGCAGGCCCTCGAGGACGGTCGGCCGCTCATGGTGCGCATGATCGGGGAATCGCTTCTCCTCCGCGCCGAGACGGACGACAAGCGCTACGAGGTCATCCACCTGCTCGCGTGGGGGCGCCTCCTCGGCGGAGACGCGCGTGCGGCCAAGAACGCGCTCTCGCTCTTGCCCAAGGACAAGCTCCCCGACGCCTTGCTCGAAGGCGCGGTGCGACTCGAGCTTGGGGAGGCCGAGGCGGCGGTGCCCCTCCTCGCCGAGGGGATCCGCGGGCGCTCCGACGACTTCGTCGCGTCGCGCCTCGGGAAGGCCGTGGCGATGTCTGGGCTGCACGCGCCCGTCGCGCGTCTCCTCGAGGACGAGAAGTCCGCCAAGGAGATCGGAGCCCGCTCGTTCCAGGTCGTCGTCGCCGACCTCTTCGCGGCGCGGCGCTACGAGGCCTCTGCAGACATGGGGCGGCTCGTCTTCGCGCGCTTCGGGCAAGGCGCCGACGCGTTCAACGTCGCTTGTTCACTCGGCAAGCTCTCGCGCTCGGAGGAGGCGCTCGGCTGGCTCCACAAGGCGCTCGATGCGGGCTTGAAGGATCCCGAGGTGCTCGACACCGACGAGGATCTCTCGGACGTCCGTGCCCTCCCAGGGTTCCAGGCCGTGCGGGAGAAGGCAGGGCTCCAGGCCTGAAGGCCCGTGCAGGAATCACCTGGTCAGACCGGTGTCGCGGCGCCGGTGGGCAGGCGCTCGGCGCGCTTCCCTTCGCGCGTTCTCGAGACGAGACTCACGGCGCCATGAAGGACAAGCACGTCGCCATCCGCATCGAGCAGTGCCTCGCGCTCGCGAAGGCGAGCAATTGCCCACGGCGCAAGTTCGGCGCCCTACTCCTCGATCCGGCGCGCAACGTCGTCTTGATGGACGGTTACAACGGCGGCCCGCGCGGCGGAGGCGAGCTCTGCGGAGGGCAGGTCTGCTTGCGCGACACGATGGGCGTGCCCTCCGGCACGCGCATGGAGATCGGGTGTCATCACGCGGAGATGAACGTGATCTGCAACGCGGCCGCCACGGGCGTCGCCTGCGCGGGCGCGTGGCTCATCGTGACGGGGGAACCGTGCGTGCTCTGCGCCAAGCTCATCCACCACGCGGGGATCGCCCGGGTGCTCATCGTCGAGGGAGGCTACGCCGGAGAGAACGGCGTGGCGTACCTCGAGCAGCACGGCGTCGCGGTCCAGCGGGTCGAGGGGCCGCGCGATCCTCGGCTCGCACCCCACTGACACGCCGGGCACGATCGCTTCGATCCGGCGGGCAGGAATGTCCGTAGCTCACTCCGTGCCCCCCCGCGCGGACCTTGCGTGGCGCTCGTCCTGGTTCCCATGGCCGAGCGGTGCTCGGTCGGCGGACTGGATCGAAGCCGCCGATCTGAGGCAAGCTGAGCCCTCTTCAGGGCACCCGGCGTGCTCGGGACACAACGTGCAGAAAGCCCCGGACGCACAGGCCGTGAACGAGCAAGCTTCTGATGCCACGCTGATTCGAGCCGTGGCTGCGGGCGACCGGGCGGCGCTCGCGGCGTTGTACGACCGACACGCAGCGCTCCTCACGGCGATCGGGGCGCGCATCCTGCGCAACCAGCGGGACGCGGAGGACATCGCGCACGACGTCTTCCTCGAGGTCTGGCGCCGCGCCGCGACCTACGACCCGGCGAAGGCGTCGGTCAAGACTTGGCTGGTCCTCATCATGCGGTGTCGGGCGCTCGACCGCCGGAAGTCGGCCGCAGTCGCGCTCGCGAGCGCGCTCCCGGACGATGCGCGCGCCGCGGACCCGGGGGATGCGCCCGACGCTGCGCTCGACCGAGCTCGCGTCGCAGGCGCGCTCGCATCGCTGACGCCCGCGCAGCGCGAGGTGCTCGGGCTCGGATACTTCGAGGGGCTGTCGTCGTCCGAGATCGCGACGCGGCTCGGAGTCCCGATCGGAACCGTGAAGTCCCGCGTCGCAGGCGCGCTTCGTGCGTTGCGCGTCCATCTCGGGGTGGCGACCGCCTCGGAGGTCGTGTCGAGCCCGGAGGAGCCGTCGTGAGCCACCGCAGCCCCACACACCGCCGCCCCCCCGCGACCACCGACGCCGCGCTCGAGGAGCTGCTCGCGGAGGACGCCGTGTCGCTCGACACCCTCGTCTCCGCCCTCGCTTCCGAAGGGCTCGCGCCGTCGCCCGGATCCCATGGCGCGAAGCACGAGCGAGGGCGGGCTCGCCTCCTCGACGCGGTGGCCGAGGCCCATCGCTTCGACGACCTCGAGGCCACGGTGGCCTCGCT
>JBKDQC010000754.1:0-7077 GCA_046342295.1 Deltaproteobacteria bacterium | reverse complement strand
TCGATATCCTCGGCATCGCGGATCTCCGGCTGGAGGTTGGTTGGTGTCGCAACCCCAAGATCCCCGAAGATCCGCACTATTTCGAGGGCCTCATGCCTCAGGCGCTGGATCTGGCCCCAGCTGCACCCGATTCACTCGGCGGGAGGGAGGGTCTGCGGCCAGACCCTCCGGCAAGAAATGTCAGAGCATGAGTCAATCCAAGTGACTCATGCTCTGAGTCTTCCTCCGTCTCGATCTCACGCTCGGGAGGAATGGCGCCGGGACGCCTAGAATGTTCACCGCGGTGACGCAGATGCTCCTCGCGCCTCTCTCCGGTTGCGCGGAGCACCACGAACACGACCTGCCAGCCCATGTCGACGCGGGCGTCCCGGAGCCTCCGGCGAGCACGCTCCCCTGCGATGTGCAGGGCGTGCTCTGGGACCACTGCGTCGGTTGCCACGGCGCCGCACCGGCGGGCGGTGCCTCGATCTCGCTCGTCAGCCGCGAGCTGCTCTTGGCAGACTCGCTCGAGCGCCCCGGCACCCCTGTCATCGCCGTCGCGATCGAGCGCATGAACGGCGGCTCGATGCCGCCCGCGCCTCTCGGGCGCGTTGCCGCCGGCGAGGTCGCGATCCTCGAGGCGTGGCTCGCGGCGGGTACCCCGGAGGGAAGCTGCGGGGCCGAGCCGCGGACGAGGCCGGACACCTGAACGACGCGGTCGAGGGATCGCCCTGAGCCCATTTTCTTGTGGGATCTCGGGCACCTTGCGATGCTTGCGCCGTGAACGAGCCTGGCCGCGATCGCAGCTCCGAGCGCCCCCCGGTTTGGGTGTGGCTGCTGCCGATGGCGTTGCTCGTGCTCGCGATCGTGTCGGTGCCGATCATGGTCCTCGAGCCGCAAGGGTTGCCGCGGTACCGCGCGCTCGAGCGCGAGCTGCGCGAGATCGAGCGCGACAACGAGGGCCTGGCCCACGAGGTGCGGCGCCTCGACGCGGAGGTGCGGCAGCTCCGCGAGGATCCGGCGGCCATGGAGCGCATCGCCCGCGACGAGCTCGGGATGGTCCGCGAGGGCGAGCTCGTCTTCCAGTTCCCGGAGTGACGGCTGCACCGGGAACTTCCGCTAGGCTCCAGCGTCTGACGCGGAACGTCGCGCCTCGTGCGGCGGTTGTGGAGGTCGATGGAGCAGCCGTCCCCAGGTCAGTCGGATGAGCTCAAGGGGCTTGCGATCCTCGTGCTCGTCGGGGCGCTCGGTGTGCTCGCGCTGATCGTCTTCGATGCGACCCAAGGCCAGCCCGACGCCAGGCCGAGGGAAGAAGAGAGCGCGCGCAGCACCTGGCTGGGTGTGCTCGAGCCGTTCCGGGCGGCTCCGGGGGTGCCCGCTCGAGAGACTCCGCGCGCGCCGAGCGGGCTCGGCACCCACGCGACGGCCGTCGCGCGCGACGACGACCCGCAGATGCGGGCCTTTCACCGCTCCTACGCGAGCGAAGCCGACGCGGGGCTGCGGCAGCCGTTCTCGATCGCCTACCACCGCGGCACGCTGGTGTCGGCGAGAGGCACGGCGGTGCGGCCCGGCGCGAGCTGCGAGGTCCGCGTGCTGCCCGTGCAGTCCTACGAGTTCAACTGCCTCGTCCGCGTGATGTGCGATGACGTCGTGATCTATCCCGACGACGCGCTCCGCGCGGGCTACGCACCCTGCGAGGTGCACGGCAGCGAGGCAGTCTCCGCCGTCGACGACTCCTCGACCGACGGCGACCGCGAGCTCGAGCTCGACGTCCGCCGGCGGTCGGTGGTGGTCGGGGAGCATCTCGGCGACGAGCAGGTGCTCTCGGCCGTCGTCCTGCTCGAGAGCTGACCTCGACATCGCCTTCGACTCCGACATCGCCTTCGCCATCGCGATCGGCTCTGGTCTCGGCTCCCGGGCCCCGCTTCTACGCCTCGCGCTCCGCTGGGCGGCAACTCGGTTCTTCCGCCGCGTGTCAGTCGCCAGGTACGAGGCCGTGCCGGCGGGGCGCGTCCGGCAGCACGCTGAGGCGATCTTCGACGGCGTAGAGCTCGAACGTGAGGCCCTTGCCCTTGGCGCGCGCGGCTCCGTCGAGGAGCCGCAGCGCGTAGCGGTCTCGGTGCTCGAGGCCTTCGACCACGGCGCCCGTCACGAGCACGTCGGCCTCGTACTGCTTGGTGAGGCCCTCGACCCGAGAGGCGAGGTTCACCGCGTCGCCGATCACGGTGGAGTCGATGCGAGACCGAAAGCCCACCGTGCCCATGATGCAGGAGCCGCGGTGGATGCCGATGCCGATGTCGATGGGGCTCAGCCCTGCGTCGCGCCGGCGGAGGTTGAACTCCGAGAGCCGCCTCCGCATCGCGAGCGCGGCCTCGATCGCTCGGTCCGTATGGGGGTCGTCGAAGAGGGCCATGATCGCGTCGCCGATGTACTTGTCGATGAAGCCTCCGTTCTCCTCGATCGCGGTGCCCATCTCGGCGAGGTAGCCGTTGAGGAGATCGAACATCTGCTCGGCCGTGCTCGACTCCGAGAGCGAGGTGTAGCCGCGGATGTCACAGAAGAGGATCGTCATCACGCGCTCCTGCCGCGCGCCGACCTGGATGTTCTCGATGCCCGCTGGTGCGATCACCGCGAGGAACTTGCGTGGCACGAAACGCTCGAAGGCCGCGAGGGTACCGCGCAGGCGCGCGAAGCTCCGCTCGAGCACGTCCGCCATGCGGTTGAAGGCCAGCGAGAGGGACCCGATCTCGTCCCCTGCGCCGACGGAAGAGCGGTGGGCCAGATCGCCCGCCGCCATGCGCGTCGCGCTCTCCTCGAGCGCCAGGACGGGGCGGGTGATCCGGAGCGCGACGAACCACGCGCCGAGCACCCCGACGAGGAGCACGACCACTCCCGCGAAGAAGGCGTCGCGGACGATCTGCGCTCGCGCTGCCTCCACGCGTCGGAGCGAGATCCCGACGCGGAGGACCCCGACCCGGCGGCCATCGAACACGATGTCCGCAGCGACCTCGACGATCTCTTCGCCGCGGCGGGCGCGGAGGGTCCCCTCGGGCCACTCGACGTCGCGCAAGAGCCGGACCTCGGCCAGGCGCTCCTCCTCCGACGCATGCAGCGCGTGCTCGGTGTCCGAGGCCCGTACGAGATCGGGCACGTGGTGCCCGACGTACGTCTCGGGGACGGCCGCCACGATGCGGCCTCCACGGCGCTCATCGGAGAGCAAGACGTAGACGTAGTCCGGGTTGCGGAGCACGACGGAGCCCAGTTGAACCCGGATCTGGCTCCAGTTCTCGTCGATGAGCTCGTTCGACCACGCGCCACCCATCGCGACCGCGAAGGAGCGAGCCTCCTGGCGCTTGAGCCGCCGCACCGAGCGCGTCTCGCTCCGGACCCAAAGAGACACGCACGACACGAGCACGACCGCGAGCAGGAGCGCGGTCGAGGCGATGAGCTTGGCGACGATCGAGATCCGCGGCTTCGCGCGACCGCCGAGCGCGTCCGAGCCGCTCACGCGGGGGCTCGACCCGGTCGCGCGCGCGATGTCCGACGGCACGGTGAGCCGGTCGGTCACGGCTCGCCTCGCCCGCCCGGTTCCGGAGGCCCCGCGCGCTCGACGACGAGGCCCTCGACGTGTGTCAGCCACGCCCGATCCCCGAGGCGCTCCTGCACCGCGGGAGGGACCGCCAGCGTGAGGGGACCGCCGAGGCGCGCGGGGATCTCCGTCGCGTGGGCGGCCTCCTCGCCGCCTCGCGCCCAACGCATCGCCAGCATGCTCGGCCGCAGCATCACGTCGTCGGCGCTCAGCACGGTCGGGCGTGCGTCGCTCCGCGTCAGCGGCGCGATCGTCTCGACGCGCACCCGATCGTCTGGCCCGAGCGTGACGCCCCGCGCCGCGAGCAGCTCGCGCACGAGCACACCTTCTAGCCGCACGGGCTCGCTCGGCCAGCCCGTGCGGTAGCCGACGCTCGCCGTCGCCTCGTTGCGCGGCAGGCCCGCGAGCGCGGTCGCCTCGAGAGGGCGTGGGCTCGCGCCCTGACCGGGCCGTCGGTCCACGACGCGAACCCGCGGCGGCGGGGTGTCGAGGAGCAGGTGCGTGACGTAGAAGACCCACCAGCTCGACGTGTAGCGCTCGACCAAGCTCGGCGTCTGCGAGATCGGAAAGACCGTGAAGAGAGGGCCGCCGAGCGAGCGGTCGATGGGTTGCCCGTCGGCCTCGAGCGCGAGGCCGATCGGATGCGCCTCGAGGTCGGCGACGTCGATCGTTGCGCGGAACCCATCGTGGGCCACGACCGTGAGGCTCCGATGCCCCTCCGTGCCGCCCACGCGCGCGAGGATGTCCTCGAAGGTCGCCACCCGAAAGCGCGCGTGCCGGGGCACGCTTCCCTCCGGGGGGAGGTCGGTGTCGACGGTCGTGTGGGCGATCTGCTCGAGCTCGCGCCAACGCAGCTCGGTGCTCGCGCCGTCGGGGGTGAGCACCGTCAGCGTCCAGCCTGCGCGCTCGTCGTCGGCCGAGCTCCGCGCGATCGCCTCGCGGTCCGCGGCCCGCGCCTCTTCGAGCCACCGATCGAGCTGCTCGTCCGAGGGCCCTCGCTCGCACCCCGGAGCGAGCGAGGCGCACACGAGCCCGATCCGGAGGAGCCCGCGACAACGCCGTCTTTGCTGAGGCCCGCAGCGCACGCCCTCTCTTGGTAACACGGGCGGGCGCGACCGTCGCCGGCGGCGTGCGCGCGCGTCGGGGCCCAAGCGCGCCGTGGCTCTTGCCGCGGCGCGGTAGGTTCGGTAGATGGCTCCCCGCCGCGACGAGCGTCGGAGCATGAGCCACGGAGCCCACCACGCCGGAACCGGCAAGCTGAACCCGGCGCAGCAGGAAGCCGTCGAGCACGTGAGGGGCCCTCTCCTCGTGCTCGCGGGCGCCGGAAGCGGCAAGACGCGCGTCATCACGCACCGCATCGCGCGTCTGGTGGAGACGCACCGCGTGGCGCCGCAGCGCATCCTCGCGGTGAGCTTCACGAACAAGGCCGCGGAGGAGATGGGCGAGCGCATGGAGCCGCTCGTCGGCAAGGAGCGCAGCAAGAAGCTCTGGCTCTCGACCTTCCACAGCTTCGGCGTGCGTTTCCTGAGCGAGGAGGCGGGCGCGGCCTTCGGCGCGAGCGGCAAGACGCGCTTCTCGATCTTCGATCAGGCCGACTGCGTGGGCCTGCTCCGCGAGATCATGAAGCGCGAAGGCCTTCACCCGACCGGTCCGGCCAAGGGCGGTAAGGGAGCGGAGCGAAAGCTCGACCTCTGGTCGGTGCACGCGCGGATCTCGCTCTGGAAGAACAAGGGCCTCGGGCCAGCGCAGATCAAGCCGAGCGACGTCGAGTACGACGAGGTCGCGCGCCAGGCGTACCCGCATTACGAGGCGGCCCTCCGGGCGATGCGGGCGTTCGATTTCGACGATCTCGTCGCGGTGCCCGCGCGCGTGCTGCGCGAGCGTCCCGAGATCCGCGAGCGCTGGCGCGAGCGCTTCGAGCACCTGCTCGTCGACGAATTCCAGGACACGAACGCCATCCAGCTCGAGCTCGTGAAGCTCCTCACGAACGAGCAGCGCAACGTGTGCGTGGTCGGCGACGACGACCAGTCGATCTACGGATGGCGCGGCGCCGAGGTGGGCAACATCCTCGCCTTCGAGAGCCTCTTCGGCGGCGCGAAGATCGTGAAGCTCGAGGAGAATTACCGATCTCGTTCGGCGATCCTGACGGTCGCGAACGAGGCCATCGCGCGCAGCAAGGGCAAGCGCTTCGACAAGCGTCTCAAGGCCACCAAGAGCGGCGGCGACAACGTGCGCCTCTGCGTCGTGGGCGACGCCGAGCAGGAGGCGAAGTTCATCGCGAAGGAGATCCGCGACGTCGTCAAGGGCGGGCACCGCCACGGAGACGTCGCCGTGCTCTACCGCTCGAACCTCCAGGCCCGTCTCGTCGAGGAGGAGCTGCGCATCGAGGGCATCCCGTACCGCCTGGTCGGAGGCACGCAGTTCTTCGATCGCAAGGAAGTCAAAGACGCGCTCGCCTACCTACGCGCCGCGATCCAACCCAAGGACGAGCTCGCGCTTCGCCGCATCGTGAACACGCCTGCGCGCGGCATCGGCGAGACCACGATCGCGCGCGTCGAGCGCTGGGCGCTCGCCAAGGGCGTCCCTTTCACGAAGGCGATCCTCGATCCGGGTTCGATCCCCGACGTACCCGACGCGGCGATCCGCGGAGCGCGTCAGCTGCGGCAGGCGCTCGAGCGCGCGCGAGACCGCTGCGAAGAGGCCGAGGCCAAGCGGCCCGATCCGGAGCATCCGCGCTTTCCGCCGATCGCGCTCTCGCTCTTCGACGAGAGCGGCCTCAAGCACGACCTCGCCGACACGGGCACCGAGGCCGAGCGGCAGGCGCGCTGGGGCAACGTGGAATTCGTGCTCCGCTCGCTCGATCGCTACGAGCGCGCCGTGGCGAAGGAGGGCGACACGCCCGAGCTCGCGAAATTCCTCCAGCGCCTCTCGATCCGCCGCGAAGACGACGGCGGCGAAGCCGGCAACGAGGTCACGCTCAGCTCTCTCCACAGCGCCAAGGGCCTCGAGTGGCCCGTCGTGTTCCTGATCGGCCTCAACGAGGGGACGCTGCCGCACCTCCGCACGATCGACCCGAAGGTCAGCGAGGCCGCGCCGACGGACGTGGAAGAGGAGCGCCGTCTCTTCTACGTCGGCGTCACCCGCGCGCGCGAGCGCCTCTACCTCACGCGCTTCTTGCGCCGCGAGATGCGCGGAAAGAACCAGGAGACCGTGCCCTCGCGCTTCCTCGAGGGCTTGCCCGAGGCCGTCGTCGACAAGTACGAGCGCGACGACGACGCTCCGGCGAAGATCGAAGAGGCCGCCGCCTTCGGCGCCGCGCTCCTGGCCCAGCTCCGCGCTCGATAGTGAGCGGCGGGGCGTGGGCGCGTCGTCGAGCGTCGGCCGTGCCCGCGCGCGGCCGTCTTCGCGTGCAAGCACGCGCCTCCTCAGGGCCCGCACAGAAACAATCTGTCCGTTTCGACGCCGGGGCATCCCCGCCAGAGCCGCCCGCTCTCCTCGAAATACCCCCA
>JBKDQC010000753.1:0-5974 GCA_046342295.1 Deltaproteobacteria bacterium | reverse complement strand
CGCCTGGGCCGCGCCACCTGACGCGGCGGGGCTCACCAGGCGAGCCCGCGGCGGTGAGTTCGTGTCCCGGGACTGGTGGCGCATTCGACCCGCGCCGAAGGAGCGCCGTCAGGGGACAGATGTGCAGTACTCGCGAACGTTCCGCTCGCACAAGGTGCGGCGGGCGGCGATCGCGCGCGGCTCGTCGTGCAGGGCATTCGCGAGCGCCGCGACCTGGACCAGCGCGTCGAGTCGCTCGAACCCCCGCCATGCGCTCTCGTAGGCCGCCAGGGCGCGACCGCGGTTTCCACCCTGGGTCTCGAGCTCACCGAGCAGGATCTCGGCCTCGCCGAGGCGCGTGGCGTCGGGGCCCGCGAGCCCGCGCAGCTCGCCAACGGTGTCGCGCGCCCTCGCCAGGTCGCCCTCCGACGCGGCCGCGCGCGCGCGCAGCACCACCGCGGGCCACGGATCGACGAGGCGCTCCTCTGCCCGCGCGGCGCTCTCCGCAGCGCGCGTCGGCTCGCCTGCCGCGAGCTCGAGGCGGGCCCGCGCGAGGGTCAGCGCAGCGGCCTCGTGATCCGTCCAATCGCCCGCGCGAAGGCGGGCGTCCTCGAGCCGTCCCTGCCGGACCGCGCGCTCGACGAGCCGGACGAGGGGCTCGACGAGGGCGGGCTCCGACTCGAGAAGCGCGAGATCGACCGCGTCGGCATTCTCCGCGTCGGATGGCAGGCAGCCGACGAGCGCGATGAGGCTCTCGGTTCGGTGGGTGTTGCGTGCCGCCATGCGGAGCAAGGTCTCCGCGGTCGGCCGGGCCTGAAGGAGCGTGCACGCCTCCGCGCCCACCAGCGTCGGATCGCGTTCGAGCGCCTCGCGCATCTCGAGCAGCGCCTGGTCGAAATGTCCATGCCGCGCGAGGTAGCGCGCCGCCACGACCCGCGGCGAGACCCACGCGGGGGCGAGGCTCATCGCCCGGTTGAGATAGGCGAGCGCCCGAGGCTCTCCGTGCCGCGCGGCCTCGGCGCCGGCCAGCAGCGGGAACGCGGGCTCGCGAGGGTGGGCCGTGGCGGCCTCGCGGACCGCCTCGGCGAAGGCCTGACGGTCATCGCTGGCCAAGGCGGACTCGAGGCTCGCGCGCGCGACCTCGACGCGGCGGCCATGCGCCGTCGGACCCAGGATCGCGACGGCGAGCAGGGTGAGGGCTCCGGTCGTCGCAGCGAGCGCCACGGAGCGCCGGACCGCGAGGGGGTCGCTCACGCTCGACGAGACGTGCCCAGTGGCTGCGCCGGCCAGCAGCACCGCCGCGACCCCGACGCTTCCGAGCATCTCGGAACCGAAGTCGACGAAGTTCTGGATGGCATATCCGACGAACCCTGCGAGCCCGCCGTAGAGGTGCGGGCGGTCGGCCCGCACGACGGCCCGCACGACCACGAAACCGATCGCGAGCGCGAGGAGGGGGCCGACCACGATCCCCCAGTCCACCGCCCATTGGGCCAGAACATTCTCCGCGTGCTCGAAGCGGACCCGCCCGGTCTCCGCGCGCTCGACGTAGGCGACGGCGAACGCCCCACGGCCCACACCGACCCACGGCCCCGTCACGGCGAGCGAGAGCGAGCGCAGTGCGACCTGGAGCTTGCTGTGGTCCGTGTCGCCGATCTCACGCACGAACGTCTCGAGGCCCGCCGCGCCGGCGATCACCCCGACACCACACAGCACCGGCAGCAGCGCCATCACGGCGGGCCGCAGCAGCAAACGGTCGAGCGCGGTTCGACCGTCGGAGCGCGCGCGCCGGGCATGCTCGCGCGCGTGCAGGGCTCCAAACAGCATGAGCCCGAGCAAGACCGCGAGGATCGCGCCGCGAGAGCGCGTCAGCGCGATCACCCCGAGCATGAGCAGCCCCGCAAGGGCCCATGGAGTCCGGTGATCTCTGTGCCGGCTCGAGGTCGCGAGGCCGAAGCACACGGGCGCGCCCAGGGTCATCAACCCACCGAGATGGTTGGGGTTCACGAAGGGGCCGAGGAGCGCGCTGCCGTGGGTCGGCGTGTACACGCCCCAGATCGAGTGGGCGGCGAGCACCATGTGGCCCATCGCCGCCGCAGCGGTCGCGGTACACGCGAATGCGACGGTTCGGAGCACGGTGTCGCGCTTGCCAATCGCGCTCACGAAGCTCGCCGATACGAAGAAAGAGACGAGCGCCAGACCCTTGAGGATCTCTTCACGGGTCCGGCCTGGGTCCTCGGTGAGCGTGCAGCGGGGCTCGACCGAGAACAGCGCCGCCGTGCGCGCCGTGTGCTCGGCCGACTCGGGAGCGATCCATTCGGCGAGCCCGCAGGGGATCGGGATCGCCTGAAGCGTCGTCCAGAGCGCCGCGACGACCAGGGCGATCAGAAGGATTCCATGGGGCAACGGCCTCCCGGCGCGCCATCCCGCCCAGGCGGTGGTCAGCGCCGTGAGACCGGCCATCGCGGTGAGGACCGGTACCGTCCAGCCGAGCGCTCCGCCGAAGAGCAGAGGCGCGGCGGCCGTCGCGATGGCGAGGCTGCCATGGGCGAGTCTCTCGCTTCGGGGGCGTCGCGGCCGGCGTTCGTCGGATGGGCGCATGACAGGTCGCGGGGAGGTTGCCTCCAATCCCGACGATATTCGAGCGCGAGCCCGATCGTGGAGTCGTCTCCCATCGATTCCGATCCGACCCGCCCGTGAGCCCACGTCGGGGGACAGTGCCTTCCCAGCGAGACCGATCTATCGTCGCGCGCGTGAAACGAACGCTTCGTCAGGGATGCGGCGCCGCGCTGGTGATCGCCGCATCGGCGCTCACCGCGCTCTCAGCGGGCGCGCAGGATGCCCCGTCCGGGTCGTCCAGTTCCGCGCCGCCGCTCGCGGCCGAACCGGTCGCGCCGCTCGAGGCGTCGGCGCCGCCCGCCCCGTCGTCCTCGCCGGCGGAACCGGAGGCGGCGGCGGACGACGACGCGGCGCCCGCGCCCGATCCTGCACGCCAGTTCCTCGATGGGTTCCGGTTCGGCTCGTACGGCAGGATCGTCGCCGCCTCCGACTTGCGCGGCATGAGCGGGCGACAAGCCCGGATCGTCAGCTTCGCGCCCCGCATCGACGAAGACGACACCTACGCCGAGCTCGAGCTGCGGCGAGAGGATCGGTTGTTCGGTGTCGACACGAGGATCGTCGCGACCGTCGCCTACGCAGGGCCGCTCTTTCACTACGACGGGGAGTTCTCCGAGCGCATCGCGATCCGGAACCTCTTCGCCGAGGCGAACAACATCCTCGCGCCCGGGCTGGCCGTGTGGGGCGGCTCGCGCATGGTCCGGGGCGACGACGTCTACCTCATGAATTTCTGGCCGATGGACAACCTGAACATGGTGGGAGGCGGCCTGAGGTATGCGCTCGAAGACGACCTCGAGCTTTCGGTGCAGGTCGGCCTGACCCAGCCGAACAACCCCTTCCAGCGGCAAGCGGACCTCGTGCCCGCGCGAACGGGCTTTCTGCCGGACGAGATCTTCGTGCTGGACCGGCCGCGCACCGTGCTCTCGGGGCGCCTCACGTACTGGCCACTCGGTCGGATGGAACGCGACGGCTTCAAGGGCGTGCTCTACGGTGAGCAGCACTGGCTCGCGGCCGGACAGCGCACGCGAACCGACGGAACCACGGAGGGGCTGCCTGAAGATTCGGGCTTCGTCCTCGGTGGTCAGGTGGGTGGATACCTCTCGGACACGCGGACGTTCGCGAACCTCTTCTTCCGCTACGCGCGAGGCCTCGGCGCCTACGACCCTCTGGGTGTTCCGTTCCGCACCGGGAGCGTCGTCACGACGGGGCGCGCCGAGCAGATCCGCCTCGCGCTCTCGGCCAACTGGGAGTGGAACGAGAGCGCCGACGTGGGGGTGGGCCTTCAGGTCGGCGCGTGGTGGCAGATTCACCACGACGCCGACCCCGCGGTGTGGAACCGCGGCTCCCTCAGCGAGGGCGCGATCGCGCTGCGCCCGCACGTATGGTTCGGGCAGGTCGCGGGCGTGGCGCTCGACCTCTCCTACCAGGGCATGCAGGCCCTCGCGCTCGACGAGCTCTCGGGCAACGGAGAGGGCGGCGGGATCTTCAAGCTCGGCATCATGCCGTTCGTCTCGCCGTGGGGCCGCGGCACCTACTCCCGCCCTCACATCCGCCTCCAGTACGTGCTGAGCGCCCGCGACGCCGGCGCTCGACAGCTCCTCAACCCAGCCGACCCACGCGCCTCGCGCGACCTCGAGCATTTCCTCGGTGTCAGCGTCGAGTGGTGGTTCAGCTCGACCTCGTACGCACCTTGAGAGGCACCGTGAGACAGCGAACCATGAAGCGAACGACTTCGCGTGGCGCCGCCCTCGCCGCGGGCGCAGCCCTCGTGCTCGGCGCGGGCTCGTGCGCCCAGGATGGGCTCGGCAGCCTCGGCGACGTGAGGCTCGAGCGCCACGTCGACGACTGGCGCGACGAGATCATCTACCAGTTGCTGACCGACCGCTTCGCCAACGGCGACGCCTCCACCGACCATCGCATCGCGCCGTCGGCGCTGGCGCGTTACCAGGGCGGCGACTGGCAGGGGATGATCGACCGCCTCGACTACCTCGAGGAGCTCGGGGTGACCTCGCTCTGGATCAGCCCGATCGTGCTCAACGTCGACTACGACGCGGGCTTCGACGCGTACCATGGCTACTGGGCCGTCGACCTCGAGCGGCTCAACCCGCACTTCGGTGATCTCGCGACGCTCCGCGCCCTCGTCCGTGAAGCGCACGCCCGCGGCATGTCGGTGATCCTCGACATCGTCACGAACCACCTCGGGCAGGTCTTCTACTACGACATCAACAACAACGGTCAGCCCGACGACACGCTGATCGGCGGCGGCGAGCGGAGCCCCCTCACGCGCATCACGGAGTACGACCCCGACTACGACCCGCGCGGGATCCAGGGCTACACGTCGCTCGGCGAGTCCGGACCGGCCCCGATCCGGTTCTTCGACATGCCGGACATCTTCCGCGTGCCTCCGAACCCGCCGCTGTTCCGTGACCCGAGCGTCTACAACCGGCGCGGCCGCGTCACCGACTACAACGTGCGCGAGCAGGTCATCTACGGCGACTTCCCTGGCGGCCTCAAGGACCTCAACACCGAGGACCCGCGTGTCCGCGACGAGATGGTCCGCGTCTACACGAACTGGATCCTCGCGACCGACATCGACGGATTCCGGATCGACACGCTCAAGCACGTCGACGACGGCTTCTGGCTCGACTTCGCGCCCCGCATCCGGCAGAACCTCGCCGCCGCGGGCAAGACGAACTTTTTCATGTTCGGCGAAGCCTTCGATGGCGACGACGCGCTCATCGGCAGCTACACGCAGCCGGGGATGCTCGACTCGGTCTTCTACTTTTCCCACAAATTCTGGGTCTTCGGGGACGTCTTCACGAACGAAGGACCGACGACCCAGATCTCGCGCCTCTACGCTCAGCGCGCGGACAACTACAGCGCCACGCCGCAGGAGGGCGGCATCGGAGCGCGACCGCGCGACGTGCTCGTGAACTTCATCGACAACCACGACGTCCCGCGCTTCCTCTACAACCGGCCTGACGCCGGCGGTCCGGACGCGCTGCGCAGCGCGCTCGCGTACCTGCTCACGGAGGACGGCATCCCGTGCCTCTACTACGGGACCGAGCAGGACTTCGCGGGCGGCAACGACCCCGCCAACCGCGAGCCGCTCTGGTGGTCCGGCTACGCCACCGACGGAACGACGTTTCGGTGGATCGCACGCCTCACGCGGATCCGCCGGAGCTACGTCGCGCTCACCCACGGCAGCTTCGACGTCCGCTGGTCGACCGACCACGTGGGCGACGAGAGCGACGCGGGCGTGATCGCGTTCGAGCGCAGCGTCGATGCTTCCAATTACGCGCTCGTCGTGATCAACACGCAGGGTCGCCACGCGAGCCGCACGAGCGTCGACGGCAACACGATGGTCACCACGCAGCCTGCC
>JBKDQC010000752.1:0-5996 GCA_046342295.1 Deltaproteobacteria bacterium | reverse complement strand
GCGGCCTCGGCGCGCCGCGTGAGCGCCGCTGCATCGTGGAGCGCGCCTCGGAGACGGACCCGTCGTACGTGCTGGCGGTCACCGCGGGCACGCACCTCGCGCGCACGATCCCGCTCACGACGACCTCGGGGATCTCGGAGGCCGTCGTCTCTGTGGACGGCGATCATCTCTATCACTCCGCGGGGCGCAGCGTGCGGGCGCCCGCGGCGGTGGTGGGTGTCGACCTCACGACCGGGCGCTCGCGCTCGTTCCCCGCGCCGGTCGGAGAGGGGGACTACGTCACGGGGCTCGCGATCACGCCTTCGGAAACGCACCTCGCAATCGGGACGTTCGGCGGCTCCGCATCGCTGCACGAGCTGCCGAGCGGGCGGCGCGTGCGGAGCGCGGAGCCGTACGGGGGTGAGCGCCAGACCCTCGGCGTGTCGGACGATCTCGCGCTCTGGGACCACCGCGATCACCTCACGATGCACCCGCGGACCGGACCGGCGCGCCGGCAGGCGAGCCCATGCGGGAGCTTCGACGCGATCCAGGTCACGGCGACGGACGTGGTGACGGCGTCGTACGTCGGGCTGTGCGTCCATGATCGCAGGACTCTCGCGCTGGACCTGTCGCGCAGCATGACCTTCGACGGCGTGCGTGCGTTCTGGCGTGGGGAGGAGATCTCGCTCGTGTCCTCGAGCCTGAGCACCGAGGACGTCGCCGTCCCGCGCGTGGTGCGCTGGAACGCGGTGACTGGCACGCTCGTGGGCGTCGAGCAGTCCTACGCAGCGTGGATGTCGGCGAGCGACGCGAGCACGACACTGCCGCCGTCATTCACCGGCGAGCTCGCACCTGGCACACCGATCCTGCTCGAGATCTCCGGCGACCGTGCGATCGCTACGCTGCCAGGCGAGTCGCGGCCCGTGCTCTACGACCTCGCGGCAGGCCGGACGATCGCGCCGTCCCACGACTCCGCGGTGTTCCTCTCGGGCGGCGCGGAGCTCCTCGAGGCCGCGCACGACCCGTACGACGCGACACGGAGTGCCGGGCTCGTGGTCCGCTCGAGCCGCGACGGCGCGCTGCGCAGGACGATCCGCCCGCTGACCGACTACGCACGCGTCGTGCTCGCGCCCGACGAGCGCCGCGCCATCCTGTTCTCCGAGCGACGCGCCGAGCTCGTCGAGCTCGCGGACGGCAGGACGACACCGCTCTTCGCAGGCTCGATCCAAGACGCGGTGTTCCGTCCGGACGGCGCCGAGCTGGCGCTGAGCGTCTTCTGCGACGACGGCGACGCCTGCGACACACGGATCCTGCGCTTCGCGCTGCCGGCAGGAGCGCTGGTCTCGATGCTCGAGAGCCGCGAGCGCGCGATCCTCGTGTATGCCCCGACGAACGATGCGCTCGCGCTCGTGAGCCCGAGCGGGATCTTCGTCCAGCCGCTCTCTCGAGGATGGACCGCGCGTTGAGCGATCGTCGGGTGCGTCAGGAGGGGTTGCGGGCCTGCGCCTCGGATGCGGCGCGCTTGCTCCACGAGCGGAGGGCGACGCGACCGAGCAGCGCCGCGAGCGAGACGGCGACGAGCGGAGCGGCCTGCGCGAAGAGGCCTGCGCGAAGACTGCGCGAAGAGGCCTGCCTGGGCGGCGATGGCGAGGATCGTCCTCCAGGGAGATCGCGGCAGCCTGATCCTCGCGGGATCTCAAGTCAACGCCGATGGATCGGCGCTTCGGCGATCCTGTTTGGTAGCCGGGTCAGTTCGCGCTCTGCGAAGCATCGGGCACACCTGTCCCGTCGCCTCGACGATCGCGTCGACCGTCGCCTTGCTGCGTGCCTGCCTCCCCGCCTCGCCGCGTCTGGGTGCCACTCCAGCACGGCAGGTCACATGTGGAGAGTCGCGGACAGTTCCCGACCGACCCCTCTCACCATCCCGCACGCAGCCCTCGAGCACCTGAAGGACCTCGCCCCGCGCGGCCCCTTCACGCCTCGGGCAGCACGAAGACCGCGATCCCATTCGCGGGCATCACGACGTGGAGCGAGCCGCCGCGGATCTCGGCGCGGGCGTCGTCGCGCCCGAGGAGGTCGCGAAGCGTCGCGTCCGGAAAGCGACGCCGGATCCGCGGGTTGTCCTCGAGCGGGATGCGCTGATCGACCGCGCCCGTGGTGAGCGCGACGAAGACGCGCTCGTCGCCGACAGCGCGCGTGAACGCGTAGAGCGGGACCCCGGAGCCCCCGGGACGCCAGAGCTCGACGTAGTCGCCGCGGTGCAGGGGCGCGCGCTCGCGGCGGAGCGCGAGCAGGTCGCGCACGAGGGCGAAGGTCTCGCCCGGATCGCCGACGAAGCCCTCGTGCGGCGTGCGTGTCGCCGCGTCGAAGGCCCACGTCGGCAGGCTGCGTCGGTTCTCCGGCCAGCCCCCGGCCATGCCGAGCTCGGTGCCCGAATAGAGCTGCGGGATGCCCGGCGTGGTCAGGAGCGCCCCGAGCGCGAGATGCAAGCGAGCCACCGCGCGCCCCTCGGGCTGCTCGATCTCGCTCGCGAAGCGAGGCACGTCGTGGTTGTCGAGCAAGGTGCTCCGGCGCCGCGCGCGCTCCGGTCCGAGGGAATCCCAGGCCGCCGCGACCTCGCGCGCCACGCGGTCGAGGCTGCCCTCGCGGCCGAGCCCGTACACGAGAGCGCTCCGAAGACGGAAGTCGAACAAGCCATCGAAGCCCGCGTCGAGATACGCGCGCTGCTGCTCGTAGGGCCGCTCGTCGAAGAGCTCACCGACGAGGTAGAGATCAGGCCTGAGCGCCCGCATCGCAGGGATCCAACGGTCGCGGAAGAACCAGAGCGGCACGTGCTTCACGGTGTCCATGCGGATGCCGTCCACGTCGAAGCGGCGGATCCAGGAGCTCGAGTGCTCCGTGAGGTAATCGGCGACCTCCGGGACGCGCTGGTCGAAGTCGGGGAGCCAGGCGAGCGGGCAGGTCTCGTCCGGGGGGCCCAAGCGCTCGCAGCCCGCGACAGGATGAAACCACTCGGGATGGGTGCGCGTGACCTGGGCGCCGTAGCCGGGGTGGTTGACGACCATGTCGAGCACGAGCCTCATCCCGCGCGCGTGCATGTCGTCGAGGAGCGCGGAGAAGTCAGCCTCGGTGCCGAGGCGGGGCTCGAGCGCGACATCGTCGGGCACGGTGAGGTCCGCCCAATAGCCGTGGTAGCCGCACTGCTCGTGGTGGCGGCCGATCTGCCGCGTGAGCGGCGTGACCCAGACGGTGTCGACCCCGAGCTCCTCGAGGTAGCCGAGGCGCGCGCGCAGCCCAGCGAGGTCGCCGCCGTGGAAGCGGCGTGGGTTCGCAGGGTCGAAGCACTCGTCCTCCGCCGGATCGGGATCAGGCGCGCCGTTGGCGAAGCGATCGACCATGAGGAGATAGATGCTCGCGGCATCCCAGCCGAGCGCGGCCCGGGGCGGCCCGGCCTCGGCGACTGGCGAGGCGGCGTCCCCAGGGGCGGCGGCCGCATCGAGCGAGCCATCCGGAACGGAGGCTGCGACGTCGGGGAGCGGGCTTGCCGCGTCGAGGAGCGCGAGCGCCGCGTCTGGTCGACCGGACGCGTCGGGCAAACCGTCAGTCGTCTCCACGGCAGGCGCGCAGCCGGCGAGGAGCATTGCGAGCAGCCAGCGCCCGCGCGCGCAGCGGCGTGGAGGTTCTCGGGAGGGCTCGACGTGCATGGTCCGGAGGGTGTCGGCTCCGGCGGGCGAAGGTACCGGAGGAACCGTCAAACGATGACGCGCCCCCGTCAGCGTACCGCGCGGCCTCGATCGACCCTCGATCCCGACTCAGAGCATGAGTCACTTGGATTGACTCATGCTCTGACGTTTCTTGCCGGAGGGTCTGGCCGCCGCCCCTCCCTCTCGCCGAGTGAATCGGCGAGAGCCTCCCTCCCGCCGATTCGAGCCCGTGGCCCCCGCATCGATCCATCCGAGTGCCACGTGCTCTCAGACTCTCTGCGTCGACTTCGATCTCGACCTCTCGACTCCGACGCGACATCGGCCGTCGACCCCCAGGAACGACACGGGGCCCGCTTCGCACACCACGCGGGGCGGTCGCGCCTCACTGGCCTGAGGGCGTCCCCGCAGCGACGCCCGTCTCGCCGGTGGCGGCCTCCTCGGAAGCCGCTTGGCCCGGAGCCTCGTCCGGAGGAGACAGCGCCGAGCGCAACGCGACGAACAGCGCGAGCACCAGGAAGATCGCGAGCCCGGCCATGGGCACCCACATCGGCGTGTCGGCCGCCTCGTCCGTGATGGTGGGGAGCGGGGGATGCGGGTGCGCCGCGCCGCCGTGATCGTCGTGTCCGTGAGAGTCGTGACCGCCAGCCATGCGGCTACATACACCAAGCCGCGCGGCGACGCGAACGCCGCGAGCTCGCACCGAATTGACGCCGCGTGTGTTCCGTACGAGGGTCCCCGACCTATGTCCGAGGATGTTCGCAGTCGCTGGGATCGCCGCTGGGCCGAGCAGAAGGACCTGCCCCGCTCGGTGCCCTCGTGGGTGGCAGAGCTCGAGAGCGAGATCCCGCGCGGCGGTCGCGGGCTCGACGTCGCGGCGGGCTCGGGCCGCATGGCCGTCTACCTGGCCCGCCGCGGCCTCGAGATGACGGCGGTGGACATCTCGCCGGTGGGTCTGGCGCTCTGCCGCGAGGCGGGCCGGGACGAGGGCCTCACGATCAAGACGCTCGTGTGTGACCTCGAGGCCGAGGGCCTGCCCGAGGGCCCGTGGAACGTGATCGCCTGCTTCCACTACCGCCAGCCGGATCTCTTCCGGCACCTCGACCGCGCGCTCAGCCTCGGTGGCGTCGTGATCGCCGAGGTCGAGACGCAGCGCGCTCTCGAGCGCCATCCCCAGCGCCCCGGCGCCCGGTGGCTCGCGGAGCCCAACGAGCTCTTGCACATCACGAAGGGCCTCGAGATCGTCTACTACCGCGAGGGCTGGATCGGAGAGCGCTCGCTCGCCCGCATCATCGCTCGGCGCGCGGCCTGAGAGCACGTGGCACTCGGATGGAACGATGCGGGTGCCACGGGCTCGAATCGGCGGGAGGGAGGCTCTCGCCGATTCACTCGGCGAGAGGGAGGGGCTGCGGCCAGACCCTCCGGCAAGAAACGTCAGGGCATGAGTCAATCCAAGTGACTCATGCTCTGAGGCCGAGGGAGCGCGCCCGCCCGGGGCGTGCGAACCTGGGGGTCGTGCAGAAGCCGCTCTTCTTCGAGACCCGCGCGCACGTCCTCGTGTGCACGAGCGTGAACTGCGCGCGCGCGGGCGCCCGCCGCGTCTTCGAGGCGACGTGGAAGGCCCTCGAGGAGCGCAAGGTCGCGTACTACCGCGACGGCGGAACGGTGCGCTTGACCGAGTCGGGCTGCCAAGGCGCCTGCGGTCATGGGCCCAACGCGATCGTGTACTTCGTCGACGCGGGCGGGGCGCTCCGCGAGGGATTCTACGCGGGCCTCGATGCGACGCGCCTCCTCGAGATCGCCGAGGCCGTGCACGCCGGGCGCGACCCCGGGCCCGCCAACCGCTACGGCGGGCGGTGACACGCGCGGACCCGGCGGGGTCGAGGCGAGAGGTCGAGGGGTCGAGGTCGACGGCGAAGTCGAGGTCGACGGCGAAGCCGAGGCCGAAGTCGATGTCCAGGTCGCGAGCAGGCAGCTCGCGCGGCGCCGTTCACCGCGCAGAAGAGAGCCGCACGAGCCAGAGCAGCAGGTGACCGCCGCCCGGGCCCCGCGTGAAGCGGAAGCGGACCTCGTCGCCCACGACGAGCGCGGTCGTGTCGACCGAAGGACAAGGCGCGAACGCCATCGTCATCGCGCCCATCACACCCGGGACGGCGTCGTGCGCGATCCGCACGAGGCCACCGTTGGCCACGAAGCCCACCACACGCCCGTGGCCCTCGTGCACATCCTCCGGCCCGACGCACTGCGCAGCCGCGCGGCCTCGCCAGGCCGCCGCTGCGCGCAGCGCCGCGAGCCCCGCGCGGCGTGGCCGCACCG
>JBKDQC010000751.1:0-2564 GCA_046342295.1 Deltaproteobacteria bacterium | reverse complement strand
CGCGAGGCCCGCTGCCTGCGCGGCTGCGCCCTCTACCGAGAGAACGGCGACACCTGGGTCGTCCGGCCGACGCGCATCGAGCGCGGCGAGGTCGTGGCCGCGCGCATCTTCGCGCCGGGGCCGGACACCGCGGGGCTCGAGGTGCTGGGCCTCGATCACGCAGACGACGACGCCGCGCGCGCGGTGCTGCTCGCCCGCGCGCTCGCCGGGGCGCCGAGCGCGGCGGGCAGGGCGCGCGTCGCCCGGCCGGGGCTGGCGGCGTCCGGCGGGATCGCCGCGGCGACCCTCGTCGAGCTGCGCGCGCTGCACGTGGGCGCGCAGCTCTCGGTCGACATCGACGCGAGCGAGGACGTCTTCCGCTGGGGCCGCGAAGCCGCGGCCATCGAGGTCGCGCGCGTGCCGGCGATCCTGCTCGACGGGGACGTCTCGGCGCCGAGCCTGCTCGAGGTGTTCGCGCCGCTCGATCGCGGGTTTCCGCTCGTGATCGTCGGCGTCGCGGCCTCGCGCGGCCCGGCCGTTCCGGACGGGATCGTCCACCAGAGCTTCCATGCCATCGTCACCGCGCCTCCGCCGGGCGCGGCCGATCCCACGAATGGTGCGCCGCCCTCGCGCATCCGAAGGAGTCCCTGACCTCATGTGTGGGATCGCAGGCGTCGTCGACTGGAACGGAGCCGAGGGGCATCGCGAGGCCCTCGAGGCCGCGGCGCGGGCGATGGCGCCTCGCGGTCCCGACGGGGACGGCTTCCACCTCGAGGGCCCCGTGGGGCTCGCGCACCGGCGCCTCTCCATCATCGATCTCGGCGGCGGCGGTCAGCCGATGCTCAACGAGGACGCGAGCGTCGCGATCGTCTTCAACGGCGAGATCTACAACTACAAGGAGCTCGCCGCCGAGCTCGCGCCGCGACATCGCTTCCGCACCTCGAGCGACACCGAGGTCTTGCTGCGCCTCTACGAGGATCGCGGCGAGCGCATGCTCGAAGGCGTCCGCGGGATGTTCGCGTTCGCGCTATGGGATCGAAAGGCGCAGCGCCTCTTCGCGGCGCGTGATCGCTACGGCGAGAAGCCGTTCCTCTACACGCACGAGCGCGGGCGCCTCGCGTTCGCGTCGGAGATGGGCGCGCTGCGCGCGCTCGCGGGCCGTGCGCTCGACGCCGCGATCGATCGCGACGCGCTCGAGGCCTACCTCGGCCTCCTCTACGTGCCGGCGCCGCGCAGCATCTTCCGCGACGTGCACAAGCTGCCGGCGGGGCACGCGCTGAGCTTCGATCGTGCGCGCGGGCTGCGTGTCTTGCGCTACGACACGGTCCCCGTGCCGGGCAGCGCGCCGTCGACGTTGCGCGCGAGCACGCTCGCGTCGACGCGTCGCATCCTCGAGGAGGCCGTGCGCCTCCAGCTCCGGAGCGACGTGCCGCTCGGCGCGCTGCTCTCGGGCGGGATCGACTCGTCGGTCGTGGTCGCGCTCATGGCGCGCGAGCTCGCTCGGCCGGTCCGCACGTTCTCCGTCGGCTTCGGCCGCGACGACGACGAGCTGCCGCACGCCCGCGCGGTCGCCGAGCGCTACCGCACCGAGCACACGGAGATCGTCCTCAGCGACGGTCTCGAGGCGCGCGTCGAACGCGCCCTCGAGGCCTACTCCGAGCCCTTCGCGGACTCGAGCGCGGTTCCCACGGTCGCCGTCTTCGATGCGGTCGCGCCGCACGTGAAGGTGGTGCTCACCGGCGACGGTGGTGACGAGCTCTTCGCGGGCTACGACCGCTACCGCGAGGTGCTTCGTCTGCCCCGCGTTCCCGGCGCAGCGCACCTCGCCGCGGGGCTCGATCGATGGATGCGCTTTGGGCGCACGGGGCGCATGCTCGGGCGCGCCCGTCGCGCAGCGCTCTTGGCTGCCATCGACCCGACCTCGCGGGCACGGGCGCTCGTCGAGGTCTTCGGCCCCGGCGAGCGCACACGCCTCGTCGGCGGCCCGGTGCGCGAGATTGCGGGCGTTCCCGAGCTCGATCCGCTCGCGCTCTCCGCGCCGGACCGGGCGATGGCCGAGGATCTCCATCGCTACCTCCCCGACGACCTCATGCTCAAGACCGACACCGCCGCGATGGCGGCGAGCGTCGAGTCGCGCAGTCCCTTCCTCGATCCTGAGCTCGCGCGCTACGTGGTGCCGCTCGCGTGGTTCGAGAAGCAGAGCCGGCGCGAGGGCAAGACGCTGCTGAAGGAGCTCGCCGCCGATCTCCTGCCGGCGTCGATCCTCTCGCGCAAGAAGCGCGGCTTCGGCAGCCCGGTGGAGGCCTGGCTCGCCGGCCCGCTGCGCGCCCGCTTCCACGACACGCTGCGCGCGCGCGACGCGTTCGTGCGCAGCACGCTGGATCCGCGCGCGGTGGACGATGTGGTAAGCGCCGTGAGCGAGGGCCGCGGCAACGCCCACCAGGGCTGGGCCCTCTTCGCGCTCGAGACCTGGTCCCGGAAGCATCTGCGTGGCGGATGAAGGAACCATCAGGCGGCCCGAGCGCGGACGAAACGCATTGTCTCGGCGCGCGGAGGCCGCTAGCCTCCTCGCCCCTCCCGGAGAG
>JBKDQC010000750.1:0-3289 GCA_046342295.1 Deltaproteobacteria bacterium | reverse complement strand
GAGCGGCGCGACGTCGCGCTCCGTTCAGGGCTCGTGGTCCGGCTGTCTCTCGGGCGCCGCGGCCGCAAAGGCTGGCAGCGTCTTGCAGTGTGCCTCGATGGCGAGCAGCGTCGGGTACGGCGCGAGGTCGATCTCGAAGCGACGCGCGGTGGTGAGCTGCGGACAGAGGAAGAGGTCGGCCGCGGTGACATCGTCTCCGACCGAGCATCGGCCCGCCGTCTCCTTCACGCGCTCCTCGTACGCGGCGAGGCCGAGCCGGTTGTAGTGCTGCGCGTGCAGGCGCCCCGCGCCCTGCGCGAGCTGGTCGATGCGCTTCATGGGCGCGAGGTTCTGGTGCGGCTGGATGCCGCTGTTCACGATCTCGACGAGCTCGCGCGTTCGGGCGCGCAGGAAAGGGTCACGCGGAAAGAGCGGCGGCTCGGGGAAGAGCTCGTCGATCAGCTCGAGGATGGCGACCGACTGCGCGATCACGCGCGGCGTTCCGTCGAGCACGAGCTCGAGCGCCGGCACCTGGTCCATCGGGTTCTTGGCGTGGTGCGCGGCGTGGAGCTGCTCTCCGCCGTTCTTCACGAGGTGCACGGGGACGTACTCGTAGGCCAGGCCCTTGTGGGCGAGCGCGATGCGGACGCGGTAGCTCGCGGAGCTGCGGAAGTAGTTGTGGAGGCGGAGGTTCGTGGCGCGCATGGTGGCGCGCAGCGTACCTCGCGCGCCCGCGCGGAGGGCGCTGCGCGAGCACGCCCCGCCGAAGGCCTTCCCTGGGCGCTTCCGTGGGAAGCGCGCCGCGCGCAGCCAGGGAGGAGGTCGTGCTACCGTCGGGGCATCATGGCGCGCACGGCGGCTCTCCTCTGGTTCGTGCTCGCGGTGGGCTGCGTCGGCCCGGCAACGTCGGCGCGCGCCCAGACCGCGCCACACGAGCCCCAGCCCGTCGAGGCGCGCGTGCGCGCGCTTCTGTCGGGAATCGAGGACGCTCCGACCCGCGAAGAGATGTTGGCCCTCGGCGAACCGGGCCTCGACGCGCTCCTCCGGATCCACGGCGACGCGCGGGAGCGCGGGGTGATCCGCCTCCGCGCGATCGCCTGCGCGGGCTGGTTCTCCGGGCCGCGGTCGCGCGCCTTGCTGCTCGACCTCCTCCGCCAGGGCACGCGCGAGGCGCTCGAGCTGCGGGCGGCCATCCGCGCCTACGTGGGGCAGCTCCTCCGGGAGGGGCCGCGCGAGGCACAGGCCATCGAGCCGCTGCTGAGGCACGCGCAGCATGCGGACCCTGCCGTCCGGGAGGCGGTGCTGATCGGCCTCGTCGAGCTGCACGCGCAAGCCTCGCCACGCGAACGCGCCGTGCTCTCACCGACCCTCGAGCGCCTGCTCGCGACCGAGCCCGATGCCGGCCTCGCGCGCGCCATCCGCGCGCGTCTGGCCCGCTGACCCACTTCAGAATCCGAGCTCTTCCTCGAATTGTCCCACGCCGACGAGGCCCGTGCTCATGCCGGGCGCCATCGCCGGCGGCTCGGCGCTCGGCGCCATCCCACCGGCCATGCCGCCTTGCGGCTCGGGCGTGACGTGCGACCCCGACCCCTCGCCAGCCGGCTCCGCGCTCGGCCTCGGACGTGGAGCGACATGCGCCTGCGGCCGTGGCCTCGGACGAAGCTCCGAGGGGCTGGCCTCGCTCGGACCCTCTTCGGCGGGGAGCACGGGGGCGGGCATCGGCTCGGGGGCGCGCGCCTCGGGGGCCGTCTCCGCTTGCACGCCGGTGGCCGCATGCGGCTCCGGTGGCAGCGGCAGCGCGACGCTCTGTGGCTCGGTGGAGCGCCCTGCGAGCCCGATCCCGATGCCCACACCGACCGCGCCGAGCAAACCGATCGCCACGATCGCCAAGACGAGATAGCGCAGGCGCGGGCGCGCATCGCCACCGCCGGGCCGAGAGCCGGCCGCGGCAGCGCCCGAAGCCGTCTGCGCTTCGTCGTTCGACGCGAGGTGCATGGGCCCGACCCGCGTGTGCGCGGGCACCTCGTGGACGGCCTGGTTCAACGCGGCTGGGGTGAGAGCGGCCTGCGTGAGCGCGGCCTGCGTGAGCGCGGCCGGGGACGGCGCCAGCTCGAGGGGTGCCAGGTCCAGCGGAATCTCGCGCGACGAGACGGCCTCGTTCGACGCGCGTCGCACGCGCGAGAGCGCCGAGGGCGACTGCGCACGCAGGCCCTCCTCGAGCTTCATCAACGACTCTCCGCCGTGCTCTCTCACGAGCGTGCCGACCGCCGCGCTGCCGGCAGGACGCAGCGCGTGGCGCAGCGCCTCGGCAAAGTCCCCCGCCGAAGCGGTGCGGTGCGCGACGTCGCGCTCGAGCGCGTGCGCGACCGCATCCGCGAGCGCCGCGGGGACGTCCGAGCGCAGCGTGTCGAGGCGGGGGACCGGCATCGACATCACCATGTCGAGTGTCTGGGCCGGGTTCTCTCCCGAGAAGAGGCGCCGGCCGGCGAGCGTTTCCCACGCGACGATGCCGAGAGCGTAGACGTCCGTGCGGCGGTCGATCGCCTTGCCGCGGACTTGCTCGGGCGCGAAGTACGCGATCTTGCCCTTCACCTCGCCGCTCTGCGTGTGGGTCGCGCGCTCGAGCGCCCGCGCGACGCCGAAGTCCGTGATGCGCACGCGCCCCGACACGTCCACGAGGATGTTCTGCGGAGAGACGTCGCGGTGCACGATCTCGAGAGGCTGCCCATACATCGTGCGCGCCTCGTGCGCGTCGTGCAGGCCCATCGCGGCCTGCGCGAGGACATCGACCGCCACCGGGACCGGGAACGGCGCGCGCTTCTTCAGCACCGCGCGGATGAGCGCCGAGAGCGACACCCCCACCACGAGCTCCAGGACGAGGTAGAGTGAGTCGTCCTCGGCGCGACTGAGGTCGAGGGTCTGCACCACGTGCGGGCTCGAGATGTGCGCGGCCAGGCGGCCCTCATCGAGGAACATCTGCACGAAGCGGTCGTCCTCGGCGAGCGTCGGCAACATGCGCTTGAGCGCGACCGGCTTCTCGAAGCCGCCTTCGCCGAGCATGCGCGCGGCGTAGACTTCCGCCATGCCGCCGGCCGCGATGCGGAAGAGCACTTCGTATCGGCCAAACCGAAGCGGGACGCTGGGCTCTCGCATGGCACGGGTCAACGGAGTCCACAATAGCATCGGTGGGCGTTCCTTCCCAAGCGAGGATCCTGTAGCGTTGGAGGCGATGAGAGACGTCTCGCGCGCCGCAGCTTGGCGACGGCGCCTCACCTCATGGCTACTCGCGGCGGCGGTGGCCGCGGGCCCC
>JBKDQC010000749.1:0-9321 GCA_046342295.1 Deltaproteobacteria bacterium | reverse complement strand
CCCGCGGCGGCTGTCCCCGCCGGAGGCGGACGCCGCGACCGGAGGGCGCGTAGTGCGGCGCCGGCGCGGAGGGCCGCGCCGGGTACGGCTGCGGCCCGACGACGCGCACCCCGCCCCACGGGACGATCATCCCCGGCTGGACGACGCGGGGCGCGGAGTAGGTCGGCGCGCCGTACGCGACCGCGGGGACACCCGCCGGCGCGCCCGCCGCGAGGGCAGCGCCCGGAGCAGCCCCCGCGCAGCCGCCATACCCGGGGGGCGAGCCGGTGACCGACGTGTCGGCCTGAAGCTGGCCCGACGTCGTGCCGGTAGGCAGCGGGTAGTCCCACCACCGACCACTGCCGCAGACCCAGAATCCAGAGGTGGCACCCTGGGGCGTCCGGATCGTCACCACCTGACCGGCCGCGCCCGTCGCGCCCGCAGCCGCAGGTGCCGCCGCCACCGCGGGTGCAGCCACCGCCGCAGGCGCAGCCATCGCAGGCGCAGCCATCGCGGGTGCCGCCATCGCGGGTGCTGCCATCGCGGGTGCCGCCACCGCGGGTGCCGCGAGCTCCGGGGCGGGAGGCGCCGTCGCGGGAGACGCCGTCTCGAGGGGCGGAGTCGCGGCCGCGGTCTCGACGCGGGCGAAGACCTCGGTGACGTACACGCCAGACTCGTCGCGCACCACGGACAGCCCGACGTGCGTGAAGCGGGGATTCAGCATGTTCGCGAGGTGCGCGTCGCTCGCCTCGAGCGCCTGCTGGGCCTCCGCGGGCCCGCTGTGCATCGCGACGTTCTCGGCCACCTCGCCGGTGTCTACGCCCGCGGCACGGACGCGATCGACGGGTGTACCGGTGGTCTGCGAGACATGCATGAGCCGGTCGGTGGCGGCCATCTCCTCGGAGTGCACCCGCGCGGCAGAGTCGAGGGCCGCGTCTCGCTGCAGGCCCCCCGCGCCGGCCTGCGCCCGAAGCTCGTTGAGGCGCTCGAGGAGCGTCGCTTCACCCGAGGGGTCGATGTCCTGCGCCGAGAGCGGCGCGGCGAGCGAGACCAGAGCGATCATGAGGGCGGCGATTGGGTGGCGCATGGGGCCTCCAGCGAGGGTCTCGGCGTGGGCCGCGAGGGCCGGCTCGGTCCGCGTCAGCAAGCCGCGAGCCAGCAGGAGCTTGTCGTGAAGTTCCGGAGAGAACACGGCGATCGCGCGCGGACGACCCGCGGGATCGTGGACGCTGGTTCACGCTTGCCGTCATCCTCGGCGCGCCACACAAGCACGCCGATGACCACCGCAACGCCCTGGGAGCTGAGCGCCGGCCTGCGCGTGCAGCGCCACGAGCTCGTGATCGCCGTCCGAGGAGACGATGCTCGGACCTGGTTGAACGGGCAGATCACCAACGACCTCAAGCGTCTCTCGAAGGACGCCGGCGTGTACGGCCTCGTGCTGACGACCAAGGGGCGGGTGCTCGCCGACCTGTTCGTGTTCGAGCGCGAGGGCGGCCTCTTCTTCGCGGTCGATCGGGCAGCGTGGCCGGCGCTGCGCGAGCACCTCGAGAAGTACATCATCATGGAAGACGTCTCTCTCGAAGAGACGAGCCTCGCGGTGGTGAGCCTCTGCGGAGCGCGCATCGGCGATCTGGAGCTCGGCGTCTTGGCGGGGAGCGGCGCGGGCGTGGTGAGCCACGAGAGGCTCGGTCCGAGCCGCGAGGTCGTGGTCGAGGAGCGCGCGCTCGACGCCGTGCTCGAGCCCCTGCGCCAGCGCGTCGAGGCGCTGCGCGAGGGCCCCGCCGAGGTCGATGACGCGTCCTGGGAGCGCGCGCGGATCGCCCTCGGGATCCCGCGTCTTGCGGTCGATTTCGGGGAACGCACCTACCCGCAGGAGGCGGGCCTGAAGTCGCGCGCGGTCGCGTTCGACAAGGGCTGCTACCTCGGCCAGGAGGTGGTCTGCATGCTGGAGAACCGTGGGCAGCTCACGCGCTCGCTCGTCCGGCTGGCTCTGGGGCCCGACACGCCGGCTGGCACCGCGCTGCGCCGCGGCGAGGACGTCGTGGGGGAGATCACGAGCGTGGCGCAGGGCCTCGGCCTCGGGATGGTGAAGCGCTCGGCCGCGGACGCGGGGACGCGGCTCGACTCGGATCGCGGCCCGGTCGAGGTGCTCGGTCCCGTGGGGTGACGGCGCCGCTCGGGACTCGATTGGCCGGGGGCCGCTCGGCGCCTCGAGCAACGTCAGTAGTACCAGGGCACCTTGCCCCACGAGGGCGGCCGCTTCTCGAGGAACGCGTCGCGGCCTTCGCGGGCCTCGTCGGTTCCGTACGCGAGGCGCGTGGCTTCGCCCGCGAAGAGCTGCTGGCCGACGAGGCCGTCGTCGACGAGGTTGAAGGCGTACTTGAGCATCCGGATCGCGGTGGGGCTCTTCGCGAGGATCTTGCGGGAGTGCTCGAGCGCGACCTGCTCGAGCTCCTCGTGCGGAACCGACGCGTTGACCGCGCCCATCTGGAAGGCTTCGTCGGCGCTGTAGGCGTCGCCGAGGAAGAAGATCTCTCTCGCGCGCTTCTGCCCGACCATGCGGGCGAGGTACGCGGAGCCGTACCCGCCATCGAAGCTGGCGACGTCCGCGTCGGTCTGCTTGAAGCGGGCGTGCTCCCGGCTCGCGAGGGTCATGTCGCACACGACGTGCAGGCTGTGACCGCCACCCGCCGCCCAGCCGGGGACGACCGCGATCACGACCTTGGGCATGAAGCGGATCAGGCGCTGGACCTCGAGGATGTGAAGGCGCCCGAGCTTGGCCGGATCGGGCGCGCCGCCATCCCCCTGGTACTGGTAGCCGTGCTGCCCGCGGATCCGCTGATCGCCGCCGGAGCAGAACGCCCAGCCGCCATCCTTGGGGCTCGGCCCGTTGCCCGTGATCCACACCACGCCGACGTCGCTCCACTGCCGCGCGTGGTCGAGCACGCGGTGCAGCTCGTCGACCGTGTGCGGGCGAAATGCGTTGCGGACCTCGGGCCGGTCGAAGGCCACGCGCACGATGCCGAGCGAGACGTGGCGGTGGTAGGTCAGATCCGTCAGCGCGAAGCCGGGGACCTCGGTCCACTGCGCGGCGTCGAAGAGCGGGGAGATCGGGCGCGTCATGGGGGCGGGTTTGACCCAGCCGGCAGCGGCGCGCACGCGCGTGTCAGAAGCCGGCCCGGGTGGTATTCAGCGACGCCATGACGCGACCCTCCCTCGGACCCGCAGGAAGCGACGAGCTCGGTTGGACCCTCGACCGGCACATCCTCGAGCGCCAGCGTCGCATCCCAGGAGCGAGCGGCGACTTCACCGGGCTCTTCCAGGCCATCGCGCTCGCGGGGCGCGTGATCGCGAGCAAGGTCGCCAAGGCAGGGCTCGCCGACGTGCTCGGCGCGACGGGCGCCGTGAACGTGCAGGGCGAGACGGTCCAGAAGCTCGACGAGCTCGCGAACAAGGTGCTCGTGCGCTGCGTCGAGGCAGGGGGCCACGTCTGCGTGATGGCGAGCGAGGAGGACGAGTCGATCATCCCGATCCCTCCGCAATACCCCGCGGGGAAGTACGTGCTGATGTTCGACCCGCTCGATGGCAGCTCGAACATCGACGTGAACATCTCGATCGGCACCATCTTCTCGATCCACCGCCGCGTGACCGAGAGCGGCCCCGGCACCGAGAAGGATTGCCTCCAGCCCGGCCTGAGGCAGGTGGCCGCGGGCTACATCATCTACGGCTCGAGCACGATGCTCGTCTACACCACGGGTGACGGCGTGCACGGCTTCACGCTCGACCCGCTCGTCGGCGAGTTCTTCCTCTCGCACGAGAACATCCGCATTCCTCCGACCGCGCCGACGTACTCCATCAACGAGGGCAACCGCGGCAAGTGGACGCCGGGCGTGACCCGGTGGGTCGACACGCTCAAGACCAAGGACGCGCCGGGCGGCAAGCCCTACGGCCTTCGCTACGTCGGCACGCTGGTCGCAGATTTCCACCGCACGCTCCTCCGCGGCGGCGTGTTCGCCTACCCCGGGGACAAGAGCGCCCCCGACGGCAAGCTGCGCCTGCTCTACGAGGCCTCGCCGATGGCCTTCATCGCGGAGGCAGCCGGTGGCGCGGCGTCGGATGGAGCGAGACGGATCGTCGAGCTCGAGCCGACCGCGCTGCACCAGCGGGTGCCGCTCTTCATCGGCTCGCGCGAGGACGTCGCGCTGGCGGAGAAGTTCCTCGCCGAGGGATGAACGTGGCGGCTCGGTGAACCTCCCGTGACGCGCGCCGGCGGCGTTGGCTCGTCGGCCCGGGCGTGCCAGCTTCGCGCGATGCAACGCACCCGGTTCGCCGCAGCCGCGGCCGCGCTCGCCCTCGTCACGACACTCCCCGCGCGCGCAGACACCACTGCGCAGGCTCTGCCGTTCTCGCAGGACTGGACCAACGCGGGCCTGATCACGACCTCCGACAACTGGTCGGGGGTCCCCGGCGTCATCGGCTACCGCGGCGACGGTCTGACCTCGACCACCGGGACGAACCCGACCACGATCACCGCCGACGGCGCGACGACGCCCGTCGACGTCAACGCAAACGTGACGTCCGTGACCTTCACCACCGGGGGCGTCACGGAGTTCCAAATCGCGAATCCCGTCGTCGCGATCGCCGGATCGGGGACAGCCAACGCGCCTCACCTCGTCTTCACGATCAGCACCACAGGCCAGTCCGCGATCGTCTTTACGTGCAACCTCCGAGATCTCGAGACGGTGGACAGCGCCATCCAGCCGATCGCGATCCAGTACCGCGTCGGCACGAGCGGGGCCTACACGAACGTCCCGGGCGGCTACTTCGCCGACGTCACCGCGGCCGCCGCGACGCCGACCACGGCCGTGTCGCTCACGCTGCCGTCCGCCGCCGACAACCAGGCGATCGTGCAGATCCGCGTCCTCACGACCGACGCTCTGGGCGCCGACGAGTGGGTCGGCATCGACGACATCTCGATCACGGGCACCCCCGCCAGCGTATGCGGCAACAGAGCCCTCGAGGGCGACGAGGCCTGCGACGACGGCAACCTGTCCGATGGAGACTGCTGCTCGTCGAGGTGCCAGTTCGAGAGCGTCAGCACGCTCTGCCGCGCGGCGCGCGACTTCGACTGCGACGAGGCGGAGTACTGCACCGGCGCGAGCGGCGTGTGCCCTGCGGACGTGCGCGCGGTCGACGGCGCGCCGTGCGGCACGACCGGCCCCCTCGCGTGCGATGCGCAAGACCGCTGCGCCGCGGGCCTCTGCGCGGTTCTCGTCGCGCCCGCGGGCACGGCCTGTCGGGCGTCGACGGGGGTCTGCGATCCTGCCGAGGCGTGCACCGGTACGAGCGCCTCCTGCCCGGCCGATGTCTTCGCTGCCGCGGGCACGACCTGCCGCCCGGCGGTGGATGTCTGCGACGTGACGGAGCAGTGCAGCGGTCGCGACCCAGGCTGTCCGGCCGACACGTTCTCCGGCGTCGGGACACTGTGCCGGGCCGCTGCGGGAAGCTGCGACTCTGCCGAGCTCTGCTCCGGCACCTCGCCGTCGTGCCCGGGGGACTCCGTGCTCCCGCTCGGCACTCCGTGCCGCCCGAGCACCGGCGCGTGCGACCCCGCCGAGAGCTGCGCGGGCTTCGCGGCGTGTCCGCCCGACCGCACCGCGGCCGACGGCACCGCGTGCTCCGACGGTACCGCGTGCAACGGCGCCGAGACGTGCGCGATGGGCACTTGCCGGGCCGGTTCACCGCTCTCCTGCGACGACGGCAATGCCTGCACCGCGGACGCCTGCGCCGAGCCCAGCGGCTGCGAGAGCACGCCCATTCGAGGGTGCTGCAACGTCGACCGAGACTGCCCGGACGACGGGAACGCGTGCACCGCCGAGCGCTGCAGCGGCACCGGAGGAAGCTGCGAGCGCCTGCCTGTCGCGGGGTGCTGCAACGTGGACGCCGACTGCACCGGCGGCAGCGTGTGCACGCGCGTGAGCTGCAACCGCGCCACCAACCGCTGTGAGTCGGCTCCGGTGCCGGGCTGCTGCGCGAGCGACGCCGACTGCAGCGACGGCGCGGCGTGCACCGCGGACCGCTGCGATCGCGGCACGGGCGTCTGCACGAACCGGCCGATCGCAGGGTGCTGCGCAGGCGATGGGGATTGCGACGATCGCGATCCATGCAGCGTGGATCGGTGCGCGCCCGAGGCCGGCGGCGCGGGCAGGTGTACGGCGAGCCCGATCGCCGGCTGCTGCGTCGCCGACTCGGATTGCACCGACGCCGACGGGAGCGCGTGCACGACGCCGCGCTGCAACACGACGACCGATCGCTGCACCGAGACCCTCGTGCGCTGCGACGACGCCGACGATTGCACGGCCGACACGTGCGAGGCCGACGGGAGCTGCTCGCACGTCCCGCTCACGTGCGACGACCGCGACGACTGCACCGCGGACTCCTGCGCCTCGGGCGCCTGCGAGCACGCGCCGATCGCGGGCTGTGGCGCGATGGCGGACGCTGGCGCCCCGGACACCGACGCGGGGCTTGCGCCCGAGGATGCGGCGCTGCCGGACGCGGGCTTCACGAACGACGCGGCGCTCACCCGCCTCGACGCTGCGGTGGACACGGGCCCGCTCGATCGGCTCGACACGGGCCTCGGGACCGCCGATGCGGGTCCGCTCGACCTCAGGGACACGAGCGGCTGCGACCGCTGCGCCGCGACACCCGACCGCTCGGCGCGGGGCCTCTGGACCGCCCTCTTCGTGCTCGGACTCGCGCTCGCACGCGTGCGACGCAGGGCTCGCGCCGCTCGACTCGCGTGAGCCCCCGCTCCGAGCACCCGCCGCGGTGCCCGGGGAATCGATGGTTCAGAGACCGAGGCGGCGGCGGAGCGCGCGCGCCGACTGCCTCGAGACGGGCACCTCGCGGCCGTCGTGGAGGATCGCGACGTAGCCACCGCACGCGAGCGGACGCAGGCGGCTCACGTGCTCGAGGGCGACGAGCGCGCGCCGGTGCGAACGAAAGAGGTGCGGGACACGCCGCTCGAGATCGGAGAGCGTCAGCTCCGTGAGCGTCTCGGCCGCTCGGGTGTGCACACGCACGAGGCCGTCGTCCTCGAGCGTGGCGTGGGTGAGATCGGCGGAGGGGATCAACAGCACCTCGCCGCGGCTCTCGAGCGCGAGCCGACCGGAAGGCGCGGCGGGCGTCGAGCCAGAGGTCGGGCCCCTCGGCTCCTTCGGGAGCAGCCGCGCACGCGCGCGCTCGAGCGCCTGCGCGAGGCGAGCCGGCTCGAGCGGCTTGAGGAGGTAGTCGACCGCGCCGTGGGCATAGGCCTCGACGGCGTGCTCCCGGTGGGCGGTCGTCATGATCACCTCGACGCCCAGATCCGCCGCGCGCTCGGCCGCATCGAGGCCGGACACGACCCCCATCCGCACGTCGAGCAGCGCGACGTCGACCTCCACGTCCTCGAGGAGCCCGAGCGCATCCTTGCCGCTCCGCGCCTCACCGACGATCTCGACGTCGGCCACCCCCTCGAGCAGGCGTCGAACGCGCAGACGCGCCATCTCCTCGTCGTCGGCGAACATCACCCGCAGGGCCGTCACGTCGCCTCCGAGGTCGCATGCGTGGGCAGCGAGATCGTGACCCGCGTGCGCGGGGCGCGACCTTCGCTCGACACGGAGGCGATCGAGAAGCTGGCGGCGTCTCCGAACTCCAGGCCGAGACGCTTGCGGATCATGGACAGGCCCTCGCCCCCTTCGCGCGGGCCCGTGAACGGACCGGGGTTCTCCACCCGGATCGAGACCCGCCCGCCCGCGCGCGTCACCTCGAGCGTCACCTCGCCGTCGTGCTCGGCGCCGGGCCCATGCGTCACGGCGTTCTCGATCACCGGCAAGAGCAGGAGCGGCGGGATGGTCACGCCCTCGAGTGTCGGCCACGCGAGCCGAAAGCGGTAGCGGCTGTGATCGCGCATCGCGTAGAGGTCGGTCACGGCGCGCACGAGCTCGAGCTCGGTGTGAAGGGGCCAGCTCGGCGCGCGGGTCGCATCGAGCATCGTCCGCAGCAGGGAAGCGAGCGCGAGCAGCGAGCGCTCGGCGATCTCGGGGTCGTGCCGGCAATGCTCGGCGATCGCGTTGAGCACGTTGAAGAGGAAGTGCGGGTCGAGCTGCGCGCGCTGCGCGAGGAGCGCGTTCTGCTCGGCGACCAGCGCCGCGCGCTGCGCCTCGATCTGCGCGCGCTGCGCTTCGAGCGCGCGCCGCTCGGCCTCGAGCGCGAGCAGGCCGGCCCGCTCGGTCAGGTCGATGTCGCGACCGAGGCCCCAGCCGCCGACGAGAAAGAGCGCCACGAGCACGGCCAGCGATCCGGGACCGATCATGTAGGTCCACATCGGTGAGAGTTGCGCGACGAGCCACGCGACGGCGCCGACGCAGGCGACCCCGAGGACCCCGTACGCGAAGAGGCCGAGCGCGCCGCGCGGCGCCAGCACCCGGAAGCTTCCAGGTGCCACCAAGACGAAGGTCGCGAAGAGCAGCACGTCGAGCCCGACCTCGAGCCAGGCGCGCGAGGCGAGCGCCTCGGTCGCGACGACCGCGACGAACACGGCGGCGAGCGCGGCAAAGCGCCGGGGCTCGGTGAGGCCGCGAAGCGCATCGAAGTAGCGGTGCACGGAGAGGAGCGTAGACCGGCGCCAGGACGCGATCGCGGCCGGATCGCACGAGCGGTCAGAGCGCGCCGCGAGCGGCCGGGACGGCCCCACGAGGGGCCGCCGAGCTCGGTCAGCCGCCGAAGTGGTCCGTCATCGGCGCGAAGTAGAACTCGGCCCATCCCGCGGCGTACTTGGAGGCGCCGCCCGGGGGCAATTGCGTGTGGATGAGGAAGAGGCGGGTGCCGGCCTCGCCGCCCATGCGGTGCGGGCTGAGGAGCAGATCCAGCTGGGAGTCGGGGTCTTCGGCGCGGAACTCGCTCGTGCGCCAGCGCATCACGATGCGCTCCTTCGGAAAGAGCGCGAGGTAGCGGCCCGCGATGTAGCCATCCCAGGCGCTGAAGGCGCCGCCGACCTTCGGAACGCTCGTGGCCTTCGCGCCGGTCATCGCGCCGTGTTGGGCGGCGTCGAGCCACGCGTCGTAGACGGCCTCGGGCGCCGCCGGGATCTCGGCCTCCATCGTCAGCATCTCGCCCGCAGGCAAGAGCTCCTCCGGCGCCGTCCTCCGCTTCGCGGCGGTCTTCTTCGCGGCGGTCTTCTTCGCGGCCGTCTTCTTCGTGGCCGTCTTCTTCGCGGCCGTCTTCTTCGCGGCCGTCTTCTTCGTGGCCGTCTTCTTCGCGGCCGTCTTCTTCGCGGCCGTCTTCTTCGTGGCCGTCTTCTTC
>JBKDQC010000748.1:0-42601 GCA_046342295.1 Deltaproteobacteria bacterium | reverse complement strand
GCGCGCTCGCGATCGCTGGCTGGCTCGGGATCCGTGGTCGTGCCCCGGCGACGGGTGCTGGCGCCGCCCCGAAGCCGCTCGGCGCGGGCGCCGCGATCCCCGGCGAGGTCGCGGGACCACCGACCGGGGCGGGCTGCGGCGCGAGGGGTCCGGGCGCGGAGGGCCGGCCCGCGGGCGCCGGGGACGGCCCCGTCGGATCGGTGCGCGCGCCGTAGTTCCGCGAGCGGGCGTACTGACGCATCGCTTCGTTGATCAGGTAGTCGACCGAGCACTCGAGCGCGCCGCTCATCTGCTCGAAGATCTCCCAGAGGTAGTCCCTACACTGGAACTGCCGCAGGGTCTTCTTGTTCTGGTCGTTCATGCCCTCGACTCCTCAGCCCGCTCGTCGTGATCGCGCGTGTGGTCTCGATGCAGTTCGGAGCCGCGCGAGCCCCGTCACGGCGTGGCCGCCGGAGCCGCGCCGGCCGGCGTCGGCGCGCTCACCCGCTCGCGAATGGTGGCGATCGCCGTCGTGGCGATGGCGCCGAGGGTCCCGTGCTCAGTCCAGTGTGGGCCCACCGTCGCCACGCTCGACGTGGTGAGAGGCGAGAGCGCCGCGAGGTCGGCCTCGGTCCCCGCGCGCTCGAAGTAGTAGAGGGCGATCGCCTGCTCGAACCACACGGTGGAGGCGAGCCTCGCACGCATGAGGTCGGTCGGAGCCGGTCGCGCCTGGGCGAGACGCTCGGCGTAGCCATGGAGCTCTTCCCGCGCGTACTGCTCACCGGTGCCACGCGGCAAGCGCGTGAGCCACTCCGCGACGACATCTGCGCCACCGAGCGAGAGGAGCAGCGTTCCGACGCGCCAGCGGGCGCGCCACGCATTCGCGCCCGTCGCCGAAGATTGCGTCGCGACTGCCCAGAGCTGCGGGATCACGCTTCGGTCTCGAGAGTCCGCGATGCGGTCGAAGGCGTAGTCCCGCACCCGGTCGGGCTGCGTCGCGTCGAGCGCGAGCGCGAGCAGCGCCGCAGTCTGCCCGGGCTGCACGTGGCCCTCGAGGGCCTGCAGCGCCGTCACGCGGCGCGTCTCGAGCTCGGGCGTGTTGCTGGGCTGCTGCGCCACGACGAGGAGGCGCGCCGCGACCGGAGGTTGATCGCCGAGGTGGTGCATCGCAGGCAGCGCGCCTGCGGTGATGAACTGCTCTCGATTGAACGCGACACCGCGCGCGACCATCTCGTCGGTCAGCGTGCGCGGCGGATCGGCGGCCGCGGCCTGCTGCCTGAGCCGTTCACCGAGCCAGTTGCCGAATTCCGGGCCCTCCATCTCGGCCTGGATCTCGACGATACGAGCGCCCGCGCGCTGCTTGGTCGCCGCGTCCCCGATCTGCGAGATGAGCTCGGAGATCTTGGTGAGCGCCTGTTGCGGAAGGCGCGCGTTCATCGCCTCGACGAGGCGTGAGGCGGCAGGGGCGCCGAGCTGTCGGATGACCTGCTCGGCCGAGAAGTTGCCAGCGAGGCTGCGCCCGTTGAAGTCCTCGACGAACCAGCCGACCACCGCATCGGTCAGCGTCGCCTGCTGGGCTGGGCTCGCGAACTGCAGGATGACGAACGCCGCGTCCTTCGAGCGAACCTGGATCGCCGGAGGCGCGGCGTCCGCGCCCGTCGTCTGAGGCGCTCCCGTCGCGACGCCGCGTCCCTGCATCATCTCGATGAGACCGGGCGCCATGCCATCGACGATGCGGCGGCGGGTCTCGTCCGGCATCTGCCGCAGCGCGCCCTGAAGCTCGCTGATCCCGTCGACGTCAGGACGGTCCAGCTCGACGAGCGACACGCCGGCCCGGATCCGCAACGCGTCCGTGTACTTGTCTGCGAGCAGGACGGCGACGATCTTGCCCGGTCCGCGCACGGTGGTCTTCCACGCTTCGAGGTCGGCCTCGGTGACCGCGCAGGCGGTCGCGATCAGCGCCAAACCGACGATCACGGCGATCCGAGAGGCCCAACCCAGCGGAGCGAGCTCCGTGGAGGCACGTTCGTGGAGCGACGATCGGAGAAGGCGCATGGAACCTCGAGAGACGTGGCGCATGGAGGCGATCCGAACCGGCTGGGTTGGGTGCCAGGGACCCGCGAAAGGCCCCGATGGTAGCGACCCTGCGAAGTGACGATCAAGCAGGATGGCTCGGGCGCGAAGGGCGGGCCTGGGCTCGGTGCCGGGGCCTCTCGGGCCTCCGACCCAGCGCGACGGCGTCACTCCGCCGCGGGCTGCCCCGCTCCCCCTCCGCCGCCCCCGCCCTGAAGGACCACGAAGTGGAGCTCGGCGAACTCCGCCTGTCCGAGCGTGTAGATGACCTCGGAGAGGGTCCGGAATGGGGTGCGGCGGTCGGCGATGATCTGCACGGCTCCGCGGAACGGGCGGTTGGGGTTGCGAGAAGCGATCAACTTCAAGCGATCGCGGTGCTGCGTGAGCACGGCATGCAGGGGCGTGATGAGGAAGCCGTTGGCGCCCCCCTGCTTCTGGCTCGGGTCGACGGTGCCGTTGCGCAGGTTCATGACACGGCGATTGTCGACCACGATGTCGGCGCGGGTGATCTGGACGGGCAACGCCTCGGTGAGCTCCTGGCGCGAGATCGAATATGGGATCTGCAGATCCTCGGACTGCATCACGTTCGCCGACTCCTGGGCGAACTGCATGATGAGGAAGACGAGGAGGATCGTCATCATGTCCATCATCGGATAGATGTTGATGCCCTCCTCCGCGTGCTCCGGGTGCTTCTTCAGCTTGCGTCGGATGAGCGCCGCGACTTGCCCGGCGGTCGCCTGTCCCTTCTCCGCGCTCATCGCACACCTGCCGACAACAGCATCTCGGGGAAGAGCGGAAGCTCGCCGTCCGCGCGGATCGCGTCCATGGCCGCGATGAGGTGGCGGTACTCGACGCTCGGGTCCGCAGAGAGGATCGCCTGGCTCTCGTCCGGGAACTGGCTCTTCACCGTGACGAGGCAGCGCGTGAGCCCGCGCCAGTCGTACACGTCGGGCATGCCGTCGCCGTTGCCGTCCGCCTGCGGGTTGGGGAGGTTGGCCACCGTGATGACGCGGCCGGGCTGCATCTGCGTGCAACCGGGCGCGAGCTTCCCGCCCGAGCCCGCGACGATGATGCCGTTCTCCGCGATCGTCACCGAGAGGTTCAGCGAGGCCTGCTGCTGAACGCCCCCGCGACCACCGCGCGCCGTCGTCGGCAGGCGCGCGTCGAGCTCGCTCGTCGCCACGATGTACGCGGTGAGGGTGAGCAGGAACATGATGATGTTCACGACGATATCGAGGAACGGGACGATGTTGAGCTCACCCGCGACCTCGGAGGGGTCCGGGTCGTGGAACTTCGTCTTCTTTCGGACGTAGGCCTTCTGGCGGGGAGTGAGCGTGCCGGACATCGTGTTCCCGAAGGGTGTGGAGGAATCGCAGGCCCGGGCTCACCGGGCGCCGAGCCTCAACGGCCCTTGTTCAGGAGGAGGTTCTCGAGCTTCATGGTCGAGAGCTCCATGTCCTGCTTGATGTTCTTCGTCATCGTGTGGAGGATGAGGTGGAAAATCATGCAGAGCACGGCGATGCCGAGACCGAGCGCCGTGTTCCACATGGCCTCGGAGATACCGCCCGAGAGGATCTGCGCGCGCTGAGACGCCTCGGCGTGCGCGACGGCCCCGAAGGCTTTGATGAGACCAGAGATGGTGCCGAGCAGGCCGATGAGCGTCGCGATGTTCGCCAGCGTCCACAGCCACGGCGTCCGCTTCTCGAGCAGCGGGTGCAGCTCCGCCCACTTCTCTTCCATCGCGGCGATGACCGCGTCGTCGCCCTTCTGAGATTGCGTCAGACCGCTCTTGACGACCTGAAGGAGCGGCAGAGGTGCAGCCTCGCAGAGCTTGATCGCGCGGTCGATGTTGCCCGCCTGAACCAGCTTGCGGATCTGCGCCATGAACTCACCGGAGTTCACGCGGTACTTCGTGAGCAGGAAGACGAAGCGCTCGACGATGATCGCGATGACGAACGCCAAGACGGCGACGTTGAAGAACGAGAAGGGCGCTCCATCACGGAGGGCGTGCCAGATCTGCTCCATCTACGCGGCTCCCTATCTACGCGGTTCTGCGGCGCGAACCGTCTGGTGCATTCGACAGCGCTCGGGTCGTCCTGCCCACGGTCAGCCTGGGCAGGCCTCCGGTCGACCTTGGGGTGCCGGAGAGAGCGCCGCCCTGGTCCCGCGCGCTCGCGCGGGGCGGACGTAGCATCCGCACGACTCGCTGGGCTCACGAGCGCGAAGGGACGCTAACCGAAGCCCGCCGCCTTTGTCAACGAGAGAAGGGAATCGCCCATGATCGTGCCGCGCCCTGGAACCTGTGCGCGCGACCACGCTCTAAAGGCTGAGGCGCGGTGAACCCTCGCGCGGACTGGCTCGCACGAGGAGAGCATCCTTGATCCTCCAGCCCGAGATCAGTGTTGACATGGTGGTGCACCTCGATATCATCGCGGCCCGTTCTCGAGGCTCCGCCTCTAGCTTGTGATTTCATCGTCGCTGCAAGGCGACATACACCAACGAGGCTCGTCCTTCGCGGCTGCGAGGGGCGGGGAACGTCGAGACCTCGGGCTCAGCATCAGACGACCCAACGAGCGCTTGGCGCGCTCGCGAGGAGAGGAGAGAAGAGGAATGGCAACGCTGGCGCACCACTTCGAAGAGGGCGGCTGGGGCATGTACCCCATCCTCTTCTGGCAGATCCTCGCGATCGGAATCATCATCGAGCGCGCGATCTACCTCTACAGGAGCTCGATCAACCGCGACGTGTTCCTGGCGACCATGCAGAAGTGCATCCTCGCAGGCGACATCGGGCGCGCGATCAAGCTCTGCTCCGCGGCGAACGCGCCCCTCGCGCGGATCGTCAAGGCGGGTCTCATGAAGGTCAACCGCCCCGACGCCGAGGTCCAGGCGGCCATGGACGAGGCGGCCCTGCGTGAGCTCCCGAAGATCGAGCACCGCACCCCGTACCTCGCGCTCCTCGCGAACCTCGCGATGCTCTCGGGTCTGTTCGGAACCGTGACGGGCCTCATCGCTGCGTTCGGCGCCGTCGCGAACGCAGACGCCGCCAGCCGCGCGACGATGCTCGCGCGCGGTATCTCCGAGGCCATGAACTGCACGGCGTTCGGGCTCCTGGCCGCGCTGATCGCGCTGATCGGGTTCGCGCTTCTCAACGGCAAGACCCAGTCGCTCCTCGACGACATCAACGGCGCGACCGTCCAGGTGATGAACCTCGTCGTCAACAACCGGTCGAAGATCAACCTCCAGGGCGTGCCCCAGGCGTGATGACCCGGGTGGGCCGGCGGTGACGCTGGCTCACCTCGTCGCGGTTCGGGCCTCGCTCTTCGGGCCTCGCTCTTCAGGTCGAGCCTCGCTCTTCGGGTCGGGCCCTGCTCTTCAGGCTCCTCGCTCCTTCAGGCTCCTCGCTCCCTCGGGCGCGAGAACCGTGTTTCAGGCCGTTTCAGCTCCAGCGAGAGGTTCCCCATGGGTGGCGTAAGCGTCGGTGGCGGTGGACACGGCGGAAAGAAGTCCGTCGATTCCGAGATCCCGCTCGTCCCTTTCATCGATCTGCTCCTCTGCTGCGTCATGTTCCTGCTCGTGACGGCGGTGTGGAACCGCCTCGCGCGCCTGGACGCGAACCAGCAGACGCCGGGACAGGTCTCGAACCCTACCGAGCAGCAAGAGCCCCAGATCCGGCTCTACCTGCAGGTGACGGGCACGGGCTACACCATCGCCTCGAGCGCGGGTGAGCGGATCGAGGTCCCGAAGAACGGCGACGAGTACGACGGCGAGACGCTGCGCACGCGCCTGCGCGAGCGCCGCCAGGCCGAGCCGAACCGCCACGACATCATCGTGGCTCCCGAAGATGGCGTCGAGTACCACCAAGTCATCGGCGCGATGGATCTGGCGATCGGCGAGGGCTACCAAGAGGTGTCTCTCTCCGACGGCGCGACGCTGTAGTTTCCTGGGGGTCCGAGCGGACCCTCCTCCCCTTCGTGGGGCCCAAACCCCGCTCGGGTCGTCGTCTCCAGGTCCGAGCGGACCCTCCCCCACTTCGCGCTCCGAACGTTCACGAAGGAACAAGCGATGCCGATTCACAAGCCCGATCGCGTGCTGATGCACCACATCCCGCTGAAGTTCGTGCGCTCGAAGGTGGCGGGCGGGGGGCGCAAGGCGCTGGATGCGAACATCCCGCTCGTCCCTTTCATCGACTTCCTCATCACGCTCGTCGTCTTCCTCCTCTCGTCCTTCAGCGCCTCTGGCGAGCTGATCGCGCAGAGGGCCGGCCTGACGATGCCGAGCGCGACGAACGCCGTGGAGCTCGAGCTCGCGCCGATCGTGCAGATCGACGCGCGGGTCATCACCCTCGACGGCCGCCGCATGGCCGACACCCAGACGCTCGCAGCGAGCGCGGGCCTCGAGCGGATCGAGCAGCTGGTTCAGGACCTCGAGACGCTCCGCAGGAACTGGAACATCCTGCACCCGCGCGAGCCCTTCCCGGGCACCGTGATCATCCAGGCCGACCGCGCGATCGACTTTCGCGTCATCAAGAAGATCATGTTCTCGGCAGCCCAGGCGGGCTACTCGAACATCTCGTTCGCGGTGAACCAAACCGGCGGCGAGTGAGCGGAGTGCACGCTCCCGTCGAAGCCCCGCCCTCGAGCGGGGCTTTTTCGTGGGTGGTCCAGGGTTGGCTCGCGATCCGCCTCCGGCCCTTGCTTCGCGTTCAGGGGGTGCGCGTCGCCGAGAGCCAGCCGGTACGAGCGCCGGTGAGCAGATCGAGCAGGTCTTGCTCGACCCCGTGCGTGGCGGTCTCCACCATGCGGCCGACCTCGGCGCCGTCGCGGCGCACGAGGATCGTCGGGACGTAGCGAAGATCGGCGCCCTCGCTGAGGCCCGGCGCCACTTTGCTGCGGTCCACACCGACGAACCGGAGGGTGAAGGGCAGCGGACCGACGGCCTCGGCAATCCCGAGCGCGACGAAGAGCCGGCTCACCTCGCGCCTGCTGTCCCCACACCACGTGCCGAGGAAGACATCGACCTCGGCGCCGGGCGGGACGCTGGCCAGGGCGCGCGCGGTCTCTTCGACAGGCGTCGCGCTCGCGATCGCGTCGCGCCAGGCCGGGAGCGCTTGCGCGATCTGCTCACGCGACGTCAGCCCCACGACGTCCGCGCTCGGAGCGGGGACGGACGGCGGCGCGACGGGAGCGGCCGAAGAAGAAGCGCCCGCGCAGCCAGTGAGGAGCGCGAGGATCATCCAGCGATATGCCTCGTTCATGCCGGGATGGTAGCGTGCTCAGCATGTCTGGTGCGCAGCCTCTGCTCCGCTTTCTCGGCCTGGTCGAGCGTGAGCTCGGCGTCGCGCAGGCGCGGATCGAGCTCAGCGCGCATGCGCCCGAGGCCGAGGCCATCTGGGCGCCGATGGCGCATGGCTTCCGCGTGGTCGTGAGCGCCGAGACGACACGGGACGCGAGCGAGCTCCGCGCTCGCCTCGCTTCCCTCGTGGAGTCGTTCTCCGGAGTGCTCGCGGAGGCCGCGCTGCCCGCGGTGCGCGAGACACCCCCGACCGTCGCCACGCTCGAGGAGACGCTCGACCTCCTGGCGCACCGCGCGCGTGCCGAGAGCGCGTGGGTGATCGACGACTCGACGCCGGAGATCTGGGGCGGCTCACTTCCGCACGAAGGGCTCGACGTGGAGCAGGCCTTGCGCATCGCGCGCATCTCGGCGTCGGCCGAGCGTGGCTCGATCACGCTGCCCGAGCTGGTGGCGATGCACTCGATCGGCGGAGCGCGCGCTTGGCTGCTCGAGCGCGGCGTCGAGCCCGCGGAGGCGAAGGCCCTCGAGCGGGACCTCGACGCCTTGCCACGCACCATCCCCGACGGCGCAGTGCTCCGTACGCTGCAAGCGCTCGCCGCCGTGCGCACCAAGACCACTCCGCCCGGGCCCACGCTCGCGCGGCGTTTTGCGGGGATCTACGAGCTCGTGCTCGTCTTCTCCGGGCCCTACTCGGAGCTCCACGCCGAGGCCGCCGTGCTCCGCGCGCTCCCGCTCATCGAGCGCCTGGTGGCCTCGCTGCCGCCGCGCGACCCGGTCGCCACGGGGGCGAAAGTCGCCGTGCTGCGCAGGCTTCGTCGGGTGTAGGGCCGATCTCGTGCTCGGGCCCGCGTGCCAAGCCGAGAAGTCAGCGCGCGCGACGAAGACCGAGCCAGCCGAGGTGAGGAACACCGGCTCCGGGCGGGGTCTGGACCGTGCCGTCCTCACCGACGGTGACCGTGGCGAACGAGTGCCACTCGGCCTCCGGCACGAGTGAGCCGTCCGCGAGCATCGTGGCGAGGCCGCCGAGCACGAAGAGCTCGACGCGTTCGCCGGGCGAGAAGCCGCGGGCTTCGACCCTCGACGGCAAGCCGGCGCGATCGTCGACCGCGCTCTCGGGCGAGAACGCGACGAGAAGGTCCATGGCCTCGCCGTTGCCGAGGCACGTCTCGGTCGCGAGCGCACCGTCGAGCACGCGGGCGGCGAGCTCGGCATAGTTCTCGGAGCCGATCGCACGCGGGGTGGTCGTCAGCGAGACGCCGTCGAAGACGAGCTCGCGCGAGGCGGCCTCGTCTCCGACAGGCGGGAGCGTCCGCGGGGCGTCCGTACCGACGAGCACGAGGGGGCGGCTCGACACGAGCACGCCGGACTCGTCGGGCTCCGGCACCGCGCAGTATCCGGTCGCGAGGGTGCTGTCCGGTACGAGCATCCGGAGCGCGACCTCGTCGACGCAGCGGTTCTCGGGGGGCAGGATCGCCGTCACGACACCCTGCGCGTCGCTCATCGCGGGGCGCAGACAGACGCGCCGGTCCGTGCCGCCGAGGAGCAGGCACGGCTGGACGAATGCGCCTTCGATCGCGTCGCCGCGCTCGTCGACGACGCGGCCTCTGACCGCGACCACCCATCGGGAGCTGGCTGGACAGCCCGCGCCGCGCGTCCGATCGGTGGCGTCGAGCTCGGGGTCCGCCGGCAGGGGCCCGACCTCGATCGGCGGGGGCCTCGCCGCGTCGACCATCGCCCTCGGCGCGTGGGCGTCGGGCATCGACTCGCCGCTGTCCGGGCCATTTCGGAGCCGAGTCGGCTCCTCGCCGCAGGCCGAGAGGACGCAGAGCAGCGGCGCGAGCAAGAGCGAGATAGGTCCGAGGCGCATGTTCAGAGCTCCGTGAGGACGAGGCGATACGGGGCGCGGGCTCCGCCGTATCCGATCACCCGCAGCGTGGCGGCGCCGGTCGAGGTGAGAGACTCGTCGTCGTCCGCCGAATCGCTCGTGCCGATCACCCGACCAGAGGCGTCGAGCGCGAAGAGATCGATGTCGCCATCCGAATGACGGAAATCGAGGTCGACACGCCAGCGGCCCGTGAGGGAGACGGCGTAGTAGTCGTCGTTGGCGCCACAGATGCCGGCGTTGAAGCCGCCGGGCGCGATCGGCGCGGCCGCCGCGCGCGTGTCGTTCGGCTCGTAGGTCTCTTCCATGCAGGCGGCAGGCGGTGGCGGCGCGGGGTGCCCGAAGCGGCTGGGCCAGTCCATGTCGGGATTTGCGGCGATCTCGGCCCAGTTTGGAGTGAAGCCGAGCTGGTTCTCGTCCGCCAGGACACGCATGTCGCTGCGCCGCACCATGTACCCGGAAGGCACGGTGCTGGTCTGATCCCCGAGCGCGTCCCGCATGCTGTTCTCGCCGTCACCGATGCGGAGACCCGCTGCGCTTCCGATCACGCGGTCGACGGTACGACGCGCCGAGGCAGAGTTGCAGGAGCGGTAGCTCTCGTCCTGAGACTCGACGTAGACGACCAGGGTACCTCGCGATGGGAGGTCGAGGGCTGCGGTCTCGCGGAGCGCGGTCGGGCAGTTCGGACACCAGCCGGTGCCGACGATGAAGAGCACCGAGTGGTAGCGAGACCACTCGCCGACGCCGCAATGGAAGTCCTCGAGATCGAACGGCATCGAGGCGCCAGTCTCGGTGTACGCCGTGGCCCACCGGTACGGCGGCATGATTGTTCCGGTGTTGATCGTCGCCGAGGCCCCCGCTGGATAGGTGCATCCGCCCGGGACCGGACCGGGGCCTGGATCGGGCGCCGGGTCCATGCCTGGATCGGGCGCCGGGTCCATGCCGGGGTCCGGCGTCGGGTCCGTGCCCGGGTCGGGCGCCGGGTCCATGCCGGGGTCCGGCGTCGGGTCCGTACCCGGATCGGGCGTCGGGTCCGTGCCCGGGTCGGGCGTCGGGTCCGTGCCCGGGTCGGGCGCCGGGTCCGTGCCCGGATCGGGCGCCGGGTCCGTGCCCGGGTCGGGCTCCGGGCCGAGCCACTCGGTCCCTGCATCGCCGCGGTCGGTGAAGCCCCGGACACGGCTGGAGAGCGTGCCCTCACATCCGGCCAGCGCGTTCAGGACGGCGAGCAGGCCGAGGCAAACACGAGAGGCGCGGCGAGCGCGGGGGCGGAGCATCGGTCCTCCGATCGCCCGCGGTGCGAGCGTCAGCAGCGTCGGAGCGACGAGCCCGACCCCGCCCTAGTGCGCGGCCCCCTCCAGAACCAATCAACCCGCGGCGAAAAAACGGCGGGACCGAGAAAGAATCCGGATCGCGCGCAGCGCCAGGCGCCCAAACGGGACCGGGGCCGCGTGCGGGTGCGGCCGGAGCGGGGCGGCCCCTCCGACCGACGCAGAGGCGGTATCCGGTCAGCGTGTCGAGATGACGACGCAGCGTGCGGCCGCGGAGCGAACTTCACTTTCCGCGAACGCGACGCGGGGCTGTTCGTTGCGGATCCAGAGCAGGGCCTCGTCGCTCTTGTGCGGGCTGTTCGGATCGATGCTCTGGCCCCCAGGAAGCGCGTTGAACGCGATGGGGCCCGTCTCGGTCATCTCCACGACGAGCCGCTGCGAGGCGCCCGAGCCGAACGAGAAGCGGGTCGTGTTCCAGAGGCCAAACTGGCCAGGATCGACCGAGCCGTAATCGCCGTGGCGCGGGAATCCATCGGGGTACATCGGATCACCCTCGCGCGGGATAGAGAGGAGATCGGTACCGACGGTCGGGAGCACGGAGTCGAAGCGCACCGTGTGCAACCGCCCCCAGCGCCAGCTCATCACGTCGGCACCGAGCGTGGTCCGGAGGAACGCCATCCCGAGGACCGTCGCGCGGACGAGCGCCTGCTCCTTGGTCTCGACGGCGTCCCTCGTTCGCAGGTCATCCCAGTAGATCTCGAGGCGACTCTGCTGGGCGGGCGTACCGGCGAACGAGTCCTCGATGAAGCGTGGCGTGAAGAGGCTGCTGCGCCCCATCGCCTCCGCCTCGTCGCCGAGCCCGAGCGGGCCAATCCGCGTGAGGATCGCGTTGAAGATGCTGGTCGCGATGCTGTCGGCGATCTCGGCCGCATCGGTGGAGGCGGTCGCCTCGGGCGTCTCGAACGAGGTCCAGGCCATGAGGCGCATCCGCGCGATCTCGACGTCCGCGAGCTCCGCGGGGGTCTGCGTCGGCACGAGCGTGGCCGCGTCGTCGAGCACGGCGACCCACGGGCCCGCGAGCTGGCTCCCGAGCGCGCTCCGCGACTCGGCCTGGAGGCCGATCATGTCGGCCGTCGTGATGTCGCCCCGCGCCGAGAGGCGCTCGAGCTCGCCGACGATGCGCTCCTCGCGCCAGCCGGAGTCGAAGTCGCCACCGATGTAGTGCGCGTCGTTGCAAGGGTTGCCGTCGTCGTTGACCCCGACGTTGTCCTGGTTGGCCGTCGCGACGAAGCCGCGCGCAGGATCGCGGTCGTGCGGGATGAAGCGCGAGTCGAGGTCGCCGACCCACTCGTGCCCACCCTGCCCCGGGAGCACGAAGAGGGGGCATTCTCCCGTCACCGTGCCATCGGCGGCGTAGGCGAAGTCGGTCGCGTCGTCGTCGCGCACCGGGATCCGGCTCTCGGACGACCAACCGATCGAGCTGCGGTCGACGACGACGAAGTTCTGGGCGCCGACACGGAAATTGTCCTGCGCGGCGGTCGCCTCGGCGACGCTGCTCGAGGTCCAGAGGCCCGCGAAGTAGGCCAGCTCGTCCGAGACCTCCCAGCCGGTGTAGCGGACCGACAGCGCGGTGAAGCGGCCGGGCATGCCTTCGACGGGCTGTCGCGAGCCCGGCACGATCGGGCAGAGCGTCCCGGCGGGTCCATGGGTCGTCACGTACTCGATGTCGCGGCGGAGCGGCTCATCCATGCCCGAGACCACGATCTCTTCGGTCTGCACGACGAGGGGGACCTGCTCGAGGTCACCGTCGCCATCGGTGTCGAAGGCCACCGTGTCGGGCGCTCCGCCCTCGCCCTCGGTGATCTGCTCGAGGTAGACGTCGGTGACGTCGTAGCCCGTCGTGGTCGCGCCCCAGGCGATGTCGCGGTTGAAGCCGAGGATGACGCCCGGCAGACCCGCGAAGGCGACGCCCTCGACGTCGATCATGTCCTCGCCGCCCATGCGCGCGGTGTTGAGGTGCACGTACCACCACACCGCTGGGCTGATCAGCGAGAGGTGCGGGTCGTTGCTCAGGATCGGGTTGTCGTTCGCGGTGAGCGAGGCCGCGACGAGCCAGTTGTTCGAGCCCCGGCTCTCGTCCCCGAAGCCGAAGCGCTCGAAGTTCGCCTCCGTCCGCTCGAAGAAGGCGCGTGCTCCGCGGAGCGTCTCGACCGGCGGCAGGGACGTCGGGCTGCGCCGCCCCCCGGGGCGCACGCGCTCGGGGCGACGAAGCGCCATGGAGCTGCCGTCGTTGAAGCACGGCGGGCTGTCGCAGTCGCGGGTGTAGACGGGACGCGCAGGGAGCTCGCTGAAGAGATCTTGGTGGATGCTCGCGCGCGGATCGCCGGCGGGGAAGGCCTCGCGCGCGTCGGCGAGGAGCTCGGTGCGGCTGATGTCGGAGCCCGCGTCGTAGCTCAGCGAAGCCGCCTGGAAGCGGGCCATCGCGAAGATGTCCGAGCCGCGCCATTCTCGGTCGACCGCGGGCGTGGTGAGGAGCGCGACCAGATCGCCGCCCTCGATCTGTGGGCTCTCGAGGCCCGCGTCGACCGCGGCGATGTAGGCGTTGACGCCCTCGGCGAAGGCGTCGGCCGCGACCCTCGAGCGGCTCGTGGCCGGGAGCGCCTCGTAGATGGTGCGACCCATCCGCGCATAGCCGTTCACGCGGTTGTCGAAGTCGGTGTCCGGCAGGTCCGGGCTGAGGGCACCGGCGACCTCCGACAAGCGCCCGAGGACGTTGCGGCGGATGAAGTCCATCTGCCCGTAGCGGTCGCGCGCCATCAGGTAGGCCTGGACCACCACCAGGTCGTGGACCGTCGTGCCGTAGATGTGCGGCATGCCCCGGTCGTCGTAGACGACCTCGATCTCGCCATCGAGCCCCGGAATCTCGAGCCGCTCGTCGGAGTCGATGTCTCCGAGACAGCTCGCCGTGCTGGCCGCATCCGGCGCAGCCGGCGAGTCCATCCCGCCGCCGCCCGTGTCGGTGGGCACCGGATCGCTCGGACAGCCCGAGAGGGTGAGCGGTGCCGAGAGGGCCCACGCGCCGAGCGCGAGGAGGCGGAGCGGGGACGCCGCGAGGCGCGCAGTCTTCTGGAAGATCATGGGGAAGGAGCGTACTTCACCGCCTCGCGCTGCGGAACGCCCTCGCCCGGGGCTCGTCGGGAGGGCTTCCCAAGCCGGCGAAGTTCGGTAGGATGCGAGCCCCTGAGAGAGGTCGTCATGCTCGTCATCGTCGGGATCATGCTCGGTGTCTTCGCGGCGTGCGTCGCCTTCGCGCTCGTGGGCGTGCGCATCGGCGCGCAAATGGAAGCCCAGAAGCTCGGGGCCGGCATCACCGAGGAGCAGATGAAGGGCGGCTTCACCGCGAGCGGCCTCGGTGGCCTGCTCGGCACGATCCCCGTGCTCATCTTCGTCGTGATCCTCGTGATCCTCGTCATCACCTCGCCCGACGAGCACCCCGCCGAGGGCTCCGCGCCGGCACCTGCCGCCGCCGCGCATTGATGGCCGGGCCCGCCTGGGTGGCCTGGGGCTCGCGCCCGCGAGTCCGAGGTCGCGTCAGCGTCTGCCTTCGATGATCGCCTGGATGTGCGGGAGCCTCCGCGCGAGCTCTTCCGGATCTTTCGCCGGCTGGAAGCGGCTGTCCGGGCCGTCGCGGTCGACGAGGACGAAGGCGCTCGGCATGAAGGCCGTGAGCTCGCCGACCAGCCGCTCGAACTGGATCGCGACACGGCCCTCGACCTTCTTCTCGACTCGGTAGAAGGGGAGCGGGAAGTCGCGATCGACCGCGGTGGCGTCGAGGACGAACGTGTTCGTGTTGAACACGGGGATCGCGTCCTGGTCGAAGGCCGGGGGGAAGCGGAATCCCTCGACGATTTGCGGCTTTCCGTCGACACGGGCCGGAGCGCCGCCCTTGTCTCCGGGCTCCTTGGCGACGACCTCGACGGTGACCGCGGCGCCGCGCGCGAGGTGCATCCCGACGATCGCAGGCTCGAGCGTCGCGCCGAGATTGTCGACGTTGGACATGTAGAGCAGCTGTCCGCCGCCCTCGCGGAATGCAGCGAGCAGACCGCTCGCGCGCAGCGCGAAGGTGAGGTCGCCGTGTCCCGTGGCGTACGGCGAGAGCGTGCCGTCGGCCTCGCGGAACAGCGCGCCCTCGGGAGTCAGACGGAGCGAGACGAGCTGTGAGAAGCACGTGACGGGCGCGGCCGCGAAGCGATCGAGGCGCTTGTCCTTCGCGTGCTCCTCGATTCGAGCGTGCGTGGCGAAGCTCGTCATCACGTAGATCGGGATGCGACCGCCCGCTTCGCGCGCCGCCTCGGCGACGTCCTCCACCTTGATCTCGAGGAAGGTTCGCTCGCCGAGCACGGGCACGGCAGCCTTCACGACACCGCCGAAGCGCGTCGCCATGCCCCCCGCGAGGATCACCGCCCCGACCCGACCTTCGCGGATGGCGGCGAGGCCCCGCTCGCGCAACGCGGCGCGCTCGGCAGAACCGAGCGGCGGCAGACGCACGACGTCGCCCTCGGCGGGCACGGTGACGAGGCCGTTCACGGAGTTGTCGGCGCCGGAGCCGGAGCGCGCGCGCTCGGCGAAGTCCGCGAGCTGCGCCTCGTCGAAGCCATGGGGCGCGAGCTCCGCGCGGGTGGTGTCGTCGATGGGGAAGGACATCGGCGGGCAGGATACCTGGGCAGGAGCGCTGCGCGGGAATCGGTTCCATGTCGAGACCGGATCGCAGGTTTGGTACCTTCGTGCGCCGTCGTCCGAGGCGCGGCGTGCACGGAGGTGACCCATTCGGATCGCTGCACCGAAAGAAACGCTCGATGGCGAGAGGCGCGTGGCGATTACGCCGGAGTCCGCCAAGAAGCTGATCGACAAGGGCTTCGAGGTCGCTCTCGAGGCGGGCGCCGGCGAGGCGGCGGGCTGGCCCGACACGAGCTATGCCGAGGCGGGGGTGAGCCTCGTCTCGCGCGAAGAGGCGCTCGGCGCCGCGCTCGTGCTCAAGGTCCGACCACCCTCGGAGGCCGAGGCGCGCTCGCTCTCCGAGCGCGCGATGCTCGTCTCGCTCCTGTACCCCGACCGGAGCCCGGGCCTGATGCCGATCCTCCTCGAGCGCCGCGTCACCACGCTGGCGCTCGAACGCATCCCGCGCGTGACCCGGGCACAGAAGATGGACGTGCTCAGCTCGATGGGAAACCTGCTCGGCTACCGGGCCGTGATCGAGGCGAGCGCGTGCTTTGGGGGTTTCTTCGGCGCGCAGGTGACCGCCGCGGGCAGCTCGCGGCCCGCGCGGGTGCTCGTGATCGGCGCAGGCGTCGCGGGCCTCGCGGCGGTCGGCGCGGCGAGAGGGCTCGGGGCCGAGGTGCGCGCGTTCGACACGCGCGCCGCGGCGCGCGAGCAGGTCGAGAGCCTCGGCGCGACTTTCCTCGAGGTCGAGCTCGAGGAGACCGGTGAGGGACAGGGCGGCTACGCCAAGGTCATGAGCACGGAGTTCATCGAGGCCGAGATGAAGCTCTTCCGCGCGCAGGCGCGCGAGGTGGACGTCCTCATCACGACCGCGCTCGTGCCCGGCACGAAGGCCCCGATCCTCGTGCCCGAGGACGTCGTCGCGTGTCTCAGGCCGGGCTCGGTCATCGTCGACCTCGCCGCGGAACAGGGCGGCAACTGCGCGCTCACCAAACCTGGCGAGGCCGTCGTGTGGAACGGTGTGACGATCGTCGGCTACACCGATCTGCCCTCGCGCATGGCGGCGACGTCGAGCCGGCTCTTCGCGACGAACCTCGTCCATCTCGTCTCCGAGCTCTGCGGCGGCCCACAGCACGGCGCACACGACTTCGGCGTCGACCTCGACAACGACGTCGTTCGCCCCGCGGTCGTCACGCACGAGGGGACGGAGCTACCGCCACCCACGGCCAAGGCCGCGGCGATCGGGCCCACGACGAGCCCCGCCGAGGCGCCCTCGAAGGCCGAGCCTGCGACGACGCGTGTCGAGGCCAAGAGCCACGTCGCGGCAGGAGATCCTGCCGCTGGGCGCTCGCGACCGCCCCCACCGCACGACGCCAAGCCGAAGCAGCACCACGTGACGGCGCCGGCGCGGAGCGCGTGGACGACCCTCGCCGGCACGTTGCTGGTCGTGGGCGCATTCGCGCTCGGTCGTTTCGCGCCGGAGGACTTCCTCCAGCACTTCACGGTCTTCATCCTGGCGTGCTTCATCGGCTGGCAGGTGATCTGGAGCGTCTCGCCGGCCCTCCACACGCCGCTCATGAGCGTCACGAACGCGATCTCGGGAATCATCGTGATCGGCGGCATGCTGCAGATCTCGGGCGCGCTCGACGGCGCCTCCGCGCTCGGCGCGCTCGCCGTGCTCTTCGCGGCGATCAACGTGGCCGGAGGCTTCCTCGTCACCCAGCGCATGCTCCGCATGTTCCGGAGGCAATAGCGATGGCGAGCCCGGGCCTTCTCACGGTCGCCTACCTCGTGGCCGGCGTGCTGTTCATCCGCTCGCTCGGGGGCCTCTCGAAGCAGGAGACAGCCTTCGCGGGCAACACGTCGGGGATGGTCGGCATGGCGCTCGCGGTGCTCGTCACCGTGATCGCCTGGACGTCCGACGCGAGCGGCGCGCTCGCGGCGCCGAGCGCAGCGGGCCTGGGCCTGCTCGCCGGCGCGATCGTCGTCGGCGCGGTCGTCGGTGGAGTGCTCGCGCAGCGCGTCGAGATGACGGGGATGCCCGAGCTCGTCGCGATCCTCCACAGCTTCGTCGGTCTCGCGGCGGTCCTCGTGGGCTTCTCGAGCTACCTCGCGCCGCCGGGAGGCGGCGAGTCGGCGCACGACGAGGCCGCGCGCGTCGTGCACCTCGTGGAGCTGTGGGTCGGCATCGCCGTGGGCGCGGTGACCTTCACGGGCTCGGTGATCGCGTGGGGCAAGCTGCGCGGATCGATCCGCGGCAGGCCCCTGCTCTTGCCGGCTCGCCACGCGCTCAACGCGGCTGCCGCGCTCGCGATCGTGGGCCTGGCCGTGCCCTTCCTCGCGGCTCCGTCCGTCGCGACAGCAGGCGCGTTGGGGCCCGGGACGCTCATCCTCCTCGCGATGACGGTGCTCGCCGCCCTGCTCGGGATGCACCTCGTGATGGCGATCGGCGGGGCGGACATGCCGGTCGTGGTCTCGCTCCTCAACAGCTACTCGGGCTGGGCGGCAGCGGCGGCGGGCTTCGTGCTCTCGAACGACCTCCTGATCATCACCGGAGCGCTCGTCGGCGCGAGCGGGACGATCCTCTCGATCATCATGTGCCGCGCGATGAACCGTTCGATCTGGAACGTCGTGTTCGGAGGCTTCGGCACCGAAGGCGGCGCGCCAGCCGCAGTCGCGCCGGGCACATCACAGGGTGAGATGCACGAGGTGTCGGTCACCGAGCTGGCTGGCAAGCTCAAGTCCGCGAGGTCGGTGATCATCGTTCCGGGCTACGGCATGGCCGTCGCGCGGGCGCAGGGCGCGGTGAACGACCTCGCGAAGAAGCTCGGCAAGCTCGGAGTCGCAGTCCGCTTCGCCATCCACCCCGTCGCGGGGCGCTTGCCCGGACACATGAACGTGCTTCTCGCGGAGGCGGGTGTGCCCTACGACACCGTGCTCGAGATGGACGAGATCAACCAAGACTTCCCGAGGACCGATGTCGTGCTCGTCATCGGCGCCAACGACATCGTCAACCCGGGTGCGCTCGACGACGCTTCGAGCCCCATCTACGGGATGCCGGTGCTCGAGGTCTGGAAGTCGAGCCTCGTCGTGGTGCTCAAGCGAGGCAAGGGCGCGGGCTACGCCGGCATCGAGAACCCGCTCTTCTTCCTCGCCGGTACGCGCATGCTCTACGGCGACGCGAAGAAGAGCATGGAGGCGCTCGCCGCAGCGGTGTGAGCGCGTCACGCGCTCGATTCGAGCCGCGTTCGTCTTCTTCATCCCCACAGACCACATCGATGTCCCGACGCTCACGCGCGCGCTCGCGCGCCTCGGCGGACAGGCGGTCGGCGACGAGGGGAGCGCACGCCGCGAGCGCCATGGAGCCGCCGAGGCATCTCCGCCGCGTTCGAGGCTGCCAGGGGGTGCCTCGCCGTCGTAAGAAGCGGCGATGATCGCACCCGAGCTCCTCGTGTCTCAGGTCGAGAGCACCGCGCCCTACGTGCTCGCGGAACAAGAGCCGACGCCGGGTCTCTTCGCGTCGGAGCCCGTGCGCATCCTGCGCGACGCCGTGCGCGGGCCCCTGCCCTCCGCGGCCTCGGAGCACGCGGCGTTCTTCCGCCTCTGCCTGGCCGCGCATTACGTCACCTGTGCGACGCCGGTGCCCACCGACGTCGACAACCCGATCCGCAAGAAGCTCTGGAGCACCGCGCTGCCGCTGGCGACGGCGCTCGAGATGGGTCGCACCGTGCTCGAGTCGAGGACGTGGGACTTCACGCCGCTCACCTCGCGCGCGAGCCACGGCGCGCTCGGCACGGCGGAGGAGACCGTGGTGTTGCACGGGCATTTCGGCGAGTGGTTCACGGTCGCCGTGGGAGCGTACGCGGCGCTCGCGCGCTACCGCGCCGAGGCAGCCAAGGAGCTCGCGTCGCAGCTCTTGGAGGCCGTCGCCGACGAGACCGAGCGTCACTCGGCCGTGTTCGGCTCGGTCTGGCGCGCGGGAGACGGCCTCGGGGCGCTGCGCGCGTCCGTGAGCATCGCCCACAATTTCGGGGATCTCGACCGCGTGGTCGCGATGTGGGAGCTGCCGATCACCGACCCGCTGAGGCTGCGCTTCCACGGCCTGACCACGCGGGCCTTCGGTCACGACGGCGCGCTCCGCCACAAGGGACGCCTCTGGGCCGCGGGCGAGCTGTACAAGGCGCGGATCGACGGCTCGTCGATGGCCGCCGAGAACCATCGTCACTTCGCCCTCCGCAAGCCGCGGGCGCTCCGCGCCCATCCGTCGCTCCGCGTGCCGATCGGTCCCTTCTTCGACGCATGGGGCGCCGCGCTCGCCGAGCGCGTGGACGGCCACGCGCTCGACGAGGTGCTCGAGGCCCTCGTGCAGGGTCAGGATCGCTCGAAGGACACGGTCGGCTACGCGCGCGCGCTCCGCGCGGTGACGCTCGCGCGGCCCGAGCTCGCGCCCCATCTCGCGCCGCTGCGCAGGGACAAGCGCCTGCGGGAGGTGCTGGCGACCCCGCGCGAAGCGATGGAGGCCCGCTGGGCCACGACAGCGCTGGCGCATCTCGACGAGATCCCCACCCGAGCTCGCTGAGCGTCGGGGCTCCGAATGGAAGAGCCTTCTTCGACCTCGACGCGATTTCTCGTCACGCCCCCGCGGCCCGTGCATTGAGTCGTCGGAGGTGACGCCATGATGCAGATGTGGATCGAAGGTGGTTGGGGCATGTTGCCGGTGCTGGTGTTCGGGCTGATCACGGTCTTCGCGTCGGGCCGCTACGCGCTCGACGGTCAGAGCCCGCGCCTGCGCTTCGTCGCGGCCATGAGCGTGCTTCTCGCGGTCAGCATGGTGCACTCGATGCTGACGAACGTCGCGGCCGTGTTCTCGTTCCTGACGGACCGCGAGCGCGCGCCCGACGGCGAGCTCGGTCGCATCCTCTTCACCGGCCTCATGGAGAGCACGCGCCCCGGCGCGCTCGGCGGCGCGCTCCTCGTGCTGGCGCTCGTGCTCGTCGCGGTCGGGGTGTACCGCGCGGGACAGAGGGAGCTTCGCCTCGCCGCATGAGCCCGCCGCGCCGGGGCCCTGGCGCGCGGCGACGCCGCGCTGATCGCTCGGGCACCGTTCCGGATGCGGCCGTTCTTCTCAGCTCTCGCGTGGCGCGGGCGGGGTCGAAGGCGGACGCGCAGGGAGCGGCGTGGGGCTCTCCGTGGTCCGCCGATGCCGCCATGTGACCAGGAGGGCGACGACGAGTCCGGCGCCCGCCACGGCCCACCAGTAGCCAGGGAGCCAGTCGACCTCGGCGCGCATGCGGTGGCGTCCCGCTGGGACCCGCACCGAGGGGAACCCCGGCGCCACCACCCGTGGCTCGACCGGCGTCCTGTCGAGGGTGACACGCCAGCCACGGAAAGCGGTCACTCGGAACACGACGTCGACGGGCGAGTCCGACGTGACCGTGACCTCGATCGCATGCCGCTCGGCCCGGTGTACCTCGAAGCGAGCGCTGCGGGCGTCGCACGCTGCCAGCTCCGCGGGCCTTTCGGTCGCCGTGCCGTGCCGGAGCTCGATCAGCGAGGTGAACGAGAGCAGTCGGTCGACGCCTGCGGGCTCCTCGAGCGCAGTGAAGACCCGCTGGCGGAGCGCGGCGTCCGAGCCCGACCACACCTCCTCGACGCAGCCCGCGCCGAGCCGCGAGGCTGGCCGCTCGAGGGACCAGAGCTGGATCGCGCTGCCGACACGGCCGTCGATGCGCCAGCCCGCGGGGGGCTCAGCGCTGGCGTCGACCACGGCGTGCTCGATCCCGAGCGCTTCCGCGCGGAGGGCGGAGCCGGCGCGGAGCGACGGCCGCGAGAACGCCCACGTGCGCCCCGACCGCATCGACCACCGCGATCGGGACCCGCACCGACAGCGCGAGCGCGTCTTGGTGCATGCACTGGGTCGCCGGGGCGTAGGAGTCCGGCGAGTACCAGAGGCTCCCGCCAGTGAGCCCCACGAGCCAGCGCCGCATCGCCGCCGGGTCGCAGCCATCCGGTGCGGGCTCATGGCCGGGGCGGGCGCCGAGGGCCGCGAGCCGCGCGTGCCACCCCCGGACGGCGTCGAGGCGGGCGGGCAGAGCCGCGAGCAGCACCACCAGAACGGGGGCTGCGCACACGAGGAGGCCCACCGGAGCTCGGAGACGTCGGAGCGCGGCGTTGGCGAGCCGCGGCAGAGACTCCTCGAGGGCGACACACACCACGAGCGACGCCGCCACCGGCGCGAGCGCGAGGACCCTCATCGGCTGAAGGAACGCGAGGAACCATGCGCCGAAGGGCTCCCAGCTCTCGAGCGCACGCCCGCTCACGGAGAGCGCGAGGATGGACAGGAAGGCCACCACGACCGCCCGGGCCGCGGGCCGGTTCGACTGCAGGAGGAGCGCCGGCAGACCGGTTCCGGCGAGGTGGGTGAGGAGCGCAGGGCGACGGAGGTCGAAGAGCTGACCATCCGCGAGCCAGATCTCGAGCCGCTCGGGGGGAAAGCCGAGATGGCGCCAACCGAAGTTGGGCGGCCACCCGAAGGGGATCTGCAGGGTGGCGATACCCGGTCCGTAGACGGCAGCGGCGATCGCGAGGGTCGCTGCCGCACTCTCGGCGCAGCGCAGGACGACGGCGCGGCGGGCCGCCACGAGCGAGGCCAGCGCGGTCACGGTGAGCGTCGCAAAGGCGAGCTGAGGATGGGTCAGCACCGCCGCCACGCCCCAGACGGTCGGCAGCGCGCACGAGCGCGCGCGAACGATCGCCGACACCCACGCGATGCAGAGCGGCAGCGCGAGCACCTGCGAGAGCAGGCCCATCTCGAAGAACGACTCGTAGCCGCCGACGAACGCGTTGTACGGCGAAACCCACGCGAGGAAGAGCGCGCCGAGCCAGGCGAAGAGCGCGCGGCCGCCACAGCGCACGATCGCGACGTAGAAGGACAGCGGCGTCGCGGCGATCGCGAGCCAGCCAAGGAGGTGGGTGGCGCCGAGCGGTGACAGGCCGAGCCGAATCAGGCCCGCAGCCGCGAGCCAGCCCGCGATCGGGTAGTGGATGGCGAGCGGGAAGCCTCCGACGTAGCCGTCGACCCAGCCGTACGCGAGCCCAGTGCGTGACAACTCGGCGGCAACTCGGGCGTGGCTGACGCCGTCGCCAAAGCCCGCCGGCGGCAGCCCAGATACCCAGGGCGCGAGCGGCAGGAGCGGCGTCGAGGCGAGCAGCGTCGCTGCAGCGCCGAGCCAGCGGAGCCGTTGATCGCTCTCACCCGCCCATGGCTGGACCGCCGAACCACCGGGTTTCTCGCTCCGTACCACCCGCAAGGCGAGGCCGAGGACCGCGAGGGCGATCACGGCCACGAGCATCCGGCGTTCGTCGGACATCGTCGGCAGAGTCTCATGAGACAGCGCTTCGAACACGGACGCTTGCATCTCGATGGCGGGCGATGGGCAACGCGAAGCGAGGCCGTGCTCGACGACCGAGCGCGAGCCAGCCAAACGTAGGCCAATCCATGCTGGCTGGGCTTCCAAACCGCTGGCCGTGCGCTGGCGGATGCCCTGGCCGAACGGGCTTGCTCGACGTCTATCGACCGGCTCTCGCGAGGGCAGATGCTGACGAGGTCGGGGTGTACCGCGCGGGGGCAGAGGGAGCTTCGCCTCGCCGCATGAGCCCGCCGGTGGCGCGAGGTGACGGGCGCGTCCATGGTGGCAGGCTTTGTCGTTCTCCGGAGCAGCCTCGAGCGCCGACGATCCGCTGTCAGACGATGCGATCACCGCGGACTTCCGCGTGCTCCAGCGGCTTCGCGGGCACCGGTACTCGCTCGACGACGTGCTCACGGCGTTCGTCGCAGCGCGCCGCGCGCCTGCGGCGCAGCGCATCCTCGACCTCGGCAGCGGCATCGGCTCGGTCGCGATCATGCTCGCGTGGACGCACCGTGATGCGTCCCTCACGACCGTCGAGGCCCAGGAAATCTCGTTCGCGCTCCAGGAGCGCAACGTCGAGCGAAACGGCCTCCGCGCGCGCCTGAGGCCTGTTTGCGGGGATTTTCGCGATCCCGAGGTCCGAGCGCGCCTGGGCGAAGGCTTCGACCTGGTGACGGGCACGCCACCTTACTTCTCGCCCGCGGCCACGCTGCCCTCGAGCGACCCTCAGCGCGCCTACGCGCGGGTGGAGCGGCGGGGCGGCGTCGAGGACTACCTCTCCACCGCGCGCGCGCTCGTCGCGGAGGGCGGCGTGATCGTGGTGTGCGCCGACGCGAAGAAGCCGGCGCGGGTCACGGGGCAGCTCGACGCGCTGGGCCTCTCGGCGGAGCACGAGCTGGTCGTCTCGCCGCGCGCAGGCAAGGAGCCGCTCTTCGCCGTGTGGACGCTGCGGCGGGGGCCCGCCCTGGCCGAGCCGCGCCGCGAAGACTTCGTCGCACGCAGCCACGACGGGGCCCGCACCGAGGCACAGCGCGAGATCCGCGCGTTCTTCGGCCTCCCGATGCAAGACGAGACCCCGAGCCCGCCCGAGCGGCTCCGGACTGGAGCACGCGCATGAACGACCGCCGCCCCGCGACCCCCCGGCCGCAACCGGGCTCTCCTTCCAGTCCACGACGGGGCGCCCCGTCCGGTCCACGGCGGGGTCTCCCGTCCGGTCCGGGTTCGGGACCACCGTCCAGTCCGAGGTCGGGATCGCCTTCGGGGCCGCGCTCGGGGCCGATCCCTGGTTCAGGCTCCGGGCCCCGATCCGGACCACGCGCGCCCCTCGCGCATCCGCGCGGCGCGATCGCGCTGCACGGCCCCGAGGTGCTCGCGGCCCCGCTCGCCGCGCTGCTCGCGCGCGCGACCGAGCTCGACCCGGACGTGCTGACGCACGGCTTCCACGTGTGGCCCGCGCGCATGCACCGCGCGATCGCCGGAGGCCTGCTCGAGCTGCTCGTGCCCGAGCCAGGCGCGGTCGTTCTCGATCCCTTCGTCGGGGGCGGCACCGTCGCGGTCGAGGCACGGGTGCGCGGCCACCACGTCGTGGGCATCGACGCCAACCCGCTCTCGGCGCTCGTCGCGCGGGTCAAGACGCGTGTCACGAGCCCCGACGACCGCGAGGCGTTCGGAGTGCTGTTGCGCCATCTCTGCGAGCGCTCGCTCGAGCGCGTCCGCGAGCGGCGTCCGGCCGTCGCCAAGCTGCGCGGAGAGCACCTGGGCCTCTACGGCACCCACACGTTGAAGGAGCTGGCCGGTCTGCTCGAGGAGATCCGCGGCCTCGATCCCGCGATCGACCCCGCCGACCGCGAAGCAGCGCTGGTCCTCTTCTCCTCGATCGTGGGCAAGGTCTCGAACAGGCGCGCGGACACCGCGGAAGACGAAGTCCGCAAGCGGATCCGCAAGGGCCTCTCCACGGAGCTCTTCGAGCGCAAGGGCCAGGAGCTGCTCGCGCGCTGGGCCGAGCTCGCGCGGGCCATGGGGGCTCGCCCGGGCGCGCTCGAGATGCTCACAGGCGATGCCCGCGACGCCCTGCGCGCGATGCGCGGGCGCGCGGCCGATGTGATCATCACCTCGCCCCCGTACGGCGGGACCTACGACTACGCGGCCCAGCACGCGCTCCGCCTCGACTGGCTGAGCCTGCCGCGCGCCGGCTTCGAGCAGGCCGAGATCGGCGCACGACGCCACGCAGAGCACGCGGAGCGCTGGGATCGTGAGCTCGGCGAGAGCCTCGCGGCGATGCGCGCGGTCCTGCGCGGGCCGGCTTCGCGGATCGCGCTCGTCCTCGGCGACGCGCAGCTCGGACCGCGACGCGTGGACGCACACGGGCACGTGCTCGCGCTGGCTCCGCGGGTCGGCCTGCGGCCGGTCGCGGCCGCCTCCGAGGAGCGCCCCGACCACCTCGGCGGGCCCCCGCGCCGGGAGCACGTGATCGTCCTGGCGCCGCGGTGAGCGTCGCCGTCGAGGGCTCGCCAAGTGCGCGCGTTGGTGGTAGCAACGCGCGCTTCGCAGGAGCGGCTGAGCGGCCGACCTTCGGCGACGGAGCTCCACGGAACACGCATGGCGCAGATCCCCACCCCGAGCCGCGAGGAAGTGCTCGAGCGGATCGTCGAGATCCTCTCGGACAGCTTCGAGATCGAGAAGTCGAAGATCCAGCCGGAGTCCACGCTCTACGAAGAGCTCGACCTCGACAGCATCGACGCGATCGACATCTTCACCCAGCTCCGCGAGGTCACGGGCCGTCGCCCCGACCCCGCGGAGGCGCGCAACGTGCGGACCGTGGCGGAGCTGATCGACTTCGTGTTCGCGGAGATCGCGAAGACCAACGCCGGTGTGCCGGAGGGCCCCGCTGGCCCGCCGGGCGGCGGTGCTCCCAGCCCGTGAGCGGGCCGCGGGCCTCGCCGCGATGTGCCGGCGCGTGAAGCGAACGCGCGGCTCGCGCGTCCCACGGGCCCGCTGCGGCCGGTCGTCGGGCGCACCGGATCGATGGAAGTTGCATGCGTAGAGTCGTGATCACGGGGTACGGGGTGCTGAGCCCCATCGGCCGCGACGCCGGCGAGTGCGAGGCCTCTCTTCGCGCCATGCGCGGTGGCATCCACCCCATGCCGGAGTGGGACCACATCGCCGACCTCCAGACGCGGATCGGAGGCAAGGTCACCGGCATCGACCTCGTCGCCCATTTCCCGCGCCGCCGCCGGCGCACACAGGGCACGGTCGGCCTCTACGCCATGTACGCGACCGATCAGGCCATCGCGCAGGCGGGCCTGACCGAGGCGACGCTCCAGAGCGGGCGCACGGGCGTCGCGTACGGCTCGACGACGGGCAGCTCGCACGAGCTCGAGGCCTTCTGCGGGCCCCTCTTCGTCAACAAGACCATGCGGGGCCTCGACAGCTCGAGCTACCTCAAGTTCATGACGCACACGTGCGCGGCGAACCTCGCCGCGACCTACGGGATCCGCGGTCGCGTGCTGCCCGTGATCTCCGCGTGCACGAGCGGGAGCCAGTCGATCGGCGCGGCGTACGAGTCGATCAAGCACGGCGCGCAGGACGTCATGCTCGCAGGCGGCGCCGAGGAGATGCACTACGCGACGGCGGTCACCTTCGATCTCCTGATGGCGACGAGCATCCGCTACAACGCGGAACCAGCGCGTTCGCCTCGACCCTTCGACGCGCGCCGTGACGGCCTCGTGATCGGCGAGGGCGCCGGGACGGTGGTGCTCGAGGCCTACGAGCACGCCAAGGCCCGGGGCGCCGAGATCCTCGGAGAGATCGTGTCCTACGGGACCAACTGCGACGGCCTCCACATCACGGCGCCATCGGAGGCGGGCATGCGCGGCGCGATGGAGCTCGCGCTCGAGGCCGGCGAGGTGCGTCCCGGCGACGTCGACTACGTGAACATGCACGGCACCGGCACCGAGATCGGCGACATCTGCGAGAGCAAGGCCACCGAATCGCTCTTCGGTCGCCTCGTGCCGGCCTCGACGCAGAAGAGCTACACGGGCCACACGCTCGGCGCCTGCGGCGCGATGGAGCTCGTGTTCTCTCTGCTCATGATGCGGGGCGGCTTCCTCGCGGCGAACCGGAACCTCGAGGAGGTCGATCCGCGCTGCGGAAAGCTTGGCTACGTGCGCGAGACGACGGCAGCGAGGCCGCGCGTCGTGATGACCAACAACTTCGCCTTCGGCGGCGTGAACACCTCGATCCTCGTGCGCGCCGTCGACGATTGAGCCGGACGACGAGGCGCCGAGGCGTGGCGACACCGTTCGCGCGCGGTCGGGGCGAGCGATCTCCGAGATCGGACTCCGTAAGGTCTCCGCCGACACGGTGATGTGCAGCGCCGCACTCGGTGTAGATTGCGGCGCCCATGGCGGTCGCCTGCAGCGTGTGCTCGTACCTCAACGCAGACCATGCGCGGTTCTGCGCGGAGTGCGGCGCGCGTCTCGGGCAAGAGGTCGCTGAGCGCGACCCGCTCTTCGGCCAGCTCGTACACGACCGCTACCGCATCGTGCGCGTGATCGGCGAGGGGGGGATGGGCCGCGTCTACTACGCCGAGCAGCCGATGGGCGCGGCCAAGCGACCGGTCGCCGTCAAGGTCTTGCGGGGTGGCCACGACAGCGTCGGGGTCTCTCGCTTCACGCGCGAGTGCGAGCTCGTCGTGCAGCTCACGCATCCGAACACGATCCGCTTCTACGACTTCGGGAAGCTGCCCGACGGACGCCTCTTCATCGCGATGGAGTACGTCGAGGGGCGCTCGCTCGCGCGCGCGCTCGACGACGGCCCGATGCCGCTCGCGACCGTGGAGAGGCTCGTGGGCCAGATCGGCGGCGCACTGAGCGAGGCCCACCGGCGCGGCATCGTCCACCGCGACCTCAAGCCCGACAACATCCTGCTCGCGTACAACCCCGACGAGGGGGAGTTCGCGAAGGTGCTCGACTTCGGCATCGCCAAGCAGAGCGCCCCGGAGAGCGCCGCCGCCGAGATCACGGGCGAGGGGCTCATCGTCGGGACGCCCGCCTACATGAGCCCGGAGCAGCTCTCGGCCAAGCCGCTCGACGAGCGCTCGGACGTCTACGCGCTCGCGCTGATCGTGTTCGAGATGCTGACCGGCAAGAGACCCTTCGAGGCCAGGACGCCGCTCCAGTGGGCCGCGGCGCACATCAGCGAGCCCGTGCCCTCGTTCGACGACTATCCGGCGACGCAGAGCCTCGCGGAGAGCAAGCGCAAGGCCGTCCTGCACGCCCTCGCGAAGGATCCGCATGAGCGCACGCGCTCGGTCCGCGCATTTCTCGAGGAGCTCCTCGGGGAGCAACGCGTGAGCGTGCTGGCGATCACCCCGTCGCAAGATCGCGCGCCCCGCCCGAGCGCCGACGCTGCCACGCTGCCTGCCACGCCGGTCTCGCAGAGAGCGGCCGGAGCGCGCACCGCGGCGCCCGAAATCCCCACACGGCGCACGCCCTGGCTCGTGCTCGGGGCGCTGGCCATGACCTGTCTGGGCGCAGTGACCGTCGTTTCCTTGCGCGGTGCGCTCTCGGGCTCGCCCGAAGCAGCCACGGCGCCCGACGCTGGCCCCCCGCCAGACGCTGGCGCAGACACCCTCGCGGTTCGGCCCACGTGGCTGGCGATCATGAGCGGCAGCGACCGCACGACCGACGTGGGCTGGGCGCTCGGTCCGCCCGATGGCCACTGCGCGACCATCGCCCCCGGCGGCAAGGTCTTGCTCGAGCTCGCGCCGGGCACGCGGATCCGCACGGACGGGCGGCCGAGCGCCGATCTCGCGATCGTCGTCGACGCCTTCTCGGCGCCTTACCGCGTCGACGTGCTGCGCGAGCGCCGCGAGGAGCGCACACAGGTCGGCGCGGACGTGGTCGGCTCGGTCGAGCTCGACGTCGATCAGTTCGAGCGCACGGAGTTCCGGTACGTCCGCGTGAAGAACTCGAGCCGCCGCGGAGAGGTCTGCCTCGACGCGGTCGCGATCATCGCGGCTCAGCTGCCCTGATCGGCGTCCGGCGCGCTCGGCTCGAGCTGGCCCTCGCCCCCGGCCGCGACCGTGAATCGGACGCGCGTGCCACGCGGCGAGAGCGCCTCCATCGCCGCCGTGCCTCCGTGCGCGCCCGCCACGCGCCCCACGAACGCGAGGCCGAGGCCGGAGCCGGTCGCCTTGGTGGTGAAGAAGTCGTCGAACGCGCGCTCTCGGGTACGGACATCCACGCCCGGACCGTCGTCGTCGACCTCGAGCGCGAGCAGGCGCGGGCCGAGGAGGCGCGCACGCAAGACGAGCCGCCCACCCTGCGCGGTCGCCTCCGTCGCGTTGCGCAGCAGGTTCTCGAGCGCCCCGAGCACGAGGTCGCGGTCGAGACTCCATCGGAGCGCCTCATCCGCCTCGATCTCGACCGCGTGGGCCGGCGAAGCAGCGCGGTGCGCCTCCGCGAGCTCCTCGAGCAGCGGGCGCAGCGCGACGGGAGCCCTCCGGGCCTCGGCGCGCCCGAGGCGCTGGTAGTCCGCGAGGACTCGCTCGAGTCGTTCGGTCTGCTCGACGATGAGCTCGACGAACATCGTCTGTTCGTCGATCGAGCGACCCTGCGCTCGCTCCTCGCGCAGAAACTGCGCGGCGCCGCGGATCGCGGCGAGCGGGTTCCTGGCGTCGTGGGCCATCTGCGCCGACAAGCGGCCCAGCGTCACGAGGTACGCGGTCCGCGCGCGCATCTCCGACCGCATCACCACGAGCGGCCTCAACGTCGCGACGGCGGCGAGGGTGACGGCGACCATCAGCAGCGCGACGAGGGTCGGCGAGGAGCCCAGAAACGAGAGGAGGAAGAGATGCGCCAGCAGAGCCACGCTGCCGAGCGCGCCGGCGTGGACGATCGCGAGCGTCTCGACGCGCTCGAGCAGCTCGAAGCGCAGCGAGAGCGTGGCCAGACACGCCGCGCTCGCGATCAGCCCGAACGCAGCGAGCCGCGGGACCTCCGCGCCTGCGATCGACGTGAGGTCGGAGCCCGCGCCGCCGACCCCGAGGATGAGCGCGAGCACGAGGACCTGCGTGCGGGCGCGCTCGGTGGCGTCGCTCGCCCGCGCATGCCGGTGGAGAAGCACGAAGAGGTAACCGAACTCGGGCACGATGCCGGCGAGCAGGCAGAGGGCCCAGGTCGGAGAGGCAGGAAACCAGGCGAGCGAGGGAACGACGACGGCGACGAAGCATGCGAGCGCGACGAGCGAGAAGTAGGTCGCGCCCGCGAGCAAGAGCCACCTGTGCCGCCGCCACTGCCCGAGGAATCGGAGGACGAGGGCGGCGGTGGTCGGAGCCGACAGTGACGCGGCCGCGCATTGCAGAAAGAGCAGACTCTCGCGCCCCGTGAGGTTCTTGAGCACCTCGAGGGCCTCGTACGCGAAGAGCGCCGCGCACGTGCGTCCGAGCGGCCCGGCCATCGTCGAACGACGCGCATGCGCCGAGGCGAGCACGGCCAGGAAGAGGAACACGGCCGCCGAGGCGAAACTGATCCAGTCCGTGAGGCTCACGCGCCCGGCATCTTCGCTCGTCGGGTCTCCAAAAGCGACGCCACGCGCGGGAGCCCTCCCCATAAAAGAAGGCCGCAGCCCCGCTCGCGCGGGCCTGCGGCCTCCCAAGAGGACCGAGGGTGAACAGCGATTACTCGTGAGCCTCCTCGGATCGAGACACGGACCGACGACAGGTACATTCGCTACTGTTCACTTCGCTTCTCCTCCCCCGGCATATGCCGGCGTCCCCGGGCTCCAACTGCATCGCGGCGGCGCGGCCGGCACCAGTGCCGGACGACCTCCGCGGGTCGGGCTCACGTCGGGACGTTCGTGAGTGGGGGGAGCCAGACGAGCGGGTACCTCGCGTGAGCGAGGCGCCGGCGCCGAATCTCCCCACGGTCTCCACGGCAGAATGGATACACGCCTGGACGTCGGCCCGCGCAGCGAGCCGGCTTCCGAGACGCGCGCTCCAGAAGCCCGGTCCGAGGACCGGGCTCGCGGGGCGTCCATGTTCGCACCATTGCGGGGCATAGCGTTCTGCCCATCCGCCGTGTCTGCGGCGATCGAACGCGTCGGCTCGCGGGGACGTTCCCCGAGGGTCGCCGCAATCGAACCCGACGATCGTAGCGACTTCATGAGATCGCGCCAAGCGCTTCTCTGGGATCATGTGAAAAAAGTCGTGACGGCGTGGCTCGACCGGTTGGCACTGGTCACGGGCGCCTCGCCGGGGGCATCATGCCGCGGGTCGGGCCGGGTCGCTCGAGCGCCTCTCCATGAGCAGCGACGACAAAGAAGACGAATCGAACGAACCGTCGATGACTCCGTACCGCGGAAGCGGTGAGGGGTCGGACATGTTCCGGGTCGAGTTCGTGCGGAAGTCGATCCCGGCCATCCGGGAGGTGCCGCTCACGCGAGAGGAGGTGCAGCGCCGCAAGGCGATCCGCGTCGCCATCGCGGTGAGCGCCGTGGTCGCGCTGATCGCGCTCGCCCTCGTCGCGAACCGCGTCCGACATCGGGCCTCCATCGCGGCCCTCGCGACCGAGGCGGAGCGCACCGGTCGCATCTCGGCGATCGACGCCGCGCTCGGCGAGCTCGCGGGCGAGGACTCGCCGGCCGACGTCGCGCTGCGCGCTCGCCTCCTCGCGACCGCCGTGCTCGCGGGTGAGACCGCGCGACGCGCCGACGCCGAGTCCCTCCTCGCGCTCCACGAGCTCGGTACCGAGAACGCCTCCGATCACCGGATCGCGAGCACCTACCTCGCGCTCGCCGCGGGCGACGCCGAAGCCGCCCGCAACCACGCGAGCGCGCTCGTCGCGGGGCAAGGACCGCGCGCCGCCGAGGCCGGACATGCCCGCGCGCTCACCGCGCTCGCGATCGGGAACATCGAGGCCGCGCGCTCGGCGGCGGACGCCGCCCTCGCCGAGGCGCCCGACGCGCCCCGGCACCAGGCCCTCGTGCTCGAGGTCGGCAGCCGGCAGACCGGCACGCTCGAGCTCACCGAAGGCGAGGCGACGATCCTCCGCATCGCGCGGGCGCGGGCACGCTGGGAACGAGACCTCGGGCGCTCCGAGGCCCTCCTCGACGCGCAGGCCGTGCTCGCGGCGCCGGACGCCACGCCCTCGGAGCGGGCCTGGGCCGAGCTGCTGCTCGCGCTCTCGGAGGTCGTGCAGGGGGACACCCTCGGCGCGACCGAAGCGCTCGCGCGCGCCGAGCAAGCGGCGCCGCCGGGGGACGAGCTCTTCGAGATCGAGGTGACCGAGGCCTGGCTCGCGCTCGGCCGCCTCGACGCTGCCGAACGCACGATGACGAGGCTCGGCACGGGTGTCTCGACCGACGCGGGACGGCGTGGCCTGCTCTACGCGCGACGCGCGCTCGCGAACGGCGACGTCGAGACCGCGCAGCGCATGGCGGCCCTGGCGGACGAGTCCGCGCGTAGGACGCTGGTCGAGGCCGACATCGCGGCGCAGCGCGGGGACGTCGAGGTGGCCATCGCGCGGTACCGACGAGCGGCGGAGAATCCGGATCTCGCGATCGAAGCCATGTGCGGCCTCTCCGGGCTCCTCGTGCTCGTCGGGCGGGCAGCCGAGGCGCTCGCTCCGGTCGAGCCTCTGCTCGCCCGGGACCCCACGTTCCCGCGCGTGGCCGCGGCCGCAGCGTACGCGCTCGCCGCGCAGGGAGACCGCGCGCGGGCGCTCTCGACGCTCGGGGCCGCGCTCGAGGCCCATCCAAGGGAGCCTGCGCTCCTCGCGGCGCAGGGCCGGGTGCATTTCCGCAGTGGGCAGTGGCAGAGCGCGCTCGAGGCCTACCGCCGCGCGATGGAGGTCGACGACCACGACGCCGAGGTGGCGACGGAGAGAGGCATCGCGGCGCGGCGTCTGTCCGCGACCGAGGCGGCGGATCGCGAGGCGCTCGTCGAGGAGGCCCGCGCGAGCCTGGCGCGCGCGATCGAGCTCGTCCCCGCGCATCGGCCGGCGCTGCTCGAGCTGCTCGACCTGTCGAACGAGACCGGCGATGTCGCGCGGGGGGAGGCGGCCGTGGCGGGCCTCGATGCGGCCTCGATCGAAGGTCACGAGGTGGATCTCCTCCGCGCGCGCCACCTCGTGATCGCCCTCGCCGGATCCGCAGGCGTCGACTCCGTACGCGCGGCATGCGAGCGGCGGCCCGACGACGGCGAGCTCCGCGTGCGCCTCGGGCAGCTCCACTACCAAGCCGAGCAGTGGAACGAGGCCGCCGATGCGTTCTACGCGGCCAGCACCCGGCAGACACCACTGCGGCACTTCGCGCTGGCCATGCGCGCGCTGGCCTTCGGTCGCGCACGTCGCGAGCCCAGCATCGAGCCCGCGATCGACATGCTCCGGGTCGGGACCTCGACCGATCCGCTGACGAACACCGAGGAGGCCTACGCGGTCCTCGCCCGTGCGTGGATGGAGTGGCACAACGAAGCCTACGGTCGGGCGAGCATCTTCGCGCGCCAGGCGCTGGAGCAGGACGCGACCAACGCGGAGGCCATGCTCCTGCTCGGGCACGTCGAGGCGCTCCAGCGACGAGACGCGACCGAGCGCATGCGCGCCGCCGCGGTGACGTCGCTCGAGGCGACGGGCTGGATGGCGCTGCACACCGAGGGCGAGGCGCGCTGCGAAGGGCTCCGGCGCTACCTCCGAGGGGCGCCCTCCGGACGCTACGCCGCGGAGGCTTCGCGGTCGCTCGCGGGCTGTCCCGGCTGAGGGGTCGGCACGGCAGGCGACCCTCCGCGAACGGCGGTCCCGCGCCTCTGCCGCGCATGGGCTACACTCCGTGGCCGTTCGTCGATGCAGATCCCCGTCCGACCTCGTCGCGCCCTCGTCACCGGCCAGACACCGACCGGCCGCGGCCGCGCTGCTCCGGACTTGGCGTACCGCGCGCGCAAGATTCTCTACGCGCTCGTCACGGAGTACATCGCGACCGGTGAGCCCGTCGGCTCGCGCACGCTCTCGAAGCGCTACGGGCTCAACCTCTCGGCGGCCACGATCCGCAACGAGCTGACCGACCTCGAGGACTCAGGCTGCGTCGCGCAGCCGCACACGAGCGCCGGTCGCGTCCCGACCGAGCTCGGCTTTCGGGTCTTCATCGACGCCCTCGCGCAGATGCGCGACGTCTCCGACCGCGACCGCGCCGCCGTGCTCGCGCGGATGAAGCAGCTGCGTCCGGGCGTGGACGACGTCGTCCGCGAGGCCGCGCGCATGCTGGCGTCTCTCTCTGGCGCGGCCGCCGTCGTGAGCCGCAGGGCAGACCGTGAGGCGATCGCGCACCTGAGATTCATGCCCCTCGGCGAGCGGCGCCTCCTCGTCGTCGTCGTGTGGCAGTCCGGCGCGGTACAGACCCGCGTGATCGAGATCGCCGAGGTCCTCGCGCCCGAGGAGCTCGAGCGACTTCACAACTACCTCCTCGAGCTCACGGGGGCGCGCGCAGAGAGCGAGGGCGGCCTCTCGCTCGCGGAGCTGCGAGCCGCGCTCGCCGACGCGGTCGCCAAGGAGCGCGACGCGTACGACGGGCTGCGGCGTCGCGCCAAGGAGATCGTGGACGCCGCGGCCGCAGCGCCGAGCACCGACAGCCTGGTGATCGAGGGTCAAGGGGCGCTCTTCGATCGCCGCGAGTTCTCGGACCCCGAGAAGATCCGGCGCTTTCTGCGCACGTTCGAGGAGCGCGAGCGCTTGCTCGGCCTGCTCGATCGCACGCTCGCCGCCGGCGGCGTGCAGGTGCTCGTGGGCTCGGAGGCCGAGCTCGACGCGGCGGATGACGTCGGAGTCATCTCCTCGACCTACCGGGCGCACGGGGTGCCCTCCGGCTCGCTCGGTGTGATCGGCCCGAGCCGGCTCGACTACGCGAAGCTGATGCCGCTCGTCGGGTTCACCGCGCAGGTGGTGAGCGACGTGCTCGACGGTCACTCGCTCGACGGTGACGGCGAGGACGCGCCGGAGTGAACCGAGGGCCCGCCCCCTGCGGAGCGAGGCCTCGACCGGTCAGGGCCTCACCCCCAGGCCCGCCTTGGCAGACGGAGCGGGCGTGTTTAGAGTCCGGCCCCGCACGCCGTCGACTTCGAAGGCGCGCGTCGAAATCGAGGAGCAACACCGTGAGCGACGAAGCCCCCCCCGACGAGAAGCCCACCCCCGAGGTCAGCGTCGAGGCGCCCGCCCCGGACCCGTTGGCAGCTCTGCGCGAGGAGCGCGACAAGATGCGCGACCAGCTCCTGCGCACGGCGGCCGACTTCGACAATTTCCGCAAGCGCTCCCGCAAAGACCTCGAGGACGCCGAGCGCCGCGGAAAGGAAGAGATCATCCGCGAGGTGCTGCCCGTGCTCGACAACCTCGAGCGCGCGCTGGGCGCTTCGGCGGCGCTCTCGGCCGATGCGGGAGTGGCGGAGGTGAAGGCCGTCATCGAGGGCGTGAAGATGGTCCTCAAGCTCTTCGAAGATCAGGCAGGTCGCATGGGCCTCTCGAAGGTCAAGACGGTCGGAGAGCGCTTCGACCCCAGCGTCCATGACGCGATCCAGCAGGTCGAGACGGACGAGCAAGCGGCGGGAACGGTCCTCCAGGAGATCGTCCCGGGCTACCGGCTGGGCGACAAGCTCGTCCGGCCCGCGATGGTGGTCGTCGCTCGCAAGCCTGCCGCCTCCGCCTGACGGTCGGCGCGAGAGCACGAAGACGGGTTCTTTTTTTCGGTCGACGTCGGTATCTTCGGAGCCCATGTCGAAGATCATCGGGATCGACCTCGGCACGACGAACTCCTGCGTCGCGTTCATCGAGAATGGCGAGCCCGTGGTGATCCCCAACGCCGAGGGCTCCCGGACGACACCTTCCGTCATCGCGTTCACGAAAGAAGGGGAGCGCCGCGTGGGCTCGGTGGCGAAGCGCCAGGCGGTCACCAACCCCGAGAACACCGTGTTCGCCGTCAAGCGCCTCATGGGACGCCGCTTCGAGTCCGAGGAGGCCAAGCGCCATGCTGCCGCCGTCCCCTACCGGGTCGTCCAGGCGCTCAACGGGGACGCGTGGGTTCAGGCGGGCGACAAAGAGCTCTCCCCGCCCGAGGTCTCGGCGCTGGTCCTCGCGAAGATGAAGGAGATCGCCGAGAACTATCTCGGTACGACGGTGGACACCGCGATCGTCACCGTGCCCGCGTACTTCGACGATGCACAGCGGCAGGCGACGCGCGACGCGGGCAAGATCGCAGGCCTCGAGGTCAAGCGCATCATCAACGAGCCGACGGCCGCCGCGCTCGCGTACGGGCTGGACAAGGGCAAGCAGGGCAAGGTCGCCGTGTACGATCTCGGGGGCGGCACCTTCGACATCTCGATCCTCGAGATGGCCGATGGAGTCTTCAAGGTGCTCGCCACCAACGGCGACACGCACCTCGGCGGCGAGGACTTCGACGGCGTGATCGTCGACCACCTCGCGGAGAGGTTCGCCCAGGACAATTCGGGCATCGACCTGCGCAAGGATCGCGTGGCCCTCCAGCGCCTGAAGGAGCAGGCAGAGAAGGCCAAGCACGAGCTCTCGAGTGCGCTCGAGACGGAGATCAACCTCCCCTTCATCGCGGCGGACCCCTCGGGTCCGAAGCATCTGGTGACGACGCTCAAGCGGTCGGACATCGAGATCCTGTGTGCCGACCTCGTCGAGCGGACGCTGGAGCCGTGTCGTCGCGCGCTCGCCGACGCGCGCCTGACCGTCTCGGAGATCGACGAGGTGATCCTCGTCGGCGGCATGACGCGCATGCCGCTCGTGCAGCGCAAGGTCGCCGAGCTCTTCGGGCGACCAGCGCACAAAGGCGTCAACCCGGACGAGGTCGTCGCGGTCGGGGCTGCCATCCAGGGGGCCTCGATGACGGGTGAGATGGAGCAGGTGCTCCTGCTCGACGTCACCCCGCTCTCGCTCGGTGTCGAGGTCGGCGGAGGCATCTTCCACCGGCTGATCCCCCGCAACACCACGATCCCCACGGTCGCGAAGGAGATCTTCACGACGTCGGTGGACAACCAATCCTTCGTCCCGGTCCACGTGCTCCAGGGCGAGCGCGAGATGGCTGCGGACAACAAGTCCCTCGCGAGCTTCGAGCTCTCGCCCATTCCTCCGGCGCCGCGCGGCGTCCCTCAGGTCGAGGTCCGCTTCGAGATCGACGCCGACGGCATCGTGCACGTCTACGCGAAAGATCTCGGCACGGGACGCGAGCAGAAGGTGCGCGTCGTCGCCTCGGGCGGGCTCACGAAGGAGCAGATCGAAGGCCTCGTCGAGGACGCCGACAAGTACAAACAGAGCGACAGCAAGCGCAGGGAGCTGGCCGAGCTGAGGCAGAGCGCCGAGGCGCTGCTCTACACGAGCGAGCGCGCGGTGACCGAGTTCGGCGACATCGCGACGCCCGATCTGCTCGCGACGGTCACGGCCGACATCGAGGGCTTGCGCGCCGCCGTCGAGGGCGGCGACGCCATCGCGATCCGCGAGGCGCTTCATCGACTGGAGCTCTCGGCCTACAAGATGGCCGAGTCCATGTATGGAAGCTGAGGGCCCCGAGCGCGCGCGCGGGCCCCTCTCGCTCGCAGCCGCGCTCCTCCTCGGCGCGCTCGCGACCCCTGCCTGCGGAGGTGCGCCCCTCGGCGAGAGCGCCGAGGACCGCGAAGCACGCGAGGCAGTGCTCGTTCGAGAGCGGCTGCGGGAGAGCTGGACGCCGCCCGTCTTGCTCTGGCAGGTGACGGTCGGCGTCGGCGAGGGCGAGCCGAGCTGGGTCATGGCGTCGATGGGCTACGGCGCGACGCTGCACACGACGCTTCCGGCCCCGCACGACGAGGTGCTCGCGCGCGCCGCTCGCGTGGTGGCGGAGATCGACCCTGGAGCGCTCGAGCTGCCCGCCCTCTACGAAGACCATCGCCTCGCGCGCCGCGATCGACTCGACCGACTGCTCGGCGCCGGCGCGTGGGGCGCGCTCCGGACCGAACTGGGGGGACTGCTGCCCGACACGACGCTGCGCTCGATCCGGCCGTGGGTGCTCAGCCTTCACGTCGCGCGCGTCCGCATGGCCGAGGCGGAGGCCGACGCCGACGGTCGCCGACGCGTCGCGGGCGCGGCGTCGACGTCGAGCGTCACGAGCGAGCTCATCGAGCGGGTGCGCGCGCGGGGCACGGCGACCGAATGGCTCGACGCCGACCCGGCGACCTACATCGCCGACCTCGAGGCCATCTCCCAGGATCACTGGGTCTTGGCCCTCCGCGAGCAGCTCGAATCAGCCGACGCGGCGCGTGCGCGCGCGGGGCGCTTGCGCAGCGCATTCGCGAGCCGCGATGAGTCTCGGATACGCGCGGCGTGCGGCGAGACCCACACCAACGATCCCGAGGCCGCCGTCCTCCAGAGCCAGCTCGTGGGCGCCCGTGCCCAACGATGGCTCCCGACCGTCGAGGAGCACGTCCGACGCGGCGGCGCCCTGGTCCTCATCGACGCCTGCAACCTCCTCGGCGAAGGCGGCCTCCTGGCGCTGCTCTATGGCACGGGCCTGCGCATCCAGCGCCTCGGAGCGCCGCCAGGGACCGAGCGCCCGTAGCGCGTCAGGGCGCGGCGAGGACGAGGCCGGGGCAGGCGAAGACCTGGAATTCTACCGCGGTCGCCGTCACGAGCGCGCCGTTCGGGTCCGTGAGCCCGCGGCAGATCCGATTGTCGGCGTCGGCCCGCATCTGGCGGCAGCGCACCTCGCCGCGGATCACCGTGTCGGTCGTGTCGACGTCGCGCTCGAAGGTGACGTTCGAGATCTGGCAGGGCTGCGCGGCGCTGGGCGGGTTGCCTCCCGCGAGGCCGGTGTAGTCGTTGTCCTCCCGGAAGCGGACGGTGCCGCTCAGGGCCGAGCCGCCACCGGTGGGGACCGTGACGTTCTGGAGGGTGATCGACTGGCCCGTCGAGGTCGCCGCGCGGAAGTTGAGGACGCGGGACGAGCCAGTCTCCGTGACGGAGCACGTGAGGGAGACGCCGTTGTCGCCGGCGAAGTCGTTGACGCCCCGGGCCGGCCCTTCGCTGCAGCCCATGCTGCAGCCGCCGGCGATGTCCTCGGCGTTGGGGCAGCGCATCTTCCAGTTCACCGCCGCGAAGATTCGGGACGGCGTGGTGTTGTTGCAGCCGGCGAGTGAGAGCGCGGCTGCGAGCCAGAGGACCGAGGCGGGCTTCGTCGAGCGCATGGGAGCTCCTTCAGGGGTGGCCAAGCTACGCGGGCCGGCGGGTCGAGGCCCTCCGGCATGGCCTGCCGACGTGTACCACGAGGAGGCGGCCGCGGGGCGCATGTTGCCCGGCCGGGGGCGCGCTGGTATCCGGCGACCCATGAAGAGCGCCGTCACGAACCTGCACCTCGACACCCTCGCGATCCACGGAGGCCAGAGCCCCGACCCCGTCTCGGGCGCGGTGATGACCCCCATCGTGCTCGCGAGCACGTTCGCCCAGGACGGGCCTGGCGTCCACAAGGGCTTCGAGTACTCGCGCACCGACAACCCGACGCGCCGGACGCTCGAGCACTGTCTCGCGTCGATCGAGGGCGGCAAGCACGGCCTCGCGTTCGCCTCGGGCTGCGCCGCGATGACGACGCTCCTTCACGTGCTGCGCCCTGGCGATCACGTGGTCGCGGGCGACGACCTCTATGGCGGCAGCTTCCGCATCCTCGACAAGGTGATGAAGCCGATGGGGATCGTGACGACGCAGGTCGATCTGACCGACGCGGCGCGCCTCGAGGGTGCACTCCGGCCCGAGACGAAGCTCGTCTGGATCGAGACGCCGACGAACCCGATGCTCAAGCTCATCGACATCGCGGCGATCGGCCAGATCTGCACGAGCCGAAGCATCCCGCTGGTGGTCGACAACACGTTCGCGACTCCGATGCTCCAGCGCCCGCTCGAGCTCGGAGCGAGCCTCGTCGTGCACTCGATGACCAAGTACCTGAACGGCCACTCGGACGTCGTCGGGGGCTGCATCGTCACGAGCGACGACGCCTGGAACGAGAAGCTGCGCTTCCTCCAGAACGCGATGGGCGCGATCCCCGCTCCCTTCGACTGCTACATGGTCTTGCGCGGCCTCAAGACGCTGCCGGTGCGCATGGAGCGTCACGTCCGGAGCGCCGCGGCGATCGCGGCGTGGCTCGAAGGGCATCCCCAGGTCGAGAAGGTGATCTACCCGGGCCTCGCGTCGCATCCGCAACACGCGCTCGCCGTGAGGCAGATGAAGGGGCCAGGCGGCATGATCTCGTTCGTCGTGAAGGGCGGCGAGCGCGCCGCACGCGCCCTGCTCGAGACGGTGTCGATCTTCGCGTGCGCCGAGAGCCTCGGCGGCGTCGAGTCGTTGATCGAGCTGCCGGCCGTGATGACGCACGGCGCGATCCCGGCGGCGCAGCGTGCCGCGCTCGGAATCGTCGATGGTTTCATCCGGATCTCGGTGGGGCTCGAAGACGAGGGCGACCTCCGCGCGGACCTCGCGCGCGCGCTCGAGGCGGCGCGCGCCGCGGTCTGACCGAACCACGAACCGCGGGGCCGACGAGCGCGGCTCGTTTCCTTTTGGGGTGGGCCGCGGGGATCCGATACCCTCGGGGGCGTCGCATGGCCGAGCCCGCGAAAGACCAGCTCGACGCGCTCAAACAAGCGCTCGCCGAGCGGCGCTACGACGAGGCGATCCGCGATGCGCGCCGGCTCGTGCTCGAGTCGGGACAGCATCCGGACATGCAGCTCCTTCTCGGGGAAGCGCTCCTCGCGGCGGGCCGAAACGACGAGGCGCGCGTCGAGATGCTCGCGCTCGTGCGGGAGCGGCCGGAGGAGTCGAGCGCCCACCGGCTGCTCGGCGAGGCCTACCTGCGTGACCGGCAGCTCGATCCGGCGCGGGCATCGCTCCGGCGAGCGGTCGAGCTCGACCCGGACGACGAGGTCGCGCGCGACCTCCTGCTCGAGGCCGATTCGGAGACGGCCGCGCCGGCCAGCTCGACCGTCGAACGCTGGATGGCGGCGGCGGAGCCCGCGACAGCCGAGATGACGATGCCCGAGTACCTCGCCGTGGCGCCGGCGCTGACGCCCTCGCCGAGCTTGCGGGCGCTGCTCGAGCGCGCCCAGAGCCAACCGCCCGCCATCGCGAGGGTCCCGAGGCCCGCCGGCGTGACGGCGAAGATGCCTCGGCAGCCATCGGCATCGCTCGACAGCCTCTCGATGGAGCTGGACGTCGATCTGGACGCCTCGACGGGGCAGCGCGCACGGCCCAAGCCCCCGAACGAGACCGGCGTGCTCTCGGTCGAGGATCTCGAGCCTGCACCATCGCCGCGCTCGCGCTCGGTCCCGCCTCCGACGCCCTCGCGCGAGACGGCGTCAGCCTCGAGCGGGACCGGCGAGCTCTCGGTCGAAGACCTCGAGCCGGCCAGGGCGAACGCGAGATCGGTCCCGCCTCGACCCCCGCCGAGCCGCTCCGTGCCGAGACCGGACGAGACCGGCGAGCTGTCGGTCGAAGACCTCGAGCCCGCGCCGCGGCAAGCGCCGCGTGGCGCGTCTGGTTCGGCGACGAACGTGGCCAGGCTGCGCCCCCGGTCGCGCGACGGGGTGGAGGCCGATGCCAACGCCGGTCTGCGCTCGATGCGCTCGGCGCCCCCGGGCCCGCGCTCCGTTCCGCCGGCGCCGCTGGCGGGCTCGCTCGCGCCCCCCGCGCGGTCCGTCCCGCCGCCTGCCGCAGGCTCGATCGCGCCCGCTCCGCGCTCCGTCTCGCCGCCCGCGCGGTCGGTTCGACCGTCGCCCCGCAGCCTGGGGGAGGACGACGGGCCGACGCGGCCTGCGCTGCGGTCGGAGCGGCCGATGCCGTCGTCCTCCACGCTCCTCACGGGAGGGCAGCCTGCGATGGCCGGGGCGCTGCTCTCGCCGATCACGGCGGACAACGTCGCGATCACCTCCGAGCGCGGCATGCCCAGGCCGGTCGCAGCGCCGCCCTCGGCGGCCGGCACCCCAGGACCGTGGCCCGCCAAGACCGCGATCCCGACGGCCAGCCCGCCGCCCAAGCTCGGCTCGATGGGCTCGTCTCCGGCGCTGGCCTCGAGCGCGCCGAGCCCGTACGCCCCGATGCCAGGTCCGCTCGCGCCCGAGGCCGGGGCGCGGTCGGGCGTGCCGCACCTGGGGGGGCGTTCTGGCGCTCCTCCGGAGCCCGTGACCAAGCCGACGGTGCGTGCGCCCGGAGGACGCGGGGAGGTGACCCAGCGGGTGCGGCTGACCCAGTTCACGGTCGCCCTGGTCCTGGGCGGGATCGTCGCGGTGGCGTTGCTCGTCGCGATCGGACGCTGGCTGGACGCGCGCGAGCGCGACGAGGCGCTCGCGATGGCCTCGGACAACGGTTCGGAGGCCGACGTCGAGCGCGCGCTCGAGGCGACCGAGAGCGCGCCGGCGAGCCGCGCGCGTCTCTTCGCGACCGCGACCGTCGAGCTGGGCGACGGCGGCGGCGAGGCCGTCGAGGCGATGCTCACGACCGCCGCGCCGGGACCAGAGACGAGCGTCGCCCGGAGCCTCGTGGCGGTCTCGCGCGGGCAGGCGACCGAGGCCCTGGTGATGCTGGAAGAGCTCGAGGCGAGCGGTGTCACGCTCGCGGAAGGAGCACGCGCGCGCGCGCTGGCCCGTCTGGCGATGGGACGCTTTCCCGAGGCCCAGGCGGCGGCCGGTCAGGCGTGGGGCTTCCGGCCGGCGGTTCGCCACGCTTGCCTCCTCGCCCACAGCGCCGCGCTCGCGGGGGACGTCGGCGCCGCGGAGACGACGTTGCAATCGATCCTCGACGCCGACGCACGTCCGTGCGCGCGCCTGGTGCGTGCCGAGGTCGCGCTCGAGCGCAGCGATCTCGCGACGGTGGAGACCGAGACGACGGTGGTGCTCGGAGTCCTCGTGGAGCGAGCGACCCGAGCCGACGAGGCCTGGGCGCACCACCTCCGAGGGCGCGGCGCTCGGATGC
>JBKDQC010000747.1:0-48568 GCA_046342295.1 Deltaproteobacteria bacterium | reverse complement strand
TCGGCTGGCTGACCCCCGCCGAGTACCGCGCCTCCCGCCTCGCAACCCCACTCGCTCACGCCGCGTGACTCATGCCGTCCGTGCACGACACACCCGAATCCCGTGCACGCAAGTGTCTTGACGGAAGGGGGACACTGCAGTGCCGCGTGATCAGGATGAGAACCGCACCCGTCGGCAGTCGAATGCACGACCATCGCGTCGACATCGAGGAGCGCCTGATCCGCAAGCTCACGATCCCCGCCGACGCGGCCACCATCAGTTTGTCGATCGACAGACCGTCGGTTCCGATCGTCCACGACAACAAACGCTCTTGTGCATCCCGCCGTGATGAGAAGCCATTCTCGAGGCGCCCACACCGCGACGAGGTGACCGGCGCCTCAGCGCACCCAGGCGGAGGCCCTCGCCTCCGGACCGATTCACGGGCCGCCACCCTCGCGAATGAACCACAGCCGGAGGGATTTCGTGTAGCCTCGAGCACGTGCGCCGTGGCATTGTTGCCAATGGAGACGCCGGTTGAGCGCGAGAGCAGCACGTGCGCGTCGCGCTTTGATGGCGGCGGTGTTCGTCGCGGTAGGTTCATGGTTCGTTCCGCTCGTTCGGGCTCGTGCGGATGATCCCACCCGGGTCCTCGTGGTCGGTCGGGACGACGACGCGTTGGTGCTTGCGATCGTCGACGAACTGGCTGCGGTGGGCATCGACTCGGAGATCGTCTCCGTGCCCGACTCCGGACAGGACTGGCGCTCGCTTCGGAGGCTTGCCCGCCTGCGCGCCTCAGCCCTCCTGATCTCCGCTTCGCGCACGGAAGACGAGATCGACGTGGTGCTCGTCGACCGGATCTCGGGCAAGGTCACCGTGCGGTCGCTGGCTGCCGACGGAACCGACCCCAGTGCCGTGCGGCGTATCGCGCTGCGCACAGTCGATCTCCTCCGCGTCAGCCTTCGAGAGCTCGAGCGAGGTACACCGGTCGACGCCGAGGTTCCCGTGCCCGAATTTGCGGAGCGCATCGGGGTTCCTGCGCCCGAGGCATGGGTCGGGGTCGGCGCTGGCGTCGGCGGCAGCGTCGGGGGGTTGGGCCCGTGGGGAACCCTCCAGGTGTGGACACGGGTTGAATCCTATGCGCCGCTGACCCTGGCGCTCCGAGCCTCCATTCCGGTCTTGGCAGCGACGCTGGAAAGCGAGATCGGGGTGGCCGACGTGCGCCCGTGGGAGCTTGCACTCGACGTTCGCCTGCGAGCACGCGTGGGTCCGTTGGCTCTCGAAGGCGGGATGGCGGCGTCGTTTTGGCTCGTGTCGATGCACGGACGTGCCGCTGCCCCGTACATCGGCCGAGACGACGCGGTGCCCGCTCTGCTCGGCTCGGTCGTCGTGGGAGCGAGCCTGGACTTGGCGAGAGGATTTCGGCTCCGTCTCGACGGTGGGCTCGGGCTCTCTCTGCCCGAGGTCGCAGTGCGCCTGGGCGATGCGCGGCGCGCGACGCTTGGCGTTCCAGCCGTGTGGAGCCTGATCGGGGTCGAGGTCAGTCCTTGAGCGGGTAGGGCCTCGGGACAGTTGCGCGGCCGGCCCGAGCACGTGGTGAGCCGAAGTCCCGCGGTTGGCGACTGGATGCACATGCGAACCAAGAACCTCGTTCCCGGTCTGCTCCTGTCAGCCTTTGCGCTCTTCGGTTGCAGCGCGGAGGGTCGGCCCATCGCGGGCGGGGATGCGGGGCCCTGCAGGCCCCGCAGCTGCCTGGCTTCTGGGGCCGAATGTGGTGTCCTCTCCGACGGCTGCGGCGGTACGTTGGACTGCGGCGGCTGCGGCAACGCCGAGCGCTGCGGCACGGGGAGCGACGCCAACCGGTGCGTGGCGCTGTGCACACCGAGGACGTGCGCGGAGCTCGGCGCCACGTGCGGGCCCCAGGGCGATGGCTGCGGCGGCTCGCTCGACTGCGGACGGTGTACGGTCGCAGGCGAGACCTGCGGCGGTGGCGGCACGCCGAACCGGTGCGGCGTGGGGATGTGCGCTCCCGCCACCTGCGCGGCGCGCTCGCTCGAGTGCGGGTCGGTGGGTGATGGTTGCGGGGCGCTGCTCGATTGCGGAACGTGCGCCGCGGGGGAGGCGTGCGGCGTGGTCGCGCCCAACCGGTGCGACCCGGTCTGTACGCCCACGACGTGCGCTGCGCTCGGAGCCGAGTGTGGCTCGGCACCCGACGGCTGCGGCGGGACGCTGACCTGCCCGGCATGTCCTGCAGGACAGACGTGTGGCGTCGGAGGGGCGAACTCGTGCGGCGTGGCGCCTCCCGACGCGGGCCTCATCGACGCGGGCGGCTCCGACGCATACGTGCCCGGTGACGGCTGTCCTGGTGGCTCTCACCGCGTGGGCAGCGAATGCGTGGTGAACGGTGGTGTCCGCCCCATCGCTCCTCTCTCGCTCGGAGACACCAGCCTGCAGCGACCCACGCTTCGCTTCGAGCTCCCGCGGGGCGCCGACGGTGCGGTGATCGAGCTCTGCAGCGACCGGGCGTGCACGACCGTGATCGAGACCTTGCGTGTCAGCGGCGCGAGCGCGCGCCCGAGCGCGGCGCTACCGGCTTCGAGCGTCGTCTTCTGGAGAGGTCGTGCGCGCGTCGGCGCCAGCGAAGACTCGATCGCGAACCATGGGCCCACCTGGCTCTTCCACACACCGGCCAGAGACAACTCGGGGGGAGTGGACACGAGCACCCACCCCCACCTGGACGTCAATGGAGACGGCTTCGACGACGTCGCCGTCGGCGCGCTGCGCGCGTCGCCAGGGGGGCGAAGCCTCGCCGGAACAGTCGCGGTGTACCTCGGCAGCGTAGCCGGGCTCGCACCCTCGCCGTCGGTCACCCTGGAGGGTGAGATGACAGGAGAGCTCTCTGGAATCTCCGTGGCTGGGGCGGGAGACCTCGACGGTGACGGCTACGGAGAGCTGGCCGTCGGAGCTTCGAACACCTTCCCGGCGGGGCGGGTCAGGGTCTACCACGGAAGCATGGTGGGCCTGGCCGCTGCTCCGAGGACGATCCTTCGCGGGGACAGTCTCCTCGGTCCTTCTCGTGAAGAACCCGCGTTCGGGGAGTCTGTTGCCGGCGCGGGGGATCTCAACGGAGATGGATACGCGGACCTCGTCGTCGGAGCCTACGAGACGACGCCGGTTGGCCTCGGGGAATCGGGCGCGGCGAGCGTGTTTCACGGCAGCGTGACGGGCCTCGGTGCCACCCCGACGATCACGCTCGTGGGCGGGGTCGACGAAGCGTTTCTCGGTTGCTCGGTCGCGAGCGCGGGGGATGTCAACGGGGACGGGTTCTCGGACCTCGTGATCGGCGCCAGCACTTCGACAGTGGGTGGTCTCCGCCACGCCGGCATCGCGAGCGTGTTTCACGGCAGCGCGACCGGGATCGCTCGCGACGCTTCACAGCGGCTCGTCGGCTCGCGGGCAAACGCCTGGTTCGGAGACAACGTCGCGGGCGCGGGAGACGTCAATGGAGACGGCTACTCGGACCTCATCGTCACCGCGGCCTCGGCTGTTTTGCCCGGTGAGATGGCCTTTGGGAGCGTATCGGTGTTCCATGGCAGTCGGGCCGGGACGGTGGCGACCGCGGCGACGGTTCTCGACGAAACGAGTCGCGTAGAGGGCTGGGTGCCTTCGTCCGTCTCGAGCGCCGGGGACCTCGACGGGGACGGCTTCGGGGACATCGCGGTCGGAGCGTCCGGCACTTCGCCCGGCGGCCGGTCCGCCGCCGGCATGGTGGGCGTCTACCGGGGCGGCGCCGACGGCATCGCGGCGACCGCTGCCCAGACGCTCGAAGGCTTGGTGGCCGGGGACTGGTTCGGTGCCTCCGTGGCCGGCGCCGGGGATGTCAACGGCGACGGCAGTCCGGACCTCGTCGTCGGTGCCCCCTTCGCGTCTCCAGGGGGTCGAAGGAACGCCGGAGCCGCGTTCGTTCATCACGGCAGGGCCATGAGGCTCGCAGCCACGGCAACCTCCACGTTCGAGGGCTCGGCCCCCACGGACTGGTTTGGACGCTGCGTGGCGAGCCTCGGAGGGATTCGGCGACTCGGCGTCCGGGGCATCGCCGAACCCTTCATTGCCGGGACGACCCTCCCGCGCGAGGGTGGCCTCTTGCCTGGATGAATCTGGTTCGCCTGGAGGCACTCGCGCGGCGGGGGCGTCGCGCGGACCGCCATTGTGGATCCGAAGCGTCCTCGCGTGGCCCCTCCGCTCTCCCATCTGGCCCCTTGTGGGGGCAGGGCCCGAGGACATAGAACCTCGCCATGACGCGCGTCCACAACTTCAACGCGGGCCCGGCGGCCCTTCCTCTCGAAGCGATCGAGCGAGCGCAGCGGGAGCTCGTCGAGATCGACGGCACCGGCATGTCGATCCTCGAGCACAGCCACCGTGAGCCGACCTACGAGAAGGTGCACCGCGAGGCGATCACGCTGCTCCGCGCGTACCTCTCCATCCCCGAGAGCCACGACGTGCTCTTCATGCAGGGCGGCGCGCGGATGCAGTTCGCGTTCGTGCCGCTCAACCTGCTGCATCAGGGCAAGAGCGCCGACTACCTCGTGACCGGCACGTGGGCCAAGCAGGCGCACGAGGAGGCGACGCTCGTCGCGGCGGCCTACGGCGCCAGGGCGCGCAAGGTCATTTCCACCGAGGTCGACAAGAAGTTCACGCGCGTGCCGGCTCCGAGCGAGCTCACGCTCGAGCCGGACGCGGCGTACGTGCACCTCACGAGCAACAACACGCTCTTCGGCACCCAGTGGGCGAGCTACCCCGAGACGGGCAGCGTCCCGCTCGTCGCCGACATGACGAGCGACTTCGGCTCGCGCGTCATCGACTGGAGCAAGGTCGCGGTGGCGTATGCGGGCGCACAGAAGAATATCGGTCCGGCGGGCGTGACGGTCGTGGTCGCGCGCAAGGACCTCGTGGCCGGCGGCCGCACCGACATCCCGCAGATCTTTCGCTACAAGGCCTACGCGGAGAGCGAGTCGCTGCTCAACACGCCGCCGGTGTTCTCGATCTACATGCTCCGCAACACCGTGCGCGCGCTGCTCGATTGGGGTGGCCTGTCCGCGATCTCGAAGGAGTGCGACGACAAGGCGGCGCTCCTCTACGCGACCGTCGACGCGAAGCCGGATTTCTACCGCGCGCCGGTCGAGCGCGAGAGCCGCTCGCGCATGAACGTGGTCTTCCGGCTTCCCTCCGAGGAGCTCGAGAAGAAGTTCCTCGCGGAGGCCACGACGGCGGGCCTGGTCGGCCTCAAAGGCCACCGCTCCGTCGGCGGTGTGCGCGCGTCGATCTACACGGCCGTGCGCAAGCCCGCGGTCGAGGCGCTCGTCGCGTTCATGAACGACTTCGCAGCCCGCAACGGGTGATCGGCGCTGCGGACTGCCTCCGTGGCGGCATCAGAACGCGGCCGAGGCCCCGAGGTGCAGGCCCCAGCCTGGAAAGTCGCTGCCGACGCCGAAGGGACCGCCGAGGCCCACGGTGCCGCGCAGGAGCACGCTGATCGGGCTGAGCTCGAGTCGGCTCCAGAGCTCGGCGCTCGGCTGCACGGCGGCCGCCGAGGTGCCGAGCGCGAGCGCGGTGACGTTCACCCGGCCTCCGAGTCGGAGGAAGTCCGCGAGCGAGGCGCCGAGCTCGAGGCCGCCGGAGACGTCGCCGAGGATCTCGTCGCCCATGCCGCCGAGGACGCGGACACCGAGCGCGGGCGTCACGTCGGCCACGAGCACCATCTGCTCCGTGAGCGCCACCGCGAAGGTCACGGGCACGTATACCGCGACGCGCTCGGGGCGAAAGCGCCAGGGGCGGTAGCCGCCATGCTGCGCGAGCAGGGCGTCGTGCACGAGCGCAGACGCCTCGAAGACCGACTGCGTGGCCGCGCTCGACGGCAAGCGCGTCGTCGCGGCGACGGGGATGGCGACGCCGACACCCACGCCGAAGCGCGCGTCGCGGCCCACGCGGGGAAGCCACTCGAAGGTCAGATCGGCGTTGCGGCCCTCGACGCGCCCGTGTCTCGCGTCGAAGGGCTCGTTCGTCGTGGGGCCGACGTAGGCGCCGCGCACGCGGGTGTCGGCGACGGCGAAGCCCCAGTCGAGGCTCGCGCGCGCGTCTTCCGAGATCGCCAAGCGGAGCCCGAGGTCGAAGGAGCCCATCGTGAGCGAGTCGGGCGCGCTCGCGTGAACGTCGCCAGCGAAGACGCCAGTCGTGAGCCAGACACCATCGCCGAGGCCGGACTCCTCGAGGCCGAGGCGCAGGTCGTCGAGCAGGCGCGGCGGGGGGCTGGCTGGCTCGCCCGGCGAAGGCGCGCTGCCGCGCGGCATGGCGAGAGCGTCGCGCGAAGAGGCCGGCGCCTCGGAGGGGCGGACGTCGCTCTCGTCGTGCTCCTGGGCTCGGGCCCCGCCTACGGGCGCGGCGAGCGCCACCGCGGCGAGGGCCGTCGCGACGCGCGCGAGCGCGATGCGGGCGGGCTTCTTCACTTCTTCTTGGGTGGGGAGAAGAGGGTCATCCCGAGCGCCATCGCGCGCGACGCATCCCCCGCGAGCTTGAGGCGGCCGATCACCTGCTGCGGCGTGAGGTCGCCCTCGCGCATGTCCTCGAGGTCGTCGTAGCTGATCGTCGCGGTGAACTGCGGCTTGCTCGGAGGCTCGGCGACGCCGATGCCGCAGCGCACGATCACGTCGTCCATGCCGTCGGGGAGGTCGACCACGACGACGTGGAACTCGATCTTCTGGTTCGCGAGCACCTTCTCCGCCCGCTTGCTCGCGACGCGCGAGAGGCCCATCGCCGCCTTCGGATCCTCGAGGCGACCGCTCTCTTCGAGGAGACCGAGCGCGCCCTTGGCGGCCTCGCTCGAGAAGGCGAACACACCGCGCGGCGGCAGCTCCGACTTGTCCTCGGTGACTGTCATCTCGCCGTTCGACACCGCGACCCAGCGCTCGCCACCGCCGTCGCCCTCGACGAGGATCCGGACGGCGCCGACGGCCTCGCGCACGTCCGCGAGCTCGTCCTTGGCCGTCGGGGCGCCAGAGGCCTCGAGCGCCGCGAGGCCTCTCCTGAACTGCGCGGGGAGGTCGTTGTCGAGAAAGGCGAGCGGTTCCTTGTGCATGCGTCCTCGGCACGTCGCGGCGGGGAAAGGCCCGCGAGGCCGCGCAGTATAGCCGCCCACGGGAGACCGCCATCCCGCGTCGGGCGGCCGTGTGCCGCGCCGCGTCATCGGCTATGTTCGCGCCATGAGGCGCCTGCTCCTCGAGTGGACCCCCGTGCTGTTGATCGGCGCGTGTGCGACCGGCGGTGGCGGCGGTCGAGACGCGGGCGCCAGCCGCGCCGACGCGCAGGGTGACGCCGCGGTGATCAGCGACGCAGCCTTCGATGCGCCATCGGCCTTCGACGACGCACCGCCTTCCGAGGACGCCTCCGCGCACGATACATCTGCCGCCTCGGATGCGTTCTTCGACCTGGATGCCTCCGTTCTGAGCGACGCGTTCGCCGCGCCGGATGCGCTCAACGCGCCCGACACGTTCTTCGCCGTGGATGCCTTCGTGCCCGACGCATTCCGCTCCCCCGATGCGTTCGCGCCCGACGCGTTCGTCGTTCGAGACGCATTCGTGCCGCCCGATGCGTTCCTTCCGCTCTCGTGCGGGGACGTCGCCGATTGCGGGCGCTGCGCCGCGGGCTACTGCGTCGCGGGCAGCTGCGACGCCACCAATCCGACGACGGTCTCGTACGACTTCGAGGCGGGGTTGCCGCCAGGCTGGAGCAACGGCGCGGGTGGCACCGCGGCGTGGACCCTCGACACCACGGGCCCGCGGGGTGGGGCGCGCGCGCTCCGGAGCGGTGCCATCGGCCATTCGGCGCAGAGCCGCGTGAGCTTCTCGATCACGCTCCTTCGGGAGGCCTCGCTGTCGTTCTGGATGCGCACGAGCTCCGAGACCCGCTTCGACCTCGGTCAGCTCTACGTGGATGGCGCGCTCCGCCACCAAGCCTCGGGCTCGACGGACTGGACTCGGTACGAGACGAGCCTCGGCGCCGGCGCGCACACCCTCGAGCTCCGCTACACGAAGGACGGCAGCATCGTCGCGGGCTCGGACGCCGTCTGGATCGACGACCTCGTGATCGGCGCGGTCTCCGACGCCTCGAGCGGCTTCGAGACCGCCGGCTTGCCGGACGGCTACACGAGCGCCGGGGCCGTGCCGTGGAGCACGGTGACGACGATGCCCCAGAGCGGCTCCCGCTGCGCCGAGAGCGGCAACATCGCCGACGGCGAGACGAGCAGCATGACGCGCTCGGTGACGCTCGCGTCTCCGCAGACGCTCACCTTCTGGGTCCGCACCTCGACCGAGGCCAGCTACGACCGCCTCCGGGCCTTCGTGGATGGCGCGATGCGCGGCGAATGGTCGGGCACCACGCCCTGGACACTCGTGAGCTACCCGCTGACCGCGGGCGAGCACACGGTCGAGTGGCGCTACGTGAAGGATTTGTCGATCTCGAGCGGCTCGGACGCGGTCTGGATCGACGACGTCTCGTTCGGGCCGCCCCCCGTGGCAGGTCCTCTGTGCGGGCCCTGACGTCGGACGTTTCGAGCGGCCGGGGGGCGCCTGGGTGCAGCTCACACCACATCCCCATGGGAGCTCAGCGCGCGGCCGCCCTCTCGGCGCTCTCCATCACGCGAAGGACATTGTCTCCGGCGATCGCCCTCACCTCGAGGTGCCGGCGCTCGAGCTCGCGAAAGAGCGCCGGCAGATCGCTCACGTCGCGCATGCCGCTCGGCAGCTCTCCGACGCCGTCGAAGTCCGAGCCGAGGCACGGCACGTGCGGCCCCGCGATGTGCGCGATGTGCGCGAAGTGCTCGCCGAGCCTGCGGAGCGTCGGGGGGCGGAGCGCGGGGGCCAGCCGACGCGCGAGCGCGTTGCGTGCGTCGCTCGTCGACCACGAGCGTCCATGCGGGAGCGCGTCGAATTCGGCGCGGTGCTCGCGCGCGAGGGCGCGTCGCGCCTCGCCGTAGGTCGGGTCGACGAATTGCGCGTAGTAGTTGACGCAGACGGCGCCGCGCGTCTCGCCGATGCGGCGGAGGATCGCGTCGGGGAGGTTGCGCGGATGGTCGCCCACGGCCCGCGCGCCAGAGTGCGAAGCGATCACGGGCGCGCGCGAGGCCTCGATCGCGTCGAGCGCCGTGCGGTCCGACACGTGGCTCACATCCACCATCACGCCGAGCGCGTTCATGCGGGCGACGAGCGCTCGCCCCGTCTCGGTGAGGCCCCGTCGAGGATGGGCGCCCGTCGAGGCGTGGCCGAAGGCGTTGTCGTTCGTCCACGTGAGGGTGACGTACCGGACGCCGCCGCGCGCGAGCTCCGCGAGGCGCTCGAGCAAGACGTCTGGTTCGTTTTCGCCGAGGCCGTGCGCGCCCTCGAGGCCCATCAAGAAGGCCACGCGGCGCGCGCGTGCGGCCGCGCGCACCTCGGCGGCCGTCGTCGCGAGCGCGACCTCGTCGGGGTGCGCTGCAACGAAGGCGCGGACGGCCGCGACGAGCGCGCGCGTACGCTCCCACGCGGCCTCTCCCCGAAAGCGGCGCGGATCGACCCAGAGGCTCATGAAGACGGCGGTGAGGCCGCCTTCGCGCATGCGCGGCAGATCGAGATGACCGTCCTCGAGCCGTGCGGACAGATCGGCGTGCTCGTCGAGGAGGCGCTGTGTCGTGTCCGAGTGTGTGTCGATCGCGACGAGCACCTCGTCGCCCGGTTGCGGTGAAGGGGGCTCCGATGGGGCGCCCTGGCCGGATGGCCCGCTGGGTGAGACCTCCGGAGGCGGCGCTGTTTCGCCCGGCGCTTCCGTGCGCTGCGCTTCCGTGCGCTGCGCTTCCGTGCGCTGCGCTTCCGTGCGCTCCTCCGTACGCGATGCCTCGCGCGTTGCTTCTCGGTGCAGCGCCTCGGCGGGATCGTCGTCCGGAGAGTGCGCTGCAGAGGAGATCTCGAGGGACGGCGAGGAGCCGCATGCGCCCGGGAGGAGCGCGAGACAGAGCCCCCACGCCCTCGACGCCGTGCGCGTCGGTCGCGCGCTCGGGCCGAGCCTCTCAGCGACCGCCATCGATCACGCGGAAGCGAGCGCGGCGCTCCTTGGCCGCGTCGTCCGAGACGTTGCCCGAGCCGGGCGCGAGCGACGGAGAAGGCTGCGGCTCCGGCGCGGCGCCGACGGGGGCGGTGCTCGGCGTGCTCCGCGGAGGCGGGGCCTCGGAGGTGAACGCCACCGGAGGCTCGAGCGCGCTCGGCGGAACGGAGGGCAGCCGCTTCGCGAACGGCGTGACCAGCGCTGGCCTCTCGGACGAGGGTTGCGGAGGCTCCGAGCTCCGCGCGGATCCCTGGTCAGACCCGTGCGCTGCGCCCGCGGAGCTCGGGACCGCGGCGAGGCGCGGCTTCCTAGACTTGTCGACCCACGCCTGCTCCGGCGGCAGCTCGGGCGCCGGCAGATGTCCTTCGACGACGATGCCTCGTCCCGTCGAGCGATCGATCACCGCGTAGACGGCGTGCCAGCCGAAGCGACAGCGCGACACGACACCCTGGAACGCCAGGTCCACCGAGAGGCCCCCCGCGTCGTACTCGAGCGCGAGCGGGTAGCTGGGATCGAGGTCGATCACGAGGCGCGCCTGCCAGCTGCGGCGCACCGTGTCGGGCACGCCGACGTCTTTGCGGCGCGCATCGATCTGCAGCCTCGGCGTGTGGCCCGCGGCATAGACGTCCTCGATGGCCGCTTGGATCGGGTGATGAATGCGCGTCACTCGGGACTCACGGCTTGAAGGCCTCTGCGAGGGATTCGATCTGCGCTCGGCCGAGCTCGGGCGTGAACAGCAGCGGCAGCGTGACACGAGGCAGGCCCGGAAGCTTCTCGGTCATGCGCGCGAGGCTCTGCTCCTGGATCTCTTCGCGCGCGCATCGGGCGCGGGCGGCGACCGCCAGGGGCTGGAGCGCGGACTCGGTCGCGAGCGCGTCGGGCAGCGCCTCCACCGCCGCGCGCTCGGCGGGCGCGAAGAGCCGAGGAAGAACCTGGTTCACCACGAGGGCCTTCACGGGAAGAGCGAGCTCGGTGCGCAGGATGGCGTGGAGCTCGAGGCTCTCCTGCACCGGCATCTCCTCGGCCAGCGTCACGATCACGACGCCCGAGCGCGCCGGATCGCGGAAGAGCGCCACGGCCTCCTCGGCCTCGCGGCGGAGCAGGCCCGGCGGCGCGACCTCCGTGATGATGCGCGGCACGCGCAACATCTCGAGGCCGTGGCCCGTCGCGGGCGCATCGACGATCACGAGATCGTAACGAGCGCGGCCGTCCTCACGGACGTCCTTCGTGTGGAAGTAGGCCTTGCCGAGCATCGACCAGGCCTCGATCCCAGGTGTTCCCCGCAGGAGCGCCGAGACCACCTGGCTCTCGAACACGGCCCGGAACAGCGTGCGCGAGCGCAAGATCATGAGGCCGTACTCCTCGAGCGCGTCGCGGGGGACCATGTTCACGACGTCGAGGTTCGGCAGCACGTTCACGTTCTGCGAGCCGATCGGGGCCACGCCGAGGAGCGAGCTGACCCGCTCCTTCGCGTTGCACATCGCGAGCAGGACGCGCTTGCCCTGTTTGGCGGCCGCGAGCGCGATCGCGGTCCCGACGGTGGTCTTGCCGACGCCGCCCTTGCCCACGACGAAGAGAAAGCGGTGTGCGAGCAGGTTCGTGGAGGAGGCCATCGTCGGTGGGAGCCCGCGCCGCGCGACGCAGGCGAGGACGCGATGCTACCTCGACGCCCGTGCGCGTCCACCGACGATCCGCGTCGGCGTTGGCACGGGCGAACGGGCCCGTGGTATGCGCTGCGCGTGTCGGCTCGGTCCCTCGCGGCCTTCGCGTTGTTGGCGCTCGCGGTCTTCGGGCTCACGCATGCGCTCAGCCTCCTGCCCCACGCGCCGAGGGGCCCCCGCGTCGCGCCGACGCGGGACGCGGGACCGGCGAGCGACGTCGGCGGCTTCTGGACCGAGGATCCCGAGCGCTTTGGTCCGGAGGGCGAGGTGCGCGAGCCCCCGGAACGCGACGTGTTCGCGTGCCTCGTCCCGCGTCTCGCCATCGCGCGCGAAGAGGCGTGCGAGCGCGGCGCGTCCTACCCCGAGTGTCGCTGGCAGTTGCCCGACGAGACGGCGAGCGGAGGCCTCTATGCCATCTGGCGAAACACCACGCCCGAGCACCGCTGGGCGCGCCCGGCCCTCGTCTCGCTGGTGCTCGCTGCGGCGCGCGAGTACGCGATGCGCTGGCCGGGCGAGCGCGTGACGGTGGGCGACCTCGACGCGGCGGGACCGCGCCACCAGACCCACCGCGACGGCGTCGACGTCGACCTCTACCTCGAGCACGCGATGGCCGATCGCAACGAGCCTGGGCGCCCGCGGATCGACAACTACCATGGCCTCTCGCGGCGCGCGGTGCGCTTGCATCGCGCGCGGGTCCTCGACTTGGCCAAGATCCTCGCGCACTGCGGGGGAGGCCGCGTTCGCATCTACTACGCCGATCGGGACGTCGTGGATGCGTTTCGCGTGTGGTTCGCCGCCTCGGGGCTCGTCTCGGACGTCTCGAGCCAGGCGATGCAGATGCACAACGACCTGCACCGCTTCCATTTCCACCTCACGGTGGCGCGAGATCTGTCGGTCCTACCGAGCGAGTGAACGCACTGCGCTCACTGCGGGCCTTCGAGGTCGAAGAACACGTTTTCGGTCGCGCCCGGGGCCACGCGCACGCTGCGGTTGAAGGTGCGACCATCGCGGTCGACGATCCGGAGGCGTACGGTCCCCGAAGGAACGGTCGCTTCTCCGATGGGGGTCGTGCCGAGCTCGCGCGAGCCGATCCACACCCTCGACCACGGGCGCGTGTTGATCGAGAGCGTCGCCGGCGGGGCTGCCGGGGCGCGCTGCTGGACCGACACAGGCACGAGCTCCGGGGAGATCATCGCCTGCTGACCTGCGGTGACGACCACCTCGCCTTCCCAGGGCCGATAGCCTTCGCGCTCGACGCGCACCGCGTACGTGCCGGGCGAGATGTTCATCGGCGTCGTGGCCTCCGCGGCCGTGAGCGTCCGCTCGCCCAGGCGGATCGTGGCGCCTTCGAGGTTCGAGCCCTCGGCGGCCGCGATCCGTACGGAGCCCTCCGTCACCACCGGTGTCGTGGGGGGCGGGGCCACGGGGGTCGTCGTCGTCGGTGGCGCGGCGGTGTCGGGCGGGGGGACCAGCTGCGTGACCGTGACGGTGCGCGGTGGCTCGACGTCGCGCCCGAGGATCACGACGGTCGCGATCACGCCCGCGATCAGCACGGCGACGAGCGCGAAGACCGTGGGCAGCCACCGCGCGAGGCCGCCACCGCTGTCCGGGTGCGCGACAGTCGCGGGAGCGATCTGCCCGGGTACGGCCTGCCCGGGCACGGCCTGCCCGGGTACGGCCTGCGCGGGCGCGAGCGGCGGCGGGGGCGTGGCGAGCACCAGCGGCGCGGCTTGCGGCTGCGATGGGAAGAGCGACCGCGTGTCGAGGGAGGACTCCGCGCCCGTCGCGCCCGAGGCCATCGCGGACACGCCCGAGGGGTTCGAGCCGAGCAAGCCGATGGCGCTCGGGTGACTCCCATCGACTCCCTTGCGGCGCTGGAACGAGCTGCCGAAGGGAGTGGAGTCCACGAGCGGTCCCGCGGCGATCTGTTCCTCGAAGAGCGACTCCATGACGTTCGCGATCTTCGCCGTCGTCACGGCCTTGCCCGACCGCGCGAGCCACTCTTCGAGCGCGCTCTGCATGTCGGCCGCCGTGCGGAAGCGGTCCTCCGGCTGCTTCTGGAGCGCCTTTTGGACGATCGCGTCGAGCTCGATCGCGAGCTTCGGCTTCTTGTCTCGGACCGAGGGGACCGGATCCTCGATCACGGCCCGCATCGTCTCGTACTCGGTCGGGCGATGGTAGAGCGACTCGCCGGTGAGGGCCTCGTAGAGAACGACGCCGAGCGCGAACACGTCTGCGCGCGCGTCGATCTGCTTCCCCATGCATTGCTGGGGAGACATGTACGAGAACTTCCCCTTGACGACGCCGGCCTGGGTCTTGGTGGTGTGCGATTGGGCCTTGGCGATGCCGAAGTCGAGGAGCTTCACCTGCCCCTCGTACGAGATCATGATGTTCTGCGGGCTGACGTCGCGGTGCACGATCCCGAGCGGCTGCCCATTCGAGTCCCTGGCCCGGTGTGCGTAGTGCAGCGCCTCGGCGACCTGCGCGACGACCTTCGCGACGAACTCGGGTGGCAAGCCACCCGCCTTGCGCGCGCGCCGGATGATCTTCCCGAAGGCCGCTCCGTAGATCCACTCCATCGCGATGAAGTAGGAGCCCTCGAGCTCACCGAACTCGTAGATGTGGCAGATGTGCGGGTGGTTGAGCTGGATGGCTAGGCGGGCCTCGTCGAGAAACATCTCCGTGAACGCGGGATCGTCGGCCACGTGCGGTAGGATCCGCTTGACGGCCAACATGCGCGTCGCCCCGATGTTCGTCGACTCGCGGCCGAGGAAGATCTCGGCCATGCCACCGAACGCGATGCGCCCGAGGATCTCGAAGCGCCCGAACGTGCAGATCGCCGGAAGCTGATTCGGAGCGGGCCGCGCGCTGATCGCTGCGGGCGCGCTCGGCTCGGGCTCCGCGAGGGCTCTCTCGATCTCGTCGAGCGCGACGTCGAGCTCGCCCGCGTCCGCGTCGTCCGTCGGAGGCGGGGGCGTGCTCGGGGCGCGCGGGAGCTTCGGAAGCGCGCGGTTGGTCTCGTGCGCCGACGTCGCCCGGGCCGCGTCCGTAGCGGAGAGCGCGGCGTTCGCTCCCGTTTGCCCCGAGGGCCGACGCGCGACCGTGACCATCTCCGGTCGCTGCGCGGGCGACGACCGAATGTCCGAGCTCCGCTCGTCCGAGTCCGGCGTCGCCCGGTCGTTGCTTCCCTGGCGGGAGTTCATGGTTTTGCCCAGCATACACCGCTTCTCGGATAGAATGATCGCCGATGCCGCGCGCTCACCTTTTTCGTCACGCTTCTCGTCGTTTCACGACCCCGCGCGCGGTGGTGTGGCTTCGTGCTTCGGGGCTCGTCGTGCTCGCGGCCCTCGGGCTCGCGCTCGGGCTTCCGTCCGCGCGCGCCCAGACCGGACCGGACACCGAGCTGGCCGCGGCGCGCGAGCTCGTCCTGCACGCGAGCTACCGCCCCGCGCTCGCGGCCGCGCAGCGCTACCTCGAGCGGAGCGACCTCGCGGCCGCGCAGCGCAACGCGGGCCTCGAGCTCGTCGCAATCATCCACCTCGCGCTCCGGGACGAGGTCTCGGCCCGACGAGCGCTCGCCGAGCTCTTCGCGCGCGACCCCGACTTCCGCCTCACCGATCCGGACGCGAGCCCGGTCGTGCTCTCGGCCGTGGCCCGCGCGCGCTCTCAGGCGCGTCCCGTCCCCGTCACGCTGGCGCACGATCCTCCGATGCTCACGCGCCGACGCGCGCCGCTCGTCAGCGTGCGCATCGAAGAGGGCGCGAACGCCGTCGCCGAGATCCGCATGCACCACCGCGTGCGCGGCCAGGCGAACGTCGAGACGGTGGTCATGCGCGTGGGAGAGCTCTCGACGGCGGAGGGCCGTCTACCGCTCACCGCGGACACCAATGCGTACACCGCGGAGTACTGGGTCGAAGCGGTCGCACCCTCCGGTTACGTGCTGGCGCGCCGCGGCTCGGAGGCCCAGCCGATCGCCGTCGATGTACCGGTCGAGACGGTCGAGGTCCGCGTGGAGACCAGGACCGAGATCGTCGAGACCGGTGGCGACATCGCGAGCGAGCCGGGGTTCTGGGTGCTGATCGGCCTCGTGGTGGCCGGCGGTGCGGGCGCGGGCATCGGCATCGCCCTCGCCACGGAGGGACCGCAGAACGGCTCGCTCGGCACGATCACGCTGCCGCTCGCGGAATTCTGATCAGTGCAAGGCGAGCGAGCTGCCGAGGCCCGCGACCCCGGCGACCCAGGCGGCGTAGTCGCGCGGCGCGCGACGCTTTCGAGGCAGCGTGGGCAGCCGCTCCACGGCGGCCGCGAGAATGGACCGCTCGACCGGATCCATCTCCTCGATCGCGAGCCCCGCCACGCAGACGGACCGATCGAGCCGGCGGGCCGCGCGGGTGACCCGCGCGACGAGCCCCACCCATTGCGTCGTGCGCGGCGCCTGGAATGAGAGGTACAGCTCCTCTCCGACCGTGAGGACCACATCAGCCTCGAGCGAGAGACCCGTCTCGCTGACGTCCGTCAGTGTGCCACCGACGGCCACGAAGCCTTCTGCCGAGACCGCCTCGCAGCGGATCCGGGCCATGCGCCGCGGGGCGCTCCTGCGCTTGACGTCCGGAATGTCGAACATGCCCTGGCTCCTTGCGAGGCTCTGCGAGGACGGTACGGCGGGCCGCCCGAGCACCGCCAGAAACAGGCGTGCCGAGGGACCGACCCTCTTCTTCGCAGGGCGCCGGCGGTGCACCCCCTTGCCCGCGGGCTCGACGAGAGCGCGGGCGATGTTGACCGCGGCGGCGCCAAGGTCGATTCTGTTTCCATGCACGTGGATCAAAGCGGGTCTCGGGCTCCGTCGCGGTGCTGGCTCTGGGTGGCGTGCGCGACGCTGGCGCTCGTCTCGGGCTGCGCGGATCGAACCTCGCTCCTCATTCGCGTGATCTCGGACGACTACGGGGTCCCGGCGGACATCGACCGCCTCGACATCTCCGTGCGCGGCATGACGACGGGTGTGGGCGTCGATCGCTCGTTCCCGATCACGACCCCGTGGCCCCACACGCTGGCCGTGCGCCCCGGGATGGTGGAGTCGGGCGACGTGCGCATCACGGTCACCGCGTTCCTCGGCGACGAGTTCGTGACCCGCCGCGTGCTCGATCGCTCGTTCACCGCGGGCTTCGAGAACGCGGTGGAGATCGCGCTCCAGGAGAGCTGCCGGGGCGTCATGTGCAGAGACGGCTACGACTGCGCGAATGGCGTGTGCGTGAACCAGCCTCGCGACGCGGGGCCGCTCGATGTCTACTTCAGCTTCGATACGGACCCCGACGGCGGGGTGGACACGGCCACCGACGCGCCCTGCCCCGCGGGTTTCTCGAATTGTGAAGGAACATGCATCCTTCCCAACGAGAACCCCATGTTCTGCGGCGCGAACCTGGCCTGCGAGGGCTATCAGAGGTGCGTTGGCAACGAGCTCTGCATCGCGGGGGAGTGCACGCTTGCGTGCGACCTGGGCCTCGTGAACTGCAGGGGCTTCTGCGAGAACCCACAGTCCAATCGGAGGCATTGTGGCGCCTCGCTCACCGATTGCTCCGGGGGGATGGAGTGTCCCGCCGGCCAGTACTGCGCGCTCGGCGCGTGCACTTCGATGTGTCCTCCCGGCCTCATTCTCTGCGCTGGCAACTGCATCGACTCGCGGAGCGACCGCACGTACTGCGGCGTCGGAGAGGGCTGCGTCGGGGGAGCGGGCAGCTGCTTCGCCGGCCAGCAGTGCTCGGGTGGCGAGTGCGTCACGAGCTGCCCCATGGGGCAGTTCGCTTGCGGAGGACGCTGCATCGACCCGATGAGTGACCGTGTGTACTGCGGCGCGCGCCCGGACTGCGCGAACAGCACTCCGTGCGCGAGCGGCGAGGTGTGCGTGGATGGGACCTGCCAGACGTCGTGCCCCGCGCCGCAGATCAGCTGCACCGGTCGCTGTGTGGATCCCGCCACCGACGAGAGCTTCTGCGGTGCGATGCCGGACTGCACCGGCGGGAGGATCTGCGCGCCTGGCTTCCTCTGCCGCATGGGTGCGTGCGTCGCGAACTGCCCGGCAGGCCAGATCGCCTGTGACGGTCGCTGCGTCGACCCCGCGACCGACGAGGCCTACTGCGGGGCAACCGGCGAGGCGTGCGCGGGAGCGAGGGTCTGCGGCGCGCGACAGGCCTGCATCGGTGGGGCGTGCGGGTGCGGCGCACCCGAGGAGGAGTGCGGCGGCGTCTGCGTCGACACCCGCTTCGACCCCACCAACTGCGGCCGTTGCGGGAACTCGTGCCCTCCGGGTCAGGTCTGCGCGGGGAGCTCGTGTGCGCCGCTCAGCGGCGGCGGCTTCACGGGCGACTTCGGGACCTCGTGGACTATGCTCCCGCTCGAGCGGGAGACCACCTGCATTCAGGAGTTCGGGGCGCGTGGCGTGACCGACCTCTACATGGGCCACGAGGGGAGCTTCGGCGCGTGGGAGACAGCCCCCGACGCGCTGAGGTACCGCCCGGCAGCCAGTCCCCCCAACCGGTTCCCGGCCAACTGCTCGTTCGCTTCGATCGCCGGGTTTCTCGTCCAAATCAGCCCGAGGGTCGTCAATGGTTACTTGACCAGAGCCATGGAGGGGTTCGGGGGCGACGAGTGGCGGACGGCCGAGCCGCCCTCGGACCTCGGCATGGTGGGCATGACGGTCGCGAGCAACGACGCGGTCTGGACCGCCAACGCCACCTTCCTACTCCGGGGCAATCCCACGGAGATCTATCTGACCCGGACACTCGAGACCATCCCCGCAGGCCTACCCGCCGGCGCCTCGCTGACTGCGCCTCGGCTCACCTGGGACCAGCTGACTGGGCGTCTCTACTTCGCGAGCCAGGGCTCTCGTGAGCTGCGCTCGTACGATCCGGTGACACGCGTCCTCCGCGTCGAGTCCACCGCGCCGGCCAACATCGGCGCGGCCTTCTGCGGAGACCGGGCCGGTCACATCTACGTGGGCTCTCAGGACTCTCCGCAACAGCTCTGGCAGTACACGCCTGCGAGCGGGAGGTGGCGCGACCTCCCGCTCATTCCTGGCACCATCACGGGGACCACGAACTGCGGCATCATGGAAACAGGCACCGTCGCTCGGACCGGCGCGCTCTACGTCGCGGCCCGCCCCGGGACCGCGCTCTACCGCCTCGAGCTTCCGCGCGTCGATCCGCTCTGAAGGCTCGCGGCACCCTGCGTGCCGCGCGATCGCCACGCGCCCGCCGGGTGACGTCACGTCTCGAGGCTCACGGTGTCGTCGACCCACACCGGATCGCCGATGCGCACGACGCCGCCGCGGAGGACTCGGGCGGTGATGCCGCCATGGCCACGCATGGCGTGGAAGCCGCCCTCACCGAGCGCGCGGTCCATCTTGCTGCACGGCTCGCACGGGCCGGTCGCGACGAGCAGCACCTCCTCGCCGATCCGGAACGCGAGCCCTTTCAAGGAGACGAGGTTCACGCCGCGCACGACGAGGTTGCGGCGCAACAGCGCGGGCTCGACGCTCGAGCCACCGAGGAGCGCCCCGATCACGGGCAAGTGCTCCGCCTGGATCAGAGTGACCTGTCGCTTGCCGCCGCGGCTGGCGCGGCTGGCGCGGTCGCCTTCGAGGCCGCGGGCCTCGATCGCGTGTGCCTCCCCCACGAGCTGCATGGGCTCGTCATGACCGGGGCGCAGCCCGATCCACGCGACCGCGCCGCGCTGCGGGACACGGCGCAAGCGCTCGGCGAGCTCGCTCACGTGGCCGAGGCCCAGAACGCGCAGACCTCGGCGTCCGCAGCGTCGTCGAGCCGCGTCGCTCGATCGAAGACGAGGTGTCGGTCGTCCTCGGGCTCGTAGGCCGGCCATGGCTGCGCCTCTCCGCCCGGCTCTCCGGTCGTGACGAAGCGCAACCAGGCCCCCTGCATCGCGGCGGACAGCTCTGCCTCGTCGGCGTTGAAGCGAGGACGCCCGAGCCGCGCTGCTCGACCGAACACGAACTGGATCTCGCTGAAGTGAAAGGCGCCGAGCTCGCGCTCGGTGCGCTCCACGAGCTGAAAGGCCGCGTCGGGATACTCGAACCGGTAGACGTAGGTGGGGTGACCGTGCTCGGCGAGGAGGCGCGCGGCGCGTCGAGAGGGGCAGGCGAGCGCCTGGTGACCCAGCATCGCGGCGATCGCTGCGCCTGGGTCGGGATACGCCGAGAGCGGATACCGAGACTCGACCGCGGAGAGCTCGAGGCCCGAGGCCGCCGCGAGCGAGCCCGCGAGGTCGTGGTACGCGGCCTCGTCGGCGGTGGCGCCGCTTCGCTCGGCGAGGTCCACGAAGAGGGTGCCCTCGTCGCGGTTCCATCCGACGATCACCGGCACCTCGCCCGTACGCCCTCGGGTCGCGGCATCACGAAACTGCTCCGGCAGGATCGACCCATCGACGTATGGCCACCAGGGCCGGACCCGGGCCGTGAGGGTGCTGATCACGCCGTCGAGCCCGCTCGCATCGCGCACTGCTTCGGCGGAAGCGCTCCGCAGACAGGTGGCTTGATCGGGCGCAGTGTCGCAGCCGAGCGCCGTCACGAGCCCGTTGGCGACGCCCAGGCGATCCGCCTCGAGCGAGAGCGTCGTGTCGCAGAGGCCACTCTGCGAGATCGCGCGCTGGAAGAGGCCTCGCGATCGTGGTGCGACGAGGTGCAAACACACCGACAGACCGCCCGCGGACTCGCCGACGATGGTCACGTCGTCGGGGTTTCCTCCGAAGTCGGCGATGTGATCGCGAACCCACTCGAGCGCGAGGATCTGGTCCTCGAAGCCCGCGTTGCCGTTCGCGCCGGTCGCCTCGTTCACGAAGAAGCCGAAGGGCCCGAGGCGGTAGTTCATGCTCACGACGAGGGCGCCGTGCGCGGCGGCGATGAGGTCGCCGCGGGTTCCCCGGTCGGTCTGGAGGCCTTCTCCGAACACGAAGGCGCCCCCATGGATCCACACCATCACGGGCGCGTTCGTCGGGGATGCGTCGGGACGGTGCACGTTGAGGTAGAGACAGTCTTCCTGCCCGAGCGCGCCGAAGGAGAGCGCGAGCTGCGTGCACGCGGGCGGTGGCGCCGACGCGTCGAGGACACCCTCCCACGGGCCTCGCGCAACGGGAGATTGCCAGCGGAGCGCGCCGATCGGCGGCTCGGCGTAGGGGATCGCGTAGAACGACTGCGCGCCCTGCTCGCGGACTCCACGCACCGCGCCGAGCCCCGCGATCGTCACCTCGGGAGGGGGCAGGTCGAATGCGTCGGAGAGCGCGGCGTCGTCCGGGCGCGGGCGGGCATCGGGGCTCGTCGCAGCGTCGGTCGTCGGCGCGGTCTCACCGCAGGCCGCGAGCGAAGCGGCGAGCACGACCCGAGCCAGCTGGTCGAGAGAGTGCGCGGAGCGGCACATGATTGGAGGGTATCGCGCCCGCGCGGCGAGGACGATCAAGGAAACGCAGCGGGCGCCGCGCGGCTCTCCGGGCTCGGGCTGCCGAGCTGTCCGGAGCGGTTCGCACCCCAGCAGAGGCCCGAGCCGTCCGAGCTCGTCGCGCACGTGTGATCGCCGCCCGCCTCGACGCGGACGACGCCGGCCAGCCCCTCGACTTCGACGGGCTCGAGCGCGTCTGCGCTCGCGCTTCGACCGAGCTCACCGTCGTCGTTCTCCCCGAAGCAGAGGACGGAACCGTCCGCCCGGGCGGCGCACGTGTGGCCCGCGCCCACCGCGACTTGAACGTATCCCTCGCCGACGCGCGTCGGCACGCGACGAAGCATCGTGTCCCCGACACCGAGCTGTCCATGCAGGTTGCCGCCCCAGCAGTCGAGCCCGCCGTCGAGGCGAACGGCGCACGTCGTGCCGAACGCAGCGCTGAGCTGCGCATAGCCCTCACCGACGCTCACCGCGATCGAGCGGGGAGCGTTGCCGCCGTCTCCGAGCTGACCGGTGTTGCCATTGCCGAAGCAGAGGAGCTCCCCTTCGTCGCGGATCGCGCAGGTGTGATCGCCGCCGACCGCGACGTCGCGGAAGACGCCCTCGAGACCGACCAGCATGGGAGCGCGGCGGGGCCCCGTGTCTCCGACGCCGAGCTGTCCGTAGAAGTTGTTTCCCCAGCAGTAGAGCCGCGCGGATCGAGAGATCGCACACACGTGCGTCGCTCCGACGGCAACGCGCGCGAAGCGCACCGAACCGTCGACGGGGCGCACGACGGCGCGGGTCGAGGTGTCGCCCGTGCCGAGCTGCCCGAAGTTGTTCGCGCCCACGCAGCCGAGCACGCCGTCGCGGGCGAGGAAGCACGTGCAGCCGTCCCCCGCGTCCGCCCGCGCTGCCGCGCCGAGCTCGAGAGAGACGAGGCTCGGCGTCGTGACTGGTTCGGCCGTCCCGAGGCCGAGCTGTCCGAGCCGGTTCGAGCCGGAGCAGCGCGCGCCCGAGTCCTGGAGGTCGCACGTGACGTCACCGCCAGCCATGAGCCCGCGCTCGATGGGGAGCGCGCAGCCACCGTCCTCGCAGCGAGAGAAGCCGTCGCACGCCTCGCAGGCGAGGCCGTCCTGTCCGCACGCAGCCTCTTCGTCGCCGGCTGCGCAGGCGGATCCGTCCCAACAGCCCGTGCAGCACGCACCGCGGTGGCACGCGCCCCCGGGGCACGGAGACTCTTCGGGGGCGGCGACGCAGCGACCGCGGTCGCTGGCCTCGCAGGGCCCGCAGTCCCCACCGCAGCCCGTGCAGAACGCAGCGCGCGCGCACGCGGGCAGAGCGCAGGCGGACGGGCTGTCGCAGCCCGGGGCGTCCGCGCCCGCGTCGGGAGGCGCAGAGGCGGGGCCGCAGCCCGTCAGCCCGCCGAGGGCCACGGATGCGACGAGGAGCGTGATGGCGAGAGGGTGGGCGTGGAGCACGGGTTCGTCAGCCGTTGTTCGTGAGCGCGTCCTCGAGCAGGCCGAGGCGATCGTTGCCCCAGAAGAGCTCGCCCTCGTAGAACATCGCAGGCGCGCCGAACGCGCCGCGCGAGACGGCCTCGTCGGTGTTCGCGCGCAGCGCGTTCTTCGTCTCGACTGCGTCGAGCGCGGCGAGGAGCGCGCTGGCGTCGAGCCCGACGCTCGCCGCGACCTCGGCGATCACCGCCTTGTCGGACACATCCCGATCCTCGGCCCAGTACGCGTGAAAGAGCGCGATGGCGAGCTTCTTCTGCGCCTCTTGTCCCACGAGGCGATCGGTCGCGACGAGCGCGCGCTGCGTCGAGATCGTGATCATGGGGAAGCGCGACGGCACCGCGTACGGGACGCCGTACTTCTTTGCCCAGCGCATCGTGTCTCCGATCAACCACTGCGCCTTGTTGGGAATCCGCGCGGGCATCTCGTTGCCCGTCGCCTTGAACACACCGCCCAGCAAGAACGGACGCCAGCGCACCTCGGCGCCCGCGCGCGCCGAGAGCGCGTCGATCTGCGTCGCCGCGAGGTACGAGTACGAGGACGCGATGTCGTAGAAGAGCTCGACGGTCTTGGTCATCGCGCCGGAGCCTAAGGGCCCGCGCAGAAATATCCTATCCGTTTCGCCGCCGGGGCATCCCCGCCAGGGCCGCCCGCTCTCCTCGAAATACCCCCAGCATTCCTCGTCGCTCGGTCAGCACTGGCGGGGCGCCGCGACGCCGAGCCGATCAGGTTGTTTCTGCACGGGCCCTCACGCGAACCGAGTCGTGGGCACGCCCACCGCGCGAGCCTCCGCTGCACGGCCCCACGCTCGGGCGCTTCGGCGCGCGGAGCGGGCGGGGGCCCAACGCTTCGCAGAGGACGAACCGCTCGGCCCCTCGAGCTCCTCAGAAGCGCAGGACACCCTCGCGAAGTGCGACCCCGACGGTGTCGAGCTCTGCCGAACCGTTCTCCTCGAGGAGACCCCGGACGAGCGCCGCGATGCCCACGCCGAGCAGCAGGGCGCCCACGACGAGAAGCGCGACACCGTAGCCGAGCTGCTCGTCGCTTCCGTGGTTGACCACGACTGCACCGCCGCCTCCGCCTGCGGCGAGCCCGCCCACGATGGCGCCCAGGGCCTCGAGCCATGGAGTCGGCGCTCCCGCACGTACGCGGAACGTGGCCACGGGAAGCCGCAGGTCGAACTGCTGGCGGAGCCCGGGCGCGACCAGCCTCACCATCCCGAACGGTACGTCGAGCTCGCACGGCAGCCGGCACCCGAGCGCTCCCTCCGACGTGAGCACTTCGAGCCCCTCGGGTCCATCGGCGCCTTCCTCGCGCACGAGCTCGAGCCGCGAGCGGCCGGCACCTTCGACGACGTAGTCGCTCGTGGGCGCTCGGGCGGTGTTCTCCGGCAGGCCCTGAGCGTGGGCGCCCGACGAGGTCACGCTCGGCAGGAGGAAGAGGCCGATTTGGAGGTGTGCCAAGACGACGAGCGGGCGCATGGAGTGTCGACCTATACGTCGTGCAAGCCCGTTTTCTTCTCGTTCGGGCACCGGGGGAGCGCGCCCGGCTCCCGAGCCAGGCACGCCGGCCAGCCGCGCCGGCTCACCCTTCGACGAGCGAGCGGACCTTGAGCTCGGCGAGCTGCTCCGGGAGCACCGTGTTCGGCGCGCCCGTCATGAGGTCCGAGCCCTTGCCTGTCTTGGGGAACGCGATCACGTCGCGCAGGCTCTCGCTCTCGGTGAGCAGCATGCACAGACGGTCGAGGCCGAGCGCGATGCCCCCATGCGGAGGTGCGCCGTGCTTGAGGCCGTCGAGGAGGAAGCCGAACTTCTCTTGCGCCGTCGCGTCGTCGATGCCGAGCACCGCGAAGACACGCTTCTGCACCTCGGGGTCGTGAAGGCGCACCGAGCCGCCGCCGAGCTCGACCCCGTTGAGCACGAGGTCGTAGCGGTAGCAGAGCACCTTGCCGGGATCCTTCTCGAGATCACCGAGCGAGCCGTCGTGCGGACGCGTGAAGGGGTGGTGCGCCGCGGCCCAGCTCTTCCCATCGTCGCCGCGCTCGAAGAGCGGCGGCTCGACGACCCAGAGGAAGTTCCAGTCGCCCGTGGGGTGCGTGCTCGACTTTGCGCCGACCTCGGGGATGAGGCCGAGCTTCTTGCCGAGGTGCAGGCGCAGGTTCGCCATCACCGTGTGGACCATCGCCTCGGGCCCGAACTGGAAGAGGAGGAGGTCTCCTTCCTTGGCGCCACAGGCCTCGTTGACGGCTCTCACGAAGTCGGGCGTCGCGTTCTTGGCCATCGGCGACTGGAGCCACTCGCCGCTCGGGCCGACCTTCGCGCGCGCGAGGCCCTTGGCACCCATCTGCTTCACGAAGGCCTCGAGCTTGTCGACCTCGGTGCGCGAGAGGTGCGATGCGTGCTCGGCCGGGACGCGGATGCCCTTGAAGATCTCCTCGGGCAGATCCCTGCGGTAGGTGCCGTTCTCGAACTTCTCTGCGATCGGCGCGAGCATCGGGATGCCACCGCCGCCGTGCGCGACGAGGACCTCGGTGAGCTCGACGTGCTCGAGCGCGAAGCGCATGTCCGGCTTGTCGTTGCCGAAGCGGCGCATCGACTCCTCGAACTTCATGCGCGGGAAATGCCGTTCGATGCCGTCGGGCCCGAGGACCGAGGGGTAGCGCTCGGTGAGGTCGATGCCGATCAGCTCCCTCCAGAGCCGGATCACGAGCTTCTCGATGATCGCGAAGATGTCGTCCTGGTTCACGAACGACATCTCGACGTCGATCTGCGTGAACTCGGGCTGGCGGTCGCCGCGGAGGTCCTCGTCGCGGAAGCACTTCACGATCTGGATGTAGCGGTCGAAGCCCGCGACCATGAGCAGCTGCTTGAAGAGCTGCGGGCTCTCGGCGAGCGCGTAGAAGAGGCCGGGGTTCAAGCGTGCGGGGACGAGGAAGTTGCGCGCGCCGCCGGGCGTGTACTTCACGAAGATCGGTGTCTCGACCTCGACGAAGCCGTGGTCGGCGAAGTGGTTGCGGGTGTGGTGGTAGATGCGCGAGCGCGTCATCACGTTGCGCTGCAGGCGCGGGCGCCGGAGGTCGAGGTAACGGTGCTCGAGGCGCTTCTCCTCGCTCGTGTCGATGTCGTCCTCGATCGGAAAGATGGGCGTCTCGGCCTTGTTGAAGACGATGGCCTCCGCCGCGACGATCTCGATCGCGCCCGTCGGCATCTTCGGGTTCCGCATCGCGCCGCGGTCGCGGACCCTGCCTCGGACGCCGAGGACCCACTCGCCGCGCGCCTGGTCGCCGACCGCGAAGGCCTGCGGAGCGAGCTGGGGGTCGAACATGACCTGCGCGACGCCCTCGCGGTCGCGGAGGTCGACGAAGATGCAGCCGCCGTGGTCGCGTCGCGCATGGACCCAGCCGAAGAGCACGACCTCGCGGTCGATGTCGCTCTCCCGGAGCAAGCCGCAGTAGTGAGTCCGCTTGAGCTCGTCGATGAAGCGCGCCACGACCGATTCCTCCGGGTTCGGGTTCTCTCGACCGGACCTCGTCCGGCTTTCTGCCCGACGCTCGCGCGCAGGGGACGGCACCCTAGCAGGACGGCACCGTCGCGCGAAGCGGACGCTGCCTGCGGCACGCGCGATCGAGGCGACCGGGCGCCGATGTTGCGGTGCAGCGCCTTTTTCGCCGCTTCGCAGCACGAACGAGGCTTCGCGCTCATCCGCCACACGCGAGTCATGAAAATTCGATTTTGCTGCGTTGCACAATTCTCCCTCCTTGTTCATCCTCTGCGCGTGCTCTACCGGCTCCACGACCTGCACCGCCTCTGGATGGACCCCGTGGCCGCCTACTCGGGCGCCACCGCACAGCTCTTGCTGGACAGCAAGAGCTCGCTCGCCTCGACGCTGCCTGCGCGCTGGGTCGCTGCGAACCACGCGCTCCTGCACCGCCTGACGCGCCGCTACGACAAGCCGGCCTTCGCGCTCGGCGAGGTCGAGGCGCACGGCGAGCGGGTGCTCGTGCGCGAGAAGGTGGTCGTGAAGGAGGCGTTCTGCCAGCTCGTGCACTTCGAGCGTGCGAGCACCTCGGAGCGCGTGCTCGGTCGGCTGGCGACCGATCCCAAGGTGCTCGTGTGCGCGCCCCTCTCGGGCCACCACGCGACGCTCGTGCGCGACACTCTGAAGTCGCTCCTCCACGACCACGACGTCTACGTGACGGACTGGCTCGATGCGCGCGAGGTGCCGCTGAGCGAGGACACGTTCGGCCTCGACGACTACGTGCACACGGTGCAGCGCTACGTGCGTCATCTCGGCGCGGCGGCGCTGCACGTCGTCGCGGTCTGTCAGCCCACGGTGCCGGTGCTCGCGGCCGTCGCGCTGCTGGCGCAGGACGGCGAGGCCACGCCACGCACGCTCACGCTCATGGGCGGTCCCGTCGATGCACGTCGGAGCCCCACGAAGGTCAACGAGCTCGCGACCACGCGCTCGTACGCCTGGTTCGAGCGGAACATGATCCACCGCGTCGGGCGTGGGCATGCCGGTGTAGGGCGACGTGTGTATCCGGGCTTCCTCCAGCTCACCGCGTTCGTGTCGATGAACCCGGAGCGGCACCTCGAATCGCATTGGAACTACTGGCGCGACGTGCTCCGCGGCGCGCGCGGTGCAGAGGGCCGTGCGCACCACGAGCAGTTCTACGACGAGTACAACGCCGTGCTCGACATGGACGCGCCGTACTATCTCGAGACGGTGAAGCGCGTGTTCCAGGACTTCGATCTCGCGCGTGGGCGCTTCGAGGTCGCGGGGCACCGCGTCGAGCCGCGCGCGATCGAGCGCACCGCGCTCTTCACGATCGAAGGCGAGCACGACGACGTGGCTGGGCGCGGGCAGACCGAGGCGGCGCACGGGCTCTGCACGGGAATCAAGGGCGGCGGCTTCCCGAGCGCGTGGCGACGTCATCTCCTGGTGCCGGGCTGCGGCCACTACGGCGTCTTCTCGGGCCACCGCTGGCGCGAGAGCACCTATCCCCTGCTGCGCGACTTCATCCGCGAGGCGGGCGCCGCGCAGAAGCTCGCGGCCTGACGGACCGCGTTTCGCCCAACCCTCCACACGTGCAGGAACGAAAGCGATGATGACGACGACGGACAGCCTCTCGGCTCGGTCGGCCCTCGTGACCGGCTCGACGAGCGGTATCGGCCTCGGGATCGCGAAGGCGCTCGCGGCGGCGGGCGCGAACGTCGCGCTCAACGGCTTCGGCGACGTGGACGCCGCGGTGGCGGAGGTGAGCTCCGTCGCGCGCGGCGGGCGCGTCGTCTACGTCGGCGCGGACCTGCGAAAGCCGAGCGAGATCGAGGCGATGATGTCGCGCGTGCGCGACCAGATCGGCGAGATCGACGTGCTCGTGAACAACGCGGGCATCCAGCACGTCGCGCCGCTCGACGAGTTCCCGGTGGAGAAGTGGGACGACGTGGTGGCGATCAACCTCACGTCGGCGTTCCACACGACGCGCCTGGCGCTGCCAGGCATGCGCGCGAAGAACTGGGGCCGCATCGTGAACGTCGCGTCGGTGCACGGCCTCGTCGCGTCGGCGAACAAGAGCGCGTACGTCGCGGCCAAGCACGGCCTCGTGGGTCTCACGAAGGTCACGGCGCTCGAGACTGCGAAGTCGCGCGTGACGTGCAACGCGATCTGCCCCGGCTGGGTGCTCACGCCGCTCGTCGAGGCGCAGGTCGAGGCGCGCGCGCAGCACGAAGGCACCGACCGCGAGTCCGCGAAGGAACGGCTCGTCGCCGAGAAGCAGCCCTCGGGAGAGTTCGTCACGCCCGACCAGCTCGCGCGCCTCGTGCTCTTCCTCTGCAGCGACGCGGGCGATCAGGTGCGCGGCGTCGCCTGGAACCTCGATGGTGGCTGGCTCGCGCAGTGATCATCCGTGCTTGCTGCGCTCGACGAGCAGCATGGAGCCCTCTTGGCGGATCTTGCGGAAGCCGAAGAGGTGGAAGACCTCGAGCGGGTAGAAGTGCGCGATGCGTGTGTCGACGCGGAGTCGATCTCGATCGCGTCCCTCTCGCGAGACGCCTGGGAGCCAGTGCAGCACCCGATCGAGGCGCATGCGCCGGAGCGCGTGTGAGGCGCGGAGGCGTCGCTCCGAGACGGCGCGGCCCCAGAAGAAGCCGTCCTCCCCCTGACTCTGGTAGAGCGGGAGCATCACGAAGCCGTCGTGCGGCGCTCGGACGGTCTCGACGACCCCACCCTTCGGCGTGTGCATCGCGAGGTGCCGACCGCGGCGGACGGCGGTGAGGTTCGAGAAGCCTGGCTCCATGCGGAAGACGTCGCCCGGCGCGATCGCATGCCGCGAGAGCACCTCGAGGACGCGCGGCAGAGACCCTCGCGCGGCTCGGAGGCGTGCGAGCGAGGTCTCGAGCTCGGGGTTGTGTGCGGGCGCGAGCAGTCCGGCGCCGCTCAACGCGACCCACACCACGGCGGCGAGGTTGTCGATGGCCCGAGGGTCGTCGTGTTGCCCGCCCTCGACCGCCGCGGAGATCACGCCGCGCCGGGTCATGTGCTCGGACAACACGCCATCGACCTGCTCCTCGAGGCCCAGGATCACCGGGAGCGGGAGCTGGATCGCGAACTCGCGCTGAGGGAGCGTGTCTCCAAAGAGCACGAACGGGTGGCCGGCCGCGCTCGTGGTGTGGAGGTCGACGAGGAACACGGGGCCGCGCGCCCGTCCGATCGCATCCTCGATCGCCTCGAGCAGCGCTCGCTGCTCGGCGTACTCGGGGTCATCGCCGCGCGCACCGCTCTGGCGAAGGGCCGCGACCTTGGCCTCGGTCCACTGTCGGTTGAGGTGCTTCACGAGGTAGCGCCGCCGCTCTCGCAGCGCGCCCACGTTGCCCGCGAGCGCGACGAGCTCGCCAGAGAGCGGCAGCGCGTGGACACGCAACGCCTCGAGCACGCGCTCCGCTGCCAACACGCCGCCGGGCTCGTTGCCGTGGAGGCCGCCGACCACGACCAACGTCGGTCCGCGCCGCGCGCTGCGGAGCCGACCGAGCTCGCGCGAGACGTCCACGCGCCCGCTACTCGTCCTGGCCGACCAGAGGCGGCGGGGGCTGACTGGCCTGGCTCGAGAGGGACTGTTCGAGGAGGTCGCTCGCGATCCCCATGAAGTCTTCCTCCGTGAGGATCGCGACGAGGTGGCCGTCCTGCACGACCGGCAGGCAGCCGATGCGGTAGCGCCGCATGAGCCGGATCGCGTCGAGCGTCTCGGTGTCGGGCGTCACGGTGAGCACGTCGCGGCGCATCACGTCCGAGACCGGTGTGAGCGACGCGTCCTTGCCTTCGACCCTCTTGCCGCCGGTCTGCAGACTGTTGAGGAAGCGCAGGATCGAGCGGTAGCTCACGAGGCCGACGAGGCGGCCGTCACGGTCCTCGACCGGTACGTGACGCACACGCTCCCAGCCCATCAGGTCCGCGACCAGCTGCACCGCATCGTCCGGCTGCACCGTGAAGATGTCGGTCGTCATGTACTGCCCGACCTTGAGGTAGCTCGAGCGTGCGCTCGGCACCTCGTCGAGGCGCGCGCGCTCCCACTCGGCCACGGGGCGGCCGGTCTTCTGCCGCTTCACCGTGGCGGCGACCACGGCCGTGAGCTTCTCGCCGGCGGAGCCGCGCTCCTTCATGCCTGCGAGCGACTGCAGCATCCAGCGCGAGCCCGTGCGCATCGTGCGCACACGCTTGTCGACGACTGCGAGGTAGCGAGCGATGTCGTCGTCGGCGACCTTGGCGCGCTTGAGGCCCGACTCGGCCGCAGGCAGGAGATCGTCGAGGAGCAGCTTCTGCGCGGGCTTCTCGACGCCGTCGAGCCAGTGGATGTGCGCGCCGATGCCGTCCCGTGCGGCGGTGTACAGGTTTGCGCGCGCCTGCTCGAACTCCATGTGGTGGCGCACGTCCTCGATGCGCGCGCCGAGCTCGCTCATGAGACCGAGCCAGAGCGCGGCGTTCGCGATCTCGTCGATCACGGTCGGGCCCGACGGCATCACACGCATCTCGATGCGGAGGTGCGGCTTCTTCGCGTCGTAGCCGTAGCAGGCGCGGTTCCAGCGATAGACCGTGCCGTTGTGGAGGCGCAGCGCCTTGAGCTGCGGGATCTCGCCGCGATCGAGCACCTGGATCGCGTCCTCGTCGAGGTCGGTACCGACCAGCGAGCGGAAGCGCGCGACGTCTTCCTTGTAGATCTCGAGGATGCCGCTCTGGCACCAGCGGTTGCCGAACGAGACGCGGGCGCTCGTGTCGCGGAGGTGCGTGCCGGTCTTGCGCGTGTCGACCGCTTGCTCGAAGAGCGCGATGCGCGTCTCGGCCCAGAGGCGCTTGCCGAAGAGGAGCGGTGAGTTGCACGCCGCGGCGAGCACGGGCCCGACGAGCGCCTGGCTCAGGTTGTACATGCGCGCGAAGTCGCCGGGCGCCACCTGGAGGTGCGTCTGGAAGCTCGAGTTGCATGCCTCGACCATCACGGAGTCGTGCTTGACCTGGAGCTCGTCGATGCCCTTGATCGAGAAATCGTAGTGCTCCCCCCGCATCGCGGTCGTGGCCGCGTTGAGCGCGAGGTAGCGCGGCGAAGGCACCATGTTGTCGAGGCCGAGATCCGATTTGCGGATCGTCGGCAGGATGCCGACGAGGACGGGCAGGATGCCGAGGCGATCACCGACCTCGTGCACCCGCTCGAAGAGCGTCTGCATCTGGTGCTCGAGCGTGGAGAGGCCCTTGCCTTCGAAGGGCTGCGGGTCCGCGTTCATCTCGAGCTGGAAGAGGCCGAGCTCCGTCGTGAAGTGCGTGTCGGCGAGCGCCTCGAGCATCTTGAGCGAGCCTTTGGTGGGCTCGTAGGTGTTGCCGTCGATGAGGAACATCTCCTGCTCCGCGCCGATGCGGGGCGGCCCCTCGTCGAAAAGACCTTCGTCGAGCATCCGCTCGAGCGCGCGCAGGTCCGTGAGGATCGCGCGTGTGAAGCGCCGACGCTCCTCGCCCGCGAGCTCGCCCTCGACCTTCTTGTGGTCGCGTGTGTCTTCCATCAGCGGCTCTCCGTCCATTCTCCGAGGTACTTCGGGAGCATCTGGCGCCAGGTGGGCCAGTCGTGGTGCCAGTCCGGTCCCCACGGGTCCACGCGGTTCGGGATGCCCTGGCGCCCGAGCACGTTCGCCATCGCCCAGGTCTCACCCATGTTCTCCGCACGGCCATCGCCCGAGGCGAGGAGGATGAAGCACTTGCGCAGCGCCTCGAGGTGGGGGCCCGAGAGCGTCGGGACGAACTGGAGCGGGGAGCTGACGAAATACTCCTCCGTGGCTCGGTCCGTCTCGATGAAGCGCATGAGGTTGTAGGTGCCGCTCATGCCGAGCGCGCGCGAGAAGAGGTCGGGGAAGCGGCACGTGACCGCGACCGCGTGCCACGCGCCGATCGAGGCGCCGGTCGTCCAGAGCCTGAGCGACTCGTCCTGGCAGTCCTTGCGGATCGCCGGCACGACCTCGTGCTTCACGTATTGATGGAACTGGTGCTGCATCCACATGCGGTACTGGGGCGTGCCCTCCTTGCCGAACCAGACCTGCCCGCCGACGGAGTCGCACGAGTAGACCTTGATGCGACCCGCCTCGATGAGCGGCGTCAGTACGTGGATCACCTTCCAGCGCTCGATCTCCTCGGCGTCGCCGCCGGCGGTGGGGAAGACGAGCACGGGTTGCCCGAAGTGGCCCCACCGCACGAGGGTGGAGCTTCGCTTCATCCGTTCCGAGTACCACTGGGTCTTGGCAAACATGTGCGCGGCATGCTCGCACGGAGCGCACCCCCGGGGACAGATCCGAGCTTGTGCTGCTGCCCGGGCCCCTCGCCCCGCGACGGTCGGCCCGGCCTCGGGCAACATCGGATCAGAAAAAGGCCAGCGTCGAGGAACGGAAGCTCGTGCAGGCTCGAACTCCATTCCAGCTCTCCCGGGGCGCGACCGCCGATGCGGGCGCTGAGGAGCGCCCGCGCCCGAGCGCCGCGGTCGTGGCGCGGCTCTTCGACCAGCACGCGCCCTACGTCGGCCGGACGCTGCGGTGTCTGGGCGTGCGCGATCACGAGCTCTCGGACGTGCTCCAGGAGGTCTTCCTCCTCGCGCACGACCGGCTGCCGCCCTTCGAGCACGACGCCGCCGCGCGAGAGCGCGCGTGGCTCTACGCGATCTGCGTACGCAAGGCGCTCTCTGCGCGACGCGACGCGGCGCGACGTGCGGTGCGCGAGGTGAGAGACGACGCGCGCGTCGCCGAGGCGCCGGGCGCGCAGAGCCCGCACGACGAGCTCGAGCGCACGCGCAAGCTCGCGCAGGCCATGGCGATCCTCGAGCAGCTCGACGAGGACAAGCGCGTGGTGTTCGTACTCTACGAGGTCGAGCAGCTCGCGATGAGCGAGGTCGCCGCACGGACCGAGACTTCGGCGATCGACCTGCCGGTGTCCGCAACGGACGACGCAGAGCCGCGAGCCCGAGATTCCGATGCGATGAGCCTCGCGGTGATGCGCGATGCCGTGCCGTTCGTCGCAACCGACGCGCTCTTTGCGGTCAGTGACGAGCCCCGCGAAGCGCTGCGAGCGCCCCGCGAGGCGTTGCGAGCGCCCCGCGAAGCGCTGCGAGCGCCCCGCGAAGCGCTGCGAGCGCCCCGCGAAGCGTTGTCGGTGGCGTCCCACGTGGAGGCGGCTTCCACCACGAAATCGGCCGACACGAGCAGCGTCGTCGAGGCAGAGCCTTCGGCGCTTCATGCGTCGGCGATGCGCCGCGTGGCCGCCGATCAGTGCGACGAGGCCGCGCCGCTCCTCTCTCGCGTCGTCGAGGGCGAGACGAGCGATGCGGCGGAGCGAGTCGAGCAGGCCGAGCTCGCGCTCGCGCGCTGCCTCTTCACGCTTGGCTACGTGATCACTGCCGCGAGCGTCGCGGACGCGATCGCCACGCGGTCCGATCACCGAGCTCGCCTCGCGACGCTCGAGCTCCTCGCACGCCTCGGTGAGCGGCTGCCCGATCCCCGGGCCGTCGTCGGCACCGTTGGTCACTATCGCGCCAACGAGCTCCTCGACGCCGAGCCCCGCCACCTCGGCACGCTGCGCTACCTCCTCGGCCGCGCGCGCTACGAAGAGGGCGGGCTCGAGGAGGCCGCGGTGCTCTTCGCGAGCGTGCCGCCGGGCCATCGCTTCCACGTGCCCGCGCGCTACCTCGAGGGCATGAGCCACGTGCGCGCCCGCCACGCGCGGCAAGCGATTGCGGCCTTCGAGGCCGTGCGCGCGGCCTCGCAGGGCACTGCCGGTGGGGGTAGCGGCGAGCGCGATCGCTACCGCGACCTCGCGCGCCTCGCGCTCGCCCGTGTTCGCTACACCGCGGCGCGGCCGGGGCAGGGCGAGCGCGCCTCGCGCCGCGTCGCGCTGCTCGAGGACGCGCTCGAGACCTGGCAGGAGATCCCCTTCGGTGGCGAGGCAGGCCTCGAGGCGTTCTTCGAGGAGTCCTGGGCGCTCTACGTCCTCGACGACAGCCCGCGCGCGCTCGGCCACATCCACGGTCTCCTCGCGCCGCAGCTCCGCGAGCGGCCACACCCCGAGGCGCAGGTCCTGCGCGCGACGATCTACTTCGAGCACTGCCGCTTCGAGGCGGCGCGCCATACGGTCGACGACTTCCACGCGCGCTTCGATCCGCTGCTCGCGGAGCTCGAGCAGCTCGAGGGCTCTCTGGCGGAGACGGACATGGCGTATGCATGGCTCGAGTCCGTTCGTTCCGGTCGTAGCCCCCTCCGCGGAGAGGCGGGCGAGGTCGTGCGCGCCGCGCTCGACGATCGCGAGCTCGCGCGGCTCGTGGTCTCGGTGCGCGCGATCGAGGCGGAGGGCGAGCGTCTCGCGCACGCGCCGAGCGAGATCCGCGAGGGCTCGCTCGGCATGCGCATCGCGCAGGAGCTCGCGCTCGCGCGCTCGTTCACGGTCGAGCTCGGCGGGCGCCTCGTGCGCGAGCGGCTCGCGCGGGTCACCGGGGCCCTGCGTGATCGCGCGAACGAGATCGACACGATCGCGCTCGAGCTCGACACAGTGACGCGCCGCGCCCTCGAGAGCGGCGCCCAGCTCACGAGCGAGCCCGAGCGGCCCGCGCCCATCGTCGCGGTGCAGGGCGACCAGGTCTGGCCCTTCGACGGCGAGTACTGGGAAGACGAGCTGCCGTACTACCGAGAGCTCGTGACGGATCTCTGCGTCCGCTAAGGCGCGGGCGTGCCAGCTGCGCTCATGAGCTCCTCCTGTCGGCCCATGAGCTCCTGCCCGGAAGGCCCAGCTCCTCGAAGCGTGGGACGATGACGTCTTCGACCACGGCGTAGAGAATCTCGCGTGCGTCGTGCGCGTTCACCACGCCGATCGCCGACAGCTCTGCGCGGAGCTCGGCGGGCAGGGGGGGCGGCATCGGCATCGCGGCGAGCATCTTCTGTTCGATCGTGCCGAGCGCGAGTGGAAGGTAACGGTCCAGGCCCGCGCGCTCGTCGTCGGTGAGCGCCGGAAGCCATTCACCGAGGAGCGACCAGCCGAGCCTCGCGTGGAGGATCTCGTCGGCCGAGAGCTGCTCGACCACCCGACGAACCCGGGGTTCGGTGGCGAGCTCACGCTCCTCGGCCAGGAGCGAGGCGCTGATGGTCTCGCTCAGGCACGAGGCGAAGATCACGTTGCGGAGCGCGCGCTCGCGCGGCGTGCGGCCCTTGTGCTCGGGCAGCGGCTCGGTCTCGAGATCGCCTTCGATCTCGGGCGTTCCGCCGAGGTAGCGCACGAGCTGCAGACACAGCGTCGCGTGGTGGATCTCGTCCATCGACGCGCGCAGGACGACGGTCTTGTACTCGACGCTCGCCTCCGCCTCGATGAGCTGCGGGAGGAGGCGCGAGAAGACACACGCGCTCTGGTGCTCGTGCAGGGCGCGCGCCCGCCAGCTCTCGCGCGCGATCGCGATCGCGTGCGGCGAGTACCCGCCTTCGAGGCGCGCTTGCGCGGGGATCTCGGGGGCAGGCTCGCCGCGCTTGAGCGCTTTCTCGAGCAAGCGCTGGTGCTCGGTGCGGAGCGGAGAGCTCCCGACGTCGAGGCGGAGAAGTCCCATTCACAAGCTCCTTCGAGCGAGGCGCCCGCTCGGGACGACATCGTGGGAGGTACGAAGGGTCCGGGCACGCCCACGAAGCATTCGGCGAAGCCGCCGTCGTAGACGTACCACTCGCCTCCTCCGAGGAGGCAGCACACGCGGTCGCGCGGGACGAGCTCCCGACAGGCTGCATCGCCGGCAAAGCGTGCGTCGACGAACGCGTCGTCTTCGTAGAACACGAGCGGCGCGTCGAGGCTCGCATCGGGCTCGCGCGCCGCGTCGCTCGCGTCGCGGCCCGGGCTGCACGCAGCGGTCGCGGAGACGGTGGCGAGACCGCAAGCGACCCGTGCAGCCCGAAGCGCGCTCGTCCGCGCCCGGGCCGTCATGCCTCGAGCGACGGCGGCACGAAGGGACCGGGGACGGCGACCGCGCAGGACATCGAGGCGCCGTCCCAGAATCCGCCGGCGAGCACGCAGCACGCCTGGTCCGTCGGTGGGAACGCGGGGCCGCAGCCGCCATCGAGCCCGAACGCGTCCTCGGCCGCGAGGTAGGCGTCGGTCGTCGCGTCGGTGCTGGACGGGGCGTCCGCCCCCGCATCGAGGGGGGTCGCGGCATCGATCTCGGGGCCCACGTCGGTGCACGCGGCGCAAGCGTCCTCGGTCGACGAAGCCGCGTCACGACCGGAGTCCGCCGCGGCGGCCGCGTCCGCGGCGGGAGTGGCTTCGCCGCAGGCGGCGAGCCCCGCGATCGAGGCCGAGAAGGTCACGGCGCGTGCCGCGCGCAGGGCCCGGGCACGACGAGCCAGCGAGTCGAACTTCGTCATGGACGTGAGAATGCGGTAGCGCCCTCGCGGCTGTCCACCTCTTGGTCTGCGCGGTGACCTCGACGGGCACCTCGAGCGCCAAGTCGCGTACCCTCGGCCTCGATGTCGATCGCGATCGCTCGTTCCCTCCGGACCGCATCCCGCGCCGAGCTCCGACGCCGGGTCGTGGAAGGTCATGCTGTCGACCCTGCGGGCCTCGAGGGCTACGCCTACCGCGGCACGAGCCTCGGCTTGCCGCGCGTGGTCGAGCTCGCGACCTGGAAGACGTTCCAGAAGACCTTCTGGCGCCACCCGGACGGTCGCCTCCTCGGCTGGAACGTGCGGCTCGAACAAGACGGCGTCGACGCCCCGAGCCGACCCAAGCGCAGACACGGGGTGCCCGTGACCGAGTGGCCCTACGGCGTGATCGCGCCCGAGGGCGTGCCGATGCCTCCGGGCTTCGACCGCGGCCTCGTGATCGACTACTCGCTCGCGCCCAATCCGCCGCCGCAGCGGCTCGTGAAGGATCCGCTGGTGGCCCTCACCCCTGGCGACTTCGATGCGCTCCTCGGCGTGAGCTACCTCGTCGTCGCGGGCCGCCCGATCGAGACACCGACGTACTTCACGCTCGAGCGCGACCACAGGATCGATCACGTGCCCTCCGTCGAGGGCTGGAACTTCCCGGGGCAGTCATGATCGCGGGGACCGAGGGTCGGCCCGCGCTGCCCGCACGCGAGCGCGCTTGGGCAGAGGCGCTCTTCGAGGCGATCCTCGGATCCGTCGAGAGGCACGGGCTGCCGAGCTTCGCCTCGGTCGACACGGAGCGCTTCTACCGTGCCATCGACTCGGCTCCCGGGCCGCAGTTCGCGCCCGGGCTGCGCGCCATGGTGACCGCGGCGACGTTCGCGACGGTACCGAGCTTCGGCAAGCCCTTTCATGCGCTCGACCGCGAGGCCCGGGCGCGCGCGATCGAGCAGCTCGCTTCCGACGAGCGCTACGTGACGCGGCAGATCCTCTCGACCCTCAAGATCCTCGCGACCTTCGCGTACTACGAGGATCCCGAGGTTCGGAGGCGCACGGGCGCGGACGTCGACGCACCGCGCGACGCGACAGCGCGCGTCGCGAGCGGGCTCGTGCATCTCGACGGCCGGACCCTCGACCGTCCGCGCTCTTACGACTGTGACGTCGTCGTCGTCGGCAGCGGCCCTGCGGGCGCCACGGTCGCGCGTGCGCTTGCGTTCGCGGGGCTCGACGTGGTCGTGCTCGAGGAGGGTCACGAGGCGCGACCGCAGGACTTCTCCGCGTCTGGGCTGCAGGCGATGGCCGGGCTCTACCGGGAGATGGGCACGTCCATGGCGCTCGGCACGAGCCCGATGCCATTCCTGCAAGGCGTTGCGCTCGGCGGCACCAGCGTCGTGAATGGCGCGATCAGCTGGCGCTTCTCGGAGGAGACTCTCGAGCGCTGGCTCGCGACCGATCCGGGCCTCGGTCCAGTCTTCGAGCTCGGTCGTCTGCGCGCGCACGAGGATGCGCTCGTCGAGCGACTGGGCATCTCCGACACCGACCGCGCGGTCGCCGGCAAGAAGAACCTGCTCCTCGAGGCGGGGGCCGAGAGGCTCGGGATCGCGAGCCGGCCCATCGCGCGCAACGTACGCGGATGTCTCGGAAGCGGGCGATGTCTCCAGGGCTGTCCGCACGGCGCCAAGCTCTCGGTCGATCGGAGCCTGCTCGTCGACGCGCGCGATCACGGCGCGCGAGTCCTCACGGGCATGCGCGTCGACCGCGTCCTTCATGACCGTGCGCGCGCGATCGGGGTCGCAGGGACGGCCGCGTCCGGCATTCGTTTCGACGTGTTCGCCAAGCGTGTGGTGCTCGCTGCGAGCGCGATCGGCACGCCCGCGCTGCTCCTCCGGAGCGGCATCGACCACGGGCCGGTGGGGCGACACCTCTCCGCCCATCCCGGCGTCTCGGTCACGGCGCGTTTTCCCGAGCCGGTCTCGAATTTCCGCGGCGCCACGCAAGGCCACGAGGTCACCGGTCTGCGCGAGGAGGGCCTGAAGGTCGAGGCCCTCGGGTTCGATGTCTCGATCCTCGCGAGTCGGGTCCCTGGGTACGGCAGCGCGCTGGCCCCGCGCCTCGCGGCCCTCGACCATTTCGCGGTGTGGGGCACCGCCCTTCGCGCCGAAGGCGAGGGGCATGTCCGGCTTCTGGGCCCGAGGACGCAGGTCTTCTATTCGCTGGCGCCGGGCGACACGCAGAAGGCGAGACGCGCAGTTCGGGTGATGGGTGATCTCTTTCTCGCGGCGGGCGCCGAGGAGGTCTACCCGGGCACACCCGGGTTCGCGGCGGTCGTGCGCGACCGCGAGACGATGGCTCGTTTCGAGCGTGAGGGGCCGCTCTCGCCGCGCGCGTACGCGATGTCGATGACGCACCTCTTCGGGACGACGCGCATGGGGACCGAGCGCTCCAGGTCCGTCGTCGGACCCGACTTCCAGCACCACGCCGTCCGTGGCCTCTACGTCGCAGACTCGAGCGTGTTCCCCGGCAACCTCGGGGTGAACCCACAGCTCCCGATCATGACTCTCGCGTCGATCGCCGCTCTCTCCATTGCGGACGGGCTCTGACGTCTTGCCGCCTCGGTCGCTCGCTCACCGCCGCGTCTTGGGGGTGCGCTTCGGCACGACCTGCCGGCCCGAGGGCGCCTCGACGGCGCGGCTCGTGGACGCTTCGCTGCCCACGAGATCCTCGAGCACGGGAAGGAGCATCTTGCGGCGCAGCAGCACGACGAGCTTCTCGCTGAGGAGGGTCGCGGCCTCCGTCAGCTCTCCGAGGTTCCCGTCCGCCCTCGGGATGACGCCCTCCCGGAAGAGCCGCAGCTCGATCCGAACGAGCGCCGCGAGGGCCTGTGCATACTCGCCGAGGATCGTCACCGGGAGCATCTCGGGGGTGATGCCCGCCTTGCGCGACGCGCCCAGCACGCGGAGCAGCTCGAGGTCGTCGCCGGAGTAGCTCTCGTCGTCTGCGTCGGGCAACGGCTTCACGAGGCCTGCGCCCCGCAGCCACGCGAGCTGTTTCTCGGGCATGCCCGCCGCGACGAGCTCGCCCTTGGTGCGGCGCTCTCGCGGCGCGGCGCTCGCCATCGTGCGCGCGATCGCGGCGGTGACGGTCTCGTCGGCGCTCGGAAGCGAGGACTCGTCGAGCACCTCCTTGATCACCTTGAGCGGGAGAAAGCGCGTCCGCTGAATCTCCTTGATGCGCTGGATGCGCGGTACGAGCGCGACGTCGTAGTACGCCATGTTGCGGCTCGTGCGGGTCGGCTCGGGCAGCAGTCCTTCGTTGACGTAATGCTTGATGGTCGCAGCCGGCACGCCGCTCATGCGCGCGAGCACGGACATCTTCACCGCGCCGCCGTGCGCTTCGTGCGAGGGCGACACGTCGCGCGCCGATTCGAGCGCCCGCTCGCGCGCGGGCGACGCCGGCGCTCTTCGCTGGGAGCGCCGCGACATCAGGGCCGTCGCATCACGACGACGCCACCGGGCACCGAGGTGCCCGTGAGGTAGGCGTCCATCGTGGCGTCGCTGGCCAGGTGACGGCGGAAGAACGCCGTGAGGAGAGTCCGGTTGGCGGCGAGCACCGTGGCGTCGTCCGCGGGGCCGTCGGGGCAGACGCTGCACGTGAAGCCGCACGAGGCGGGGTCGTCGAGGAAGTCCATGTGGTCTGCGCCCGTGAGATCCCACTGCGCAGCCCACGGCGCGGCCGTCGCCGCCGAGTAGAACTGCTGGAAGTTCTGTGCCGAGGGCGCGCACGGCATGGCTCCGAAGCCGCCGCCGCCCATGCCGTTCGTGGTCTCGCCTGCGAAGCCCGCCGGGACCGTGATCTCCGCCCCGCGCGCGGGTACGAGATCGGGGCGGTCGGGCGAACCTCCGCCGAGCGGGCTCGGATCGCCATCGACGGGGTCGATCGCGTAGAGCGCGTCGATCCGGTCGTCGTCCATCGTGATCAGCGTCGAGAGCTTGCCGCCGAGGCTGTGTCCGGCGACGCCGACGCGGGTCGCGTCCACGCTCGGTGTGAACGGAGCCTCCGAGAGCGCCCAGGTGATCACGGCCCGCCCATCCGCCGCCATGTTCACGTGGTTGACCGAGAACAGGCTGCCCGCGGGGTTGGCGCCGACCACGACGAAGCCGTGCGAGGCGAGCCTCTCGAGGCTCCCCGAGTACTGGTCGGTATTGAGCTGGAAACCCGGCAGGAAGAGCACGAGCGGGACTGTCGTACCGGCCGGGACCGCAGGGACGAACGCCGTCACCGGAGTGCGGCGCCCCCCCGCCATCACCATCGCGGTCGAGCGCGACACGGTGTACGCGCCGACGCGCGACGGATCGGCGCCGGGCGACGTCATTCCAGAGTCACCCGGCACGAAGGCATCCGGGGTCTCGGTCATCGCTGCATCGGTCCCCGGCATCGTGTAGGCGTCGGTCCCCGGCATCGCGTACGCATCGGTGCCGGGCAGGAAGTACGCGTCGGCGGGCGCCATCGAGGCATCCGGCACATCGGTGCCGCCCTCACACGCGGCGAGCGCAGGCAGGCCGAGCGCGGCCAGCGCGAGCGGGGCACGCACGAAGGAACGAAGCAGGCGGGACATCGGGCACTCCAGGGCGGGGGGTTCGGGGCGAAAGCGGCCAGCCAAAGTTGGAAGTCGCACTTCTCACAATGGCCGCGCCGCGTCAAGCGGGCGTCGCCTGCAGCCTTCCGGATCTCGCGGGCCCGCGTACCATGCGCGCCGATGACGGAACTCTTCTCGCCCCTCGTGCTCCGACCTGGCGTGATCGCGCGCAACCGCGTGTGGCTGGCACCGCTGACGAACATGCAGAGCCACCCCGATGGCACCTGCTCGGAGGCCGAGCAGCGCTTCCTCGGGATGCGAAGCGACGGGGGCTTCGGCCTCGTCGAGACCTGCGCTGCGCACGTCTCAGAGGACGGCAAGGCGTGGCCGGGCGAGCTGGGTGTTCACGACGACGCGATGACCGCTGGGCTCCGGCGGCTCGCGGCGCGCATCCACGAGGGCGGGGCGCTCGCGAGCGTCCAGCTCTTCCACGGCGGCTTGCGCGCGGACCCGACCGTGAGCGGCCTCGCGACGATCAGCGCGAGCGCGTACGAGGAAGCGGGCAACGCCACGCCGCGCGCTTGCTCCGAGGAGGATCTCGCGCGTGTGATCGGCGACTTCGCCCGTGCGGCCAGGCGCTGCGCCGACGCCGGCTTCGACTCCGTCGAGCTCCACGGCGCGCACGGCTACCTGCTCTCTCAGTTCCAGAGCACCGTGTACAACCAGCGCACGGATCGCTGGGGGGGCTCGTTCGAGAACCGCTGCCGCCTCGTCCGCGAGGTCACGCGCGCCGTCCGCGAGGCCGCGCCCTCCGTCGTGCTCGCGCTCCGCCTCTCCCCCGAAGACTTCGGCCAGGCCAAGGGCATCGACCTCGACGAGACCGTCCAGCTCGCACGCTGGCTCGTCGAGGACGGCATGGAGGTCTTGCATCTCTCGCTCTGGCGATCGAGCCAGGTGACGAAGAAGCGCCCCGACACGCACGCGACGCCGCTCTTCCGGCGAGCCGTGGGGCCGAACGTCGCGATCGTCGCGGCCGGCGGGATCTGGACGCGCGAGGACGCGCAGGCGCAGCTCGAGCACGGCGCCGACGCGGTCGCGCTCGGACGCGCCGCGATCGCGAACTCCGACTGGCCCGCGCGCGTCGCCGGGGGTCGCGAGCTCGCGCACGCGCCCGTCACCGCCGAGCACCTCGTGCACGAAGGTCTCTCCGAGGGATTCGTGGGCTACATGCGCAAGTGGAAGGGCTTCGTGGCGTGACGAGCCCCCGCACCGGTCGCGACGGGCACGAACGATGTCGCGCGACCGTCGCGCGCTCGGCTAGAGTCGTGAGCTTTCCGTGACGGCTTCGAACCATCCACCGCCGAGCACCCTCGGCCGCTACCGTGTCGTGCGGCGTCTGGGCGCCGGAGGCATGGCCGAGGTCTTCCTCGCGAAGTTCACCGGCGCCGAGTCGATCGAGAAGCTGCTCGTCGTCAAGCGGATCCTGCCGACCTTCGCCCGCAGCCCGAAATTCGTCGCGATGTTCGTGGACGAGGCCAAGCTCGCGATGCGCCTCAACCACCCGAACATCGTGCAGGTGTACGCGTTCGAGCAGGTCAAGGACGAGTTCCTACTCGCGATGGAGTTCGTGGACGGGCTCGACCTCGGTCGCATGCTCTCGGCCGCGAGGCGACGCGGTCGGCGCATGCCCTACGCCGTCGCGGCGCTCCTCGTCATGGAGATCGCCAAGGGGCTCGACTACGCGCACAACCGCAAGGACGAATCCGGCACTGCGATGGAGATCGTGCACCGCGACGTCTCGCCGCAGAACGTCCTCGTCTCCTACGACGGCGCCGTGAAGATCGCCGACTTCGGCATCGCGCGCGCCCGGATGATCTCGGAGGAGACCGGCGTCATCAAGGGCAAGTTCAGCTACATGTCGCCGGAGCAGGCGCGCGGTCAGCGCGTGGACCGCCGCAGCGACGTCTACTCCCTCGGAGTGCTCTTCGCCGAGCTGCTCATGAACCGGACGATGTACCCCGGGCTGCAGGGGATGGAGATCCTCGAGCAGGTGCGCGACGGGCGGATCACGCAGCCCCGCGCGGCCGACCCGTACGTGCCCGAGGAGCTCGACGCGATCGCGACCAAGGCGATGGCGTCCGATCGCGAGGAGCGCTACCAGACGTGTCGATCGCTCGCGGGCGCGATCTCGCGCTGGCTCCATTCGCAGGAGGAGCTCCACGACGCCGCGCAGATCGAGGCGTTCCTCGCCGACGTCGCACCCAGAGAAGTCACCCAGGCCGAGGACGCCGGCGCGCGCGCGTCGGGCGAGATCGCGGCGCAGGCCACGATGCTCTCTCACGCGAGCGGTCTGCCGCCTCCGGTCGGGCGCGAGCTGCGCGAGCGTCGCAACGTCGTCGTCGTGTCCGGGCGCCTGCGCGACCTCGGCGCCGGCACCGAGAGCGGCGGCGAGCGGACGGGCGTCGCCTCCGCGTCGCAGGCGATGCGGGTCCTCGAGGACATCGCGTTCAAGTACGACGCGGTGATCGAATGGCCGGAGGGGCCCGAGAAGCTCGCGTTCCGCTTCGTCCTCGGCATCGGGCGCGCATCCGCCGACGATCCGCTCCACGCCTCGCGGCTCTCGCTCGACGTCCTCGACGCGCTCGAGGGCCTCAGCGCCGACGCCATCGCACCTCTCTCGGCCGCGATGGGCCTCTCGCGCGGTCTCGTCGCGACCATCCGGCAAGGCAACCTGCGCGCGCGCTTCGAGCCCATCGGCAACGTCTTCGACGTCGCGCGCGAGCTGGCCTCCGCGGCGACGCCCTCCGAGGTGCTCGCGAGCGGCGAGGTCTACCGACTCGCGCGACGTGTCTTCTCCTTCGAAGACGACGATACGCGCTCGGTCACGGTGCCCAGCCCCGAGGGGCCGCGCAGCCTCCGAGCGTACCGGCTCCGCGGAGCGCGCACGCGCGAGGACCGAGCGAGGGAGTCCGCGCAGCTCGCCAGCCAGGTCGGTCTCGTCGGCCGCTCGGGCGAGATCCAGGCGCTCGTCGAGAGCTACGAGGAGGTCGTCTCCCAGGGTAGGAGCCTCTACCTCTCGGTCGTCGGCGAGATCGGAGTCGGCAAGACCGCGCTCGTGGCTGCGGCGATGAGCCGCTTTCGGCCCGACCCCGTGCTCATCCAGGTCGACTGCCCGTTCGGCGCGCAGGAGGTGCCCTACGCGGCGCTGAACGATCTCTTGCGCGAGGCCTGGAGCCTCGAGGAAGACGCGGCCCCCGAGCTCGCGAAGCAGCGTGTGCGCGAGCAGGTGCGGCGTGTGATCCGGTCTCCGGAGCGGCGCGAGGCCGCGATCGAGGCCTTCGAGGCGATCATCGCCCCCGACAAGAGAGCCACCGAGGTCGGCGATCGCAGCCAGCGGCTGGTGCAGGCCGTGCGAGACTTCCTCACGGGCCTCGCACAGAAGTCGCCGACCGTGCTCTGGATCGACTCGGTTCAGTTCGCGGACGCGCCTACGGCGGAGATGCTGGCGCGGCTCTTCTTGCAGCCGATCCCGGCGCCGCTGCTCGTCGTCGTGTGTGCGCGCCCGGACGCACAGATCGATCCCGTGCTCCGAGGTCTGCTCCGCATCGATCTCGAGGAGCTCGCGGACGACGACCGGCGCGCGCTCGTCGAGGCGCACCTCGGCGGCGCGCACGTGCCCCCCGACGTCCACACAGCCATCATCCACCGCGCAGGCGGAAACCCCTTCTTCCTCAAGGAATTGCTCGATGCGCTGCTCGAGCGCGGCGTGCTGCGCTTCGAGGAGGGCCCCGAGCGCCGCATCGTGCGTCGTTCGGGCGCCGCGTTCACGCTGCCCTCGACCCTCGAGGACGTCATCGCGGCAAGGATCGGAGAGCTCGCCGACCGAGAACGAACGACGCTCCGATGGCTGGCCGTCGTCGGGGCGGGCGTCTCGCCGGTCGAGGTGAGCCAGCTGATGGGCCTGGACGCGAGTGAGTCGCTCCGGGCCCTCGAGGAGCGAGGTCTCGTCGTCCGTCGCCCGGGTGGAAGCCTCGCGTTCCCCTCCGTGATCGTGCGTCAGGTCGCCTACGAGACGATCGACGCGGAGGACCGCGGCCGGCTCCACAAGCGCGTCGCGCAGTACCTGGCCGCGCTCGCGAGCAAGCCACCGCCTGCCCGCATCGCACGTCACTTCGAGCTCGCGGGCGAATCCGTGCTCTCGGCTCGCGCGTACCGAGAGGCAGGGTTCCTCGCCCGTTCCGTCTACTCCAACCGCGATGCCCTGCGCTTCTTCGGCCGCGCGCTCGCGCTCCTGCCGGAGAGCTCGACCGAGCGCTTCGAGATCCACGAAGTGCGCGAGCAGATCCTCCGGGTCCTCTCGCTCCGCAGCGAGCAACGCATCGAGCTCGAGCAGATGCGGGTGATCGCCGAGCGCAACCGGGATCCCAAGCTCATCGCGATCGCGTGCGCGCGCCTCGCGCGGCACGATCTCGACGCGGGGCGAGGCCTCGGTGTCGACGCGCTCCTGCGCAAGGCGCTCGACGCCGCGATCTCGTCGGGTGACCGTGCGTCGGAGATCGAGGCGCTGCGGCTGCTCGGTCATCTGCGCCGCGATCAGGGAGACACGGTGGGAGCCGTCGAGGCGCTCGATCGCGCCCTCATCCGAGCCGGCAGCGACCCCGAGCACCTCGCCGCTCGCGGCCTCGCGCTCGCGAACCGGAGCTCCATCAAGTGGCGAAGAGGCGAGGTCTCCGAGGCGATCGACTCCTCCGCCGAGAGCATCGCGATCTTCCGGCGGCTCGGCGCCAAGGGCCATCAGGCCCACGCGCTCAACTCGCTCGGCGTCTCGCTGCTCTCGACGGGCGCCTTCGAGGACGCGATCGCGTGCATCCGCGCGTCGGTCGTGCTCGACCGCGAGGCGGGAGATCGCATCCACGTCGGCCGCAAGGTCTCGAACATCGGGCAGATCTACGCCGAGCTCGGCGACACCGCGCGTGCGCGCGAGTTCATGGAGCGTGCCCTCTTCGTCTTCGAGCGCGCCGACGACGCCGGAGGCCGCGCCGACACCCTCTCGGCGCTCGCCGAGCTCTTGACCGAGCTGGTCGGTGACCTCGCGCGAGGGGCCGAGCTGCTCGACGAGGCCCGCCGGATCGCGGAGCGCCTCGACGACGCGTATGATCTCGCGCACGAACGCATCGTCCGGGCCGAATGGTTCATGGCGAGCGGCGACATCGAGCGCGCCGAGTCCACGGCCCGTGAGGGTGTCGCGCACGCGCGCGCTGCCGCGACGCTTGCCTACGAGCTGCTCGCGGCCTCGGTGCAGTCGCGCTGCCTCGCACGACTCGAGCGCAAGGAGGAGGCGATTCGCCTCGCGACGGGGGTCGTCGCGGACGTGACGACCCGCGGCTCGATCGAGCGCGCGGAGCGCATCCTCGCGCACAGCGCGCAGGCGCTGCTCGACGCAGGTGAGCGAGATCGAGCGCGCGAGGCCGCGTCCAGAGCACGCAGCGTGCTCGAACGCCGGCTCGTGCGTGTGCGCGACGATTCACTGCGCCAGCGCTACCTCGACACCCCGGTCGCTCGCCTCGTTCGACGGCTCGAGGCTTCCTGATCCGCGTCGCTCGCGACGTGTTCGAGCCCGGACTCCGTGAAATCCATGAATGCATCCATCCCTCCTGCTTCCGTGCACGCCGGTCCTGTCGGGATGGTCTTCTCGGGAGGCGGCGCCCGCGGCGCGTACGAAGCCGGTGTCTTGCGCTACCTCTTCGGAGACTTCGCACGCCGGTACGGCGCCCCGCGCGTCGACGTCGTGTCGGGCACCAGCGTCGGAGCCATCAACGGCGCGTACGTGGCCTCGGTCGTTCACGACCCCATCGCCGGCGTCGAACGTCTCGTGAGGCTCTGGAGCGAGCTCGAGCTCGACCGCGTGATCAGCTTCGGCGTGGGCCAGGCCACCAAGCTCCCGCGCGTTCTCTTCGGTGGAAGGCAGGGTGCGGGCATCCTCGACGTCAGCCCGCTGATCAAGCTGGTCTCCACCAACATGCGCTGGTCGGATCTCGTACGGAACTTGAGGCGCGGCAGGCTCCGGGCGCTCACGATCAGCGCGACGCACGTCGCGACGGGCCGCCCGTGGGTCTTCGTCGATCGAGCGCCGGATGTTCCGCTGCCGACGCGGCTGCCGCCCTCGATGGTAGTCCGCGGCGACCGGATCGGTCCGCAGCACGTGCTCGCGTCCGCGGCGATCCCCGTGCTCTTTCCGCCCGTGCCGGTGCACGGCGAGCTCTTCGTCGACGGAGGTCTCCGGCTCAATACGCCGATGTCCCCGGTGATCCACCTCGGCGCGCGCCGCGTGCTCGTCGTCGCGCTCACGTCCGCGGGCACCACTCCCAAGCCCGCGTTCGAGCCCGGGGTCTTCCCCGGCGTCGCGTTCCTGATCGGCAAGATGCTCAACGCATTTCTCCTCGATCACGTGAACGCCGACTTCTACGAGATCGAGCGCGTCAACAGGATGCTCGACGACGGAGTCGCGCTCTACGGCGACGATTTCGTCACACGCCTCAACGCCAAGGCCGTGACGGAGGGCCGCGCGCCGCGCGAGCGCCTTCATGCCCTCGCCGTCGCGCCTTCCGAAGACATCGGGATGATCGCCGCGCACCACATGCGCTCGAACAAGGCCCGCTTCGGGCGCGCCCTCGGAAAGCAGCTCCTTCGTCTGCTCGACATCGGCGAGGGGGTCGACGCCGACCTCGTGAGCTACCTGCTCTTCGATGGCGATTTCGCGCGGCAGCTGATGGACCTCGGCGAGCACGATGCCCGCAGTCGCGAGGAGGACCTCGCCCGATTCTTCTTCGCCAAGCCGTCCTCGCCGCTTCTCGACGAAGGGCGGTGAGCGGGCCGATGCCGGGTGACGCGCTCGTCCTCCATGGGGAGCGCCGCCTCGCCACGGCCGAGGGCGAGATGCGGGTCGCGCACGGTACTCTCGGGGCTGCGAGCGTCACGGCGCTCGCGCTCGGCGGGCGCCGTGCGGCGGAGGAGCTCGCAGCCGTGCAGGCCCTCCGCTCGCACCCGAACATCCCGGCATGGGCGCAGGTCGTGGACGAGTGGCTCGTCGTGCCGCGCGTGACGCTTGCCGAAGGGGACGCGTTCCTGACGACGCTCGCGGACGGATCGCACTCCGTGCTCGAGTCGCAGGTAGGGACCGTCGAGGAGCTGCTGCGTGCGCTCGCCCCCCGGGCCGACCGGGGTGGCGCCGTCGACGCGATCCGCGCGCTGCGGCGGCTCGGGCTCCCGCGCGGTCCGCTCGACCGCTGGCTCGCGTCGCAGGTGCAGATCGCGCTGCCGAAGGGGCCGGATCTCGGAGGCGTGGATCCGCGCTTGCGCGGACGTGACGCGGAGGGACGTGTGGTGG
>JBKDQC010000746.1:0-3777 GCA_046342295.1 Deltaproteobacteria bacterium | reverse complement strand
CTCCAAGAGGGCCCGTATGATCAGCAGGCGCAGGACGTCCGAGGCGCCCTCGTGGATGCGCCGCGCGCGCGCGAGGTGCGTCGGATGAGTCTGGCTCGACGCGGAGAGCGGCGGGCTCGAGGGCGGCGGAGGTCCGCATCGCGTCGGCGTCCACGTAGGCGCGCTCGACGATGTCGTCGATGAGGAGCGGCGGGGCGTTCACGGTGCTGCGCATGATCCGGTTCTCCGGTTCTCAAGAGCGGGCCGAGCAGGGTGGCGCGGGCGCGACGGCGCCCGGTCGAGGTTGGACCGACACGCAGCCCGAGGTTTCCCCGCGGGGCGGCCCGACGCGCTCGCAAGTCACGCCAAACGACTCGCAGAAAGCGCCACGTTGGCGCGCGCCCGGCGCGTCAGGAGCGTCTGGCCAGGCGCGCGAGGTCATCCGCGCCGGCGCACGCGAGGCGCTCCATGTTCGCGGCTCCATCGCGACCGTCGACAAGCCCATCGAGAAGACCGCCCAAGAGCACGAGGCGACGCGGGGGATCGCGAAGGCTCGTCGGTCGCGCGTACGTGGCCCCACCTCGCCGCGCTGCGCCTGGCCTCGGCGTCGTCGTGTCGGACCCGATGGCCCAGGAAGACGATCCCGCGCCGCTCACCGCGGACGCTCCACGTGACAGCTCCGCGACCCGACGCGACCAGCTGCGAACACCGCAACCGTGCTTCTCGTCGCCGAGCGCGACCGCGCACGGCACGGCACGCGACCGCTCGGGATGCGCTTGCGGGGATGTCCCTGCGTCGGCGGACGCCGCAGGGAGCCGAGCCGATTCGAGGTGGGCACCCATGGGTACCGAGGCTCCGGCACGTCACGTTCCTGACGGCCCCGTGTGGCGCCTCCGGGCAAGCCCTTCAGTTTCGTGGATTTCCAAGCCTTGCCCACTGGCCCCCGATTTGCTCAACTCCGCGCCCGCGCCGGCCAGCCTGCGCGCAACGGAGAACGAGATGACGGTTTCGGGCAACACGGTTTCCAATCCCTGGACGAGCTCCCGCTGGGCGGTGGCGCTCGCTTGTCTCTTGGCGGTCTTCGGCGCCTCGGCCGCCTCGGGCGCGCGCGCGGACGAGCCAGGCGCGACCGAAGATCCGGAGCCCGAGGTCTCGGACCGCGCGCGCCTCTGGGGTCGGCTGCTCGCGTTGGAGCTCCAGGGACACATCGATGGTCCGCTCGGTGTCGGCGGAGGCATGCTGGTCATCTCCCCCCTCGAGGCGCTCGCGTTCGAGGTCGGCGGTGGTGTGAGCCGGGACGGTGGGCGCGTCGCGGGCGGTCTCCGCATCCTGCTTCCGCAGGACCACTTCGCGCTCCAGCTCCGCATCGGCATCGACGCCGGCCCGCTCAGCTGGGACTCGCGGGGCCAGAGCGACTCGAACACGAGCTACACCGTTCGTCGCCGCTGGGAGTTCGGCGCGGGCATGTACGCGGATGTGGGCCTGCAGTACCGCTTCGACTTCGGCCTCTACCTCGGCCTGGTCGCGGGCGTCGACCAGGAGCTCACGAACGCGGCTGACCGTTGAGACGTCATCGCGGGTGGCGACGGCGCGCCCACGACCTGCGCCGCCGGTGGCTTCCGGCCGAGCCGGATCTACCTCGGCCTCCAGGTCGGATACGCATTCGACATCCGGATGTGAGCCTGCCCGCGGGCTTGCGGCGGGCCCCGCAAGGAATCGCGAGGAGCCTGCGCTCGAACCTCGCGGGCCTTCTCACTGCGGAGAAGAATCCGCTGCGCCTGGGAGGGCGGGACCGTCGCCGAGGAGGCGGCGCGCCGTCTCGAGGTCGAGCTGCCCTTCCCACTTCGCAACGACCAGCGTCGCGACCGCGTTGCCGATCATGTTCGTGAGCGCCCGCGCCTCCGACATGAAGCGATCGACCCCGAGCAAGAGCGAGAGCCCGGCGACGGGGATCGTGCCCGTGCTCTGAAGGGTCGCTGCGAGCGTCACGAAGCCGCCGCCCGAGACCGCCGCCGCGCCCTTGCTCGTGAGCAAGAGCACGCCGAGCAGCTGGAGCTCGTCTCCGAGCGAGAGCTCCACGTCGAGCGCCTGCGCGACGAAGAGGGCCGCCATCGTCAGGTAGATCGAGGTGCCGTCGAGGTTGAAGGAGTAGCCGGTCGGGATGACCAGGCGGACGATCTCCGGCGCGCACCCGAGGGCGGTCATCTTGTCCATGAGGCGAGGCAGGACCGACTCGCTCGAGGACGTCCCGAGCACGATCAAGAGCTCATCCTTCAGGTAGCGCAGCAGAGACACGAGGCGGATCCCCACGAGCGCGCAGACGCTGCCGAGCCCGACCACGACGAAGAGGACGGCCGTCGCGTAGAAGCCGGCCATGAGCCCGAGGAGGTGGCCCAGGCTCGCGATGCCGAAGTGACCGACGGTGTAGGCCATCGCTCCGAACGCGCCGAGCGGCGCGGCCCGCATCACGAGGCCGAGCACCTTGAAGAAGACGAAGCCCACCTGCTCGAGCGCGGCCAGCGCGGGCTTGCCCCGCTCGCCCATGCCCGCGAGCGCTGCGCCGAAGAGGCACGCGAGGAAGAGCACCGGCAAGACCTCCTCGCCGACGAACGCCCCGAGGAAGCTCTGGGGGACGATGCCCACGAGGTGCTGTGCGAAGGTCTGCGCCTCGCGTCCGTGCGTCGTCGCCACGAGCTGCGAGGTGTCCATCGCCGCAGCGTCCGCGTGGATCCCTGCGCCCGGCTGGAGCACGTGGACCACGGCGAGCCCGATGAGAAGCGCCAGCGTCGTCATCACCTCGAAGTAGAGGAGCGCCTTGAGGCCGACACGCCCGACGCGCCCGAGATCTCCGGCGCTCGCGATGCCCGAGGCCACGGCGGTGAAGACGATGGGCGCGATCAACATCTTGAGCGCCCGCACGAACACGTCTCCGAGCGGCTTCATCTCCTGGGCGCGATCCGGAGCGAGCCAGCCCAGGAGCGCGCCGAGCGTGATGCCCGCGAGGACGAAGAGATAGAGCCTGTCTCTGGATGGGGGGCGCTTGCCGGCTTCGGGATCGAGCGGTGCCATCGCGCGACCCTACGGGCCCGCGCAGAAATCACCTACCCGTTTTCTCCCCGCGGCCTGTCCCGAGGGGCGCTGACGCGGTGCGGAGACTCGAGACCACAGCGCCCCAGCGGGCGGGAACCCCAGACCGAGGTGAGACCGCGGTTGCCCTGGAGTCTCCTGTTCCCACTCTCGCGAACCGCGCGGAAAATCCGCGGTTTCACGCGGGAAGCGTCGCTCCGGCGGGCTGGCATGCAGGCTGCAAACCCATCCACGCATGAAGACCACGGCCCCCACCCGCATCGCGAACGCAGCCGTCCGAGCGCGCTCTGCCCAGCCGGTGGTCCTGACGCTCGGCGCGTCGCTGCTCGGGGCATCGCTGCTCGGGGCGTCGACCGCGGGTTGCCGGGCGAACCTGCTGTCGATGGGCTCGGGCGCGATGTCGGACGCGGGCCCGATGTCGGACGCGGTCGTCGTCCCCGAGGAGGTCGACCCGGTCGCGTTCTTCGAGGACGAGGTCGAGTCGACGCTCGTGCTTCGTTGCGGTGGCTGCCACGGCGCCGGCCGCAGCGCACCGGACTTTCTCCGCCCCGACCCCGACGTGCGCACGACGCTCCACGCGTATCCCGCGCTCATCGACCTCGAGAGCCCGCGCACCTCTCGTCTGCTGGTGAAGGGTGAGCACGCGGGCCCTGCGCTCCGGAGCGCGGAAGCGGCGGCCGTGCTCACGTGGCTCGAGGCCGAGGCCGAGGC
>JBKDQC010000745.1:0-2626 GCA_046342295.1 Deltaproteobacteria bacterium | reverse complement strand
CGTTGGAGATGCGTCGTCGCCCTACGTCCGTGCTGCCGAACGCCGTGCGGCTCAGGTTGGATGCGAGAGGCATCGCACAGGGAGGGTAGCGAAACGTGCTGGGGATTTCGATCGCCTTTTCACGATCTCGACGAGGGGCGTAGGATGGAGCGCCTTGGAGGCACCATGCCGCGCGTCCTCAGTTCGCCTTGCTTGTACCTCGCATCGGTACCGCCGGTTCGTCCAGGCGGACCGCGCTCCCGGTTCGTCCTCGCAGCGTTGTTCGGTCTCTCGCTCGGGGGCTGCCCGGGACCGGACGCGCTCGATGCGGGCCGCGAGGATGCGCGGGGTCCCGGACCGGACGCGGGACCGGACACAGGGCCGCCAGTGCCTGCGTCGACAGCCCACTGCGACTTCGAGGAGATGCCCCCGACCGCCCGCGCCGGCGGTACGGTCGCCGCGGGCCCGCTCAGCGCGGGCGTCGCGGAGGGATTCTTCGCGGGGCCCGTCTCCGCGACGCTCGGGGCCTTCACCGCGCGGGCGGAGAGCATCGGTGGCCAGGGCTTCTTCGATGCACGGCGCGAGCCCGTGGCTGGAGCCTTCGCGACCTCGGTCGGCGTCGAGACCCGACCGCGCATCCGTGCGCTGGCCCTCAGCACCGGGCAGAGCACCGCCGAGACCGGCGACGACGAGACCGTCCTCGTGATCAAGGCCGACCTCGGCGTCGCCTACCAGGGCCTCGTGCACGAGGTGGAGCGCGAGCTCGGTCCGGAGTTCGCGGGCAAAGTCATCATCGCCACGAGCCACTCCCACAACGCCTGGGCCAACTACCACGGCCACGCCGCGCTCCAGGTGGGCTTCTCGTCCTTCCGACGGCTCGTCTTCGACAGGATGGTCGACGACATCGTCGGCGTCGCCCAGCGCGCCCTCGCCGCGCGCGTGCCCGCGCGCATCGGCATCGCGCTCGACGACGACTTCGACCCTGAGAACCATGTGTCCCGGGATCGGCGTGCGGAGAACGATCGCTTCGCGGGCGGACCGGAGAAGGACAGCCACCTCTACGTCATCCGGGTCGACACCTCCGAGGGGGAGCCGATCGCGATGCTCCCCATGTTCGGCATGCACGGGACGCTGCTCGACGCAGACAACGTCATCGCCTCGACGGACTCCACCGGCGGCCTGGAGCGGGTCCTCGAGGAAGAATTTCCGCGCGCCGCCGACTCGCCCCTCGGTCCCGTCGCGGTCATGCATCTCCAGGGCGCAGGTGGTGATGTGTCTCCAGCCGGGATCGACTCGACCGACTGTGGAGACCGCGAGATGCGCCCGTTCTGCCAGGATTTCGCGAAGGCCGAGACCATCGGCTGGGCGGCGCGTGATGAGATCATGGCGGCGTACGAAGCGGCAGGCGAGACCATGGCGGACACGCTCTCGCTCGAGGCCGTCTCGAGCTCCATCGAACGAGGCCCGAACTGGGAGAACTTCACCGTGCGCGGCGGGGCGCTGCGTTACGCGCCTTTCGACGGCCGCAGGCCGGCGGACCGGAGGGTCTGGGCGAATGCCGAGCGGACGGAGCTGCTCTCGCCGATCGACGAGTTCAACGCGCCCTTCGGCGCCGCGCTCTGTGGCGCCGAGGGCGGTACGGCCTTCTTCGGTCCGCGTGGCCCCGCGCAGATGCCGAACACGCAGGACATGGACGAGTCGTACTCGAGCTGTAACCAGCTCGTGCCTCGCTTCATCACCTTCTTCGAGACGGCGCTGAGCGTCGAGCTCGGGACGACGCCCGTGTGCGACACCACCCGCACGACGGTCAGCGCGCTGCGGCTCGAGGCGGAAGGAGCCTTCGGACGCTACGTGATCAGCACCTTGCCGGGAGAGCCGGTGACCTTGCTCGTCGATCGAATGCGCACGCTTGCCCGGGAGCTCGACCCGGACCTCACCGACGAGCGTTACCTGGTCCTCGGCTATGCCCAGGACAACAACGGCTACATCATGACGGCGGAAGATTGGCTCTCGAACGGGTACGAGCCGTCGATCACCTTCTGGGGCCCGCTCGACGGGGAGATGCTCATGGAGCGGGCGCTCGGCCTTCTCCCTGCCGCGCTCTCGAACGAACGAGAGAACTCCTACGCGGGCCAGACACGGGTCGCCGTCCCGAGCCCCGTGGAGGACTTCGTCGCCGACGAGTCGATGGCTCCGGGCGTGCAGCCGGGAACGATTCCCGCGCGCTCTCCCGCGTACCTCGCGACCCAAGCGGGCGCAGCCACGCCCGCCCAGCTCGCGGAGGGCGCGACCGTGCGGAGGCTCGAGAACGTCTACTTCACCTGGATCGGGGGACACCCGCTCCACGGCACGCCGCGCGTTCGGATCGAGCGCCAGGCCGATGGCGTCTGGGAGCCCCTCGTGCGCGCCTCGGGGCGAGCGGTCGAAGACGGTGACTTCGTCCTCACGTGGACACCCGACCCCCAGCCCTCGCCCGCTCCGGGATCCCCTCCGCGCGTTCACTACTGGACGGTGCAGTGGCAGACGGTGCCGGCGCTCGGACAAGCGGGACTGACGAGCCTCGCCGACCGTCTGGCGCTGCCCCTCGGCCGGTACCGCTTCGTCGTCGACGTTCCAGAAGGCGCGGGGCACCTCGGCACGACCGAGT
>JBKDQC010000744.1:0-10493 GCA_046342295.1 Deltaproteobacteria bacterium | reverse complement strand
CTCGCCGTGCGGCCCCGGCGGATTGAGAGCAGGCCCGGGGGATGGCTCAGAGCATGAGTCACTTGGATTGACTCATGCTCTGACGTTTCTTGCCGGAGGGTCTGGCCGCAGCCCCTCCCTCTCGCCGAGTGAATCGGCGAGAGCCTCCCTCCCGCCGATTCGAGCCCGTGGCACCCGACTCGATCCCTCCGAGGGCCACGTGCTCGCAGCCGTGGCCGCATGGCGTCAGCCCGAGGACGCACACTCCTCGTGGAGCTCCCGCAGCCCGCGCAACAACGCGGCTCCGAGCGGGGTCGGGCGACCGTATCTCTCGAGCAGCGCGAGGCCTTCGGCGTTGCCCGTGACGATCGCCGCCAGCCGCGCCCGGGCGGGCGGGGCGGAGACCGCCGGGTCGCCGAGGCGCTGGAGCGACCGGTGGAGCAGCGCCACGGGGACGAACGCATGCGCCGCCAACAACACCCCGAGCAGCGGCCGCGGGTCGGGTCGGACCGGAGAGGGGTATCGCTCGTCGGGACCGTTCTGGAGGAGCGGATCCTCCATGAGCACGGCGTGGAGCTTGTTGTGCTGCGCCTCGTGCACGACCGCCTCCGCCATCGTGAGGACCTGCGGATGGAGGCTCAAGTAGATGGTACCGAGCGCCTCTCGGTAGGAGGCCGACAGGTGTCGCTGGTCGTGGGTACCGACGGGCACGATCGTGGAGAGAACCAGCTCGAGCTCCTCCCGCAGCTCCGGCAAGGCGCGTTCGACCATCGCCAGACTCGCCTCGAGGGAGGCGAGCCAGCGCTCGGCCGGCGCCTCGCCGAGGTCGAGGCCGCTGCCGCTCTTGTCCGGGTGGGCCTCCACGGAGGCGAGGGGGTTGTCGTCCGCGAGCGCCAGGGCGAGGCCGTGGGAGATGGGGAGAAAGCCCGCGCGGCGCGGGCACGGGGATCCTCGCTGGAGCAGAGCCCCGCTCCTCTCGAGCCGCAGAGGAGCCTCCGGGCTCGGTCGGACCTCTTCGAGGCGAGAGCGGAGGAGAAGGCGCGGCGGAGGTCGCTGGATCACGAGCGGCTCGCCCAACGCTCCGCTCGCGGCCAGCTCGGCCGCGAACGTGGTCAACCCCGTGAGGAGCACCGCAGGGTCCGGATGTCGGTCGGCCGCCAGCCGCAGGTGGGTGTAGACCGAGGGACGTCGCAGCGCCGCCCAGACGACCCCGGGCTGCGCGCGGCTGAGAGGGCCGACCAGCGCGAGCACGGCTCGGGCGTCGGCGGCGGCGATGGGCTCACTCGGAAGCGGCGCCCTCTGCAGATCATGGACGAGACGAACGAGCGCCGCCCCGAGGTGTCGGCGCGCCGCATGCGTGTCCGACGAGGGGAGCGTCAGCTCTCGGTCGCTCACGGGGCCGCGGCCTCGTCCGCCTCACCCGACTCGTGCGCGTGGTCCGTCTCCGGGAGGTCGTCGTCGGGGTCACCGACGCCGGCGACTTCGGGCTCGTCTTCTCTCGCACGGCGAGCCTCTGCGCGACGCGCTGCGTACTCCGGGTGAGGTCGCGCCGAACGCGGAAGGCACTGGACTCCATCGGGGGGACGTCGGCCGCGGCGCCACTCGAGGGCGCGGGTCCGCGGGCCGATGTGCGGGCGGAAGAGCGGTGCCGGATCGCAGTGCTCGCCATCGCGAATGAGCATGAAGTGGAGGTGCGGCCCGTGGCTCGTGCCAGTGTTGCCGAGGTGCGCGACGATCTGCCCGCGCCGCACCGCTTGCCCGGGGACGACCGTGAGGTCCCGGTTGTGGGCGTAGGCCGTGACCCACCCGTTGGGATGCTGGATCATGACGAAATTCCCGTAGCCCGAGATCTCGTCGCCTGCGTACGCCACGATCCCACGCTCCGCGGCGCGGATGGGTGTCCCGCTCGGGCCGCGGATGTCGACGGCGAGGTGGTAGCCGGCCGTACCGCTGCCCCAACCTCGGATGAAGCGACCGCCACGGACTGGCATCTCGAGCGTGCCCGGCATGCGCCGCCCGGCGGCTCCGGCCGCGACCACCCAGCTCCGCTCCGGCGGGTGTGACAGAAGCTGCTGCGCCGCCCGCGCCCGGCCGAGGCCCAAGCGACCCGCTCGGACCGTCGCCTGCCGCTGCTCCCGGCTCGGTCCCGCGGGCGCGACGCGCCCCTGGCGCAGCTGGCCAGGATCCTCGCCTTCTCGCGGGACCACGAGCTCTTGGCCCACCCGCACCCGGTCACCCCGCAGACGGTTCGCGTCGCGGATGGCCTCGAGGTCTGCGTGGTAGCGCCGCGCGATCCTCGCGAGCGTGTCCCCTTCCCGCACGACGTGGACCCGAGGGCCCGACCCCGACCCACGCTGCGCCTCGGCGCTCGCCGGCGCCGCGAGCCATGCCGAGAGCACGAACACACCGAGGAGGAGCGGTCGGAGCATCGGGGTTGGCGACGATGGCACGGGCGCGACGCGAGGCAACGGGATTGCCGCCGGGCTGCCGAGGAGTTCAGGTTGGCCCCCGCAGCGTCGTTCTTCATGCTTGGGCCCATGCGCGGGATCTGGCTCGTCCTCAGCCGTTCGGTCCTGGTCTTCGGGACCCTTTTCCCGATGTGGCTGGCCTACGTCGTGCCGGTCGTCCGCACGCTGCGCTTCGGAGCCTCGATCCCGGCGGAGCGTTGGGAGCGCCTTCACGAGAGGTGGGCCGGACGCTTCCGAGGGCTGGCGGTCGAGATGCGGGGGGGCTTGATCAAGGTCGGTCAGGTCCTCTCCACCCGCATCGATCTTCTGCCGCCGAGGTGGATCGAGGTGCTCGCCACGCTCCAGGACCAGGTCGAGCCCTGCCCGTGGCGGGAGATCGAGCCGCACGTGACGCGAGCGTACGGGGGTCGCAGGCCGCAGAGCCTGTTTGCGTCGCTCGACGAGCACGCCAGCGCGGCGGCCAGCTTCGGGCAGGTCCACCGAGCGACCCTGGTCGACGGTCAGAGGGTCGCTCTGAAGATCCGCTACCCGGACGCGGAGCTTCAGCTCGCCACGGATCTTGGCGTCCTCTCCGTGATGCTGCCGCTCTTCAACCTCTTCGCGCCACAGGTCCGGCTGCGGCCGATCTTCGACGAGATGCGGCGCGCCCTGACGCTCGAGCTCGACTACGAGCAGGAGGCCCGCTTCACCGAGACCGTCCACGCCAACCTCGCGGGCCTCGAGCGTGTGACGGTGCCGCGTGTGATCCGCGAGCTGACGCGGCGCGACGTGATCTGCACCACCTGGTTCGAGGGCAAGAAGATCACCGACCCCTCGCTCCTCGCGGATCCGAGGCTCGACCGCGAAGCCCTGCTCGACCGGGTGATCGAGGCGTGGGTCAAGATGATGTACGTGGACGGTGTCTTCCAGAGCGATCCCCACCCCGGGAACGTGCTGGCGCGCCTGACGGCCGAGGGCCCCGAGATCTGCATCGTGGACTTCGGACAGGTGAAGACCATGACCAAGGCGTTCCACGAGAAGCTGCTCGCGACCGTGATGGCCTTCATGACCCGAGACGAGGCCGCCTTCGCGCGAAGCCTGGTGGAGGTCGGACTGCTCGGGCAGAGCGATGTGGCTCGGGTCGCGCCCCTGCTCGCGAAGGTGTTCGAGAAGTACGACTCCGTGAGCAAGGGCGAGACCGTGGTCGACTTCGGCTGGCTCCGGCACGAAGTGATGTCGAGCCTGGCGTCGCTCCGCGGCGTCGTCGTGCCCCAGGAGCTCGTGCTCTACGGACGCACGTTCGTCCTCCTCGGCGGGCTCGTGCGGGCGGTCGACCCGACCGCCGACGTGCTCGAGCTCTCGAAACCGTACTTCCTGCGCGCGATGCTCTCCGGGGGACCGCCGGAGTGAGCCTCGGCGGACGGTCCGCATGGACCCCCGAAATCAACGTGCCCAGCGAGGCGCGCGGTCGGAGAATGTCCCCACCCACTGCTCCGCCAGCGCCGGCGCACCGTTGAGCATCTGCACGAGCATCAGCATCTGCTCGCCCGGATCGCTGCCGTTCGGAGCCCGCTCCGCGCGTACGAGCAAGCGCTGATCGGGGCGCTGCACGATCGTGACCACGGCGTCCTGCGCGACCTGCGCGGGAACGTCGACGACGGTCGAAGGCGCCCCGCCGACATTCGCGTAGACCCGGTAGCCACCACCGGGAATCGGCATGACCCCGAGGTCCATGGGAGGACCGCCGCTCGGGCTCCAGACCGCGACCGTCCCGGGCGCCATGCCCGGACCGACGAGCGTGACCGGGATCCTCGGGAGCAGATCGACCCGCGCCGTCACCGGCGGGAGCACCTGCCGAGGCGCGACGACCACCGGACCGGGGCCCGGCGCGCCGCCGAGCTGCTCGGGGCCGATCCCAGGCACCGTCGTGACGCCGAGCTGGTAGGGACCGGACTGGCCCGACGCGTATGCGCCCACCCACACCATGATCTGGCCCGGCCCCGTGGGCCCCTCGACGAGCGGATTCAGGGAACCGCCACCATCGTCGTTGCAGGCGAGGCGACCGTCCGGATAGCGGACGACGAGCGTCGTGTCGCTCGCGGCGCGCACCACGAAGCGGAGGTTCGGGAAGCCGGTGCGGGCGTTCACGATGTGGCTCGGGGCCCCGGTGATCCAACCGCGACAGTCGGGAGACATGTTGCTCGCGGAGACAGGACCGCCGAACGTGCCCTGCACGACCATGGGGTCGGGTCGCGCCCCGAGGGTCATGTCGACCGTGGAGAACAAGGCTCCCGACGGAGGAGCCACCACGATCGGCGGCGCCCCACCAGTCGCCATGACGTCGAGGTCGTAGGGCCCGGCGGTCGTGCCCGAGTAGGACCCCACCCAGACGCGATAATCCCCGGGCATCGCGCCGAGGTCGAGGCGTGGGTTCGGATAGCCGCCCCCGTCGTCGTCGCAGAGGATGCGGCCGTCCGGCGTCTGCACCATCAGCGTCGTGTCGATGCTGGCCCGTCCCTGGAGTTGGACCGAGGCCACTCCGGGGGCGACCGTCAGGACGTGGCTCGGGTTCGGCTGGGAGTAGCCGCGACAAGACCCGTTCACCGACGCGAGGCTGACGTAGCCTCCCGCGGTGCCCCGCAGCACTTGCCGCTGACCGCCGAGGACGGTCGCGCGGCCGAACGCGGGCATCCCATCGGACACGTATTGCGCGCTCGCTCCGATCGGAGCGGCGAGCGGCGCGCCGAGCGCGAGCACCAAGACCGGACCACCCCACGACACCGCTCGACTCGACGACATACTCTTCCTCCAGGTCTACTTCGCCCGCGCCTGAGTGTACGAACCCCAACCGCCGGGGCTTCCCGTGACGTCCGACCTCAGGATCGGATTCACGCTCCGGGCCCGGGGGCAGTATGCCGAATCGCTCGGACGCTGTCTCCAGCGCGCGGCTTGGCCCGACCGATAGGATCGCCGCTCGAGCCCGCGGATCGGTTCGAGCCCAGCCTGCCGGTTCGCTCAGGTTCGCGCGCGACCGCGTCATTTCTGCCCTCACGCTGTCAGACGCGTCGTCCACTGCACGTCTGTTCCCTCGAGCGGCGGAGATCCCGCCAGGACAGGAGAAGAAGATGGCCTTGCCGAGCCCCAACCCACCGTCGCCGAACCACCCGGGCGCCGCGCCGCGCCCCCGCACCCACCAGCGAGCGAGCCAGCACCGCGCCATCGACGGTCGGCTCTTCCACGCTGCGCGCGCCCGTGCGCTCACGCCGCTCGAGGAGATACGCGCGCTCGACGCGGCCGCGTTCACCGGACTGCCGCTTCCCACCGTGCTCGAGCTGGAGGTCCCCGGCCACCCCGGTCCCGTGTGGCTCCGGAGCGCCCCCGGGCGCGGCGCCGCGATCGAGGCACCCGTGATCGATGGGCCGACGTTTCAGGCGCTCACGGTCGCGGTCGCCTCGGACAGGGCTCGCCCGGTCGACCTGCGTCTGCTCCTCGACGCCCTCGCGCAGGACCCATCGGCCGATGGCGCCGTGTTCGTCGCGTCGTGGATGGACGGCGTTCCGGGATCGACCCGTCCGCTCCGGATCGGCCAGGTGCTCGAGCGCCTCGGCGCGAAGCTCTTCAGCGTCCGCGTGGAAGAGCTCAGCCCCGCCACGAGCGGGCCCGCCGCGAACGGCCCGGCCTTCGAGTGGGCGGGTTGAGCTGCGTCACGCGAGCGCCTGCATCACGCGAGCGCCTTCGCTCCGCGGCCGTCAGGCCACCCACCGCGTCCGGGCACGCAAGAGCGACGTGAGCGCTTCGAGGTCCTCGATCACCCGCAGCGGGATCGGTGCCCGGTGCTGACCGCGGAGCTCGTACCACACGTAGGTCGCGCGCTGGCCGGCGGCGGTCACTTCGCTCCATGGGAAGCGCGCGGTCTTGCCCCCACGCGTGAGCATGATCCCCGCGTCCTCGAGCGCCACTCTGACCGCGGTCGGGCCCTGCTTGCGCCTCGCCGCGAGGACCCCTGCCACCGCGAGGAACGGCTGCGCGACGGTGGCGAGCCCGAACGCCACCGCGAGGAATCCAGCGACGCGAGAGCCACCGTCACCGACGATCGCCCCGAGCCCGAGCACCACAGCCACCGGTGCGATCGCGCGACGCAGCAAGCTGCGGCGCGCGCGATCCTCGGTCAGCCACGCCGCGCGGAGCTCTTCGTCGGTCAGGTCGACCTCATACTCGAGCTTGCTGATCGCCACGGTCAGTGAGACGGGTTGGGGCGACGAGGGACGCGTGGAGCGCGACCGCGCTCACGGCGCACGCGCGCGACCGCGCGCGCTTCGTGAACGATCACGCCGTTGAAGGGCGCGGCGATCGGCTCACCGGTCGCCGCGATGATCTCGATCGCGCGCGCCGGCGTGAGCTCTGGGTCGAGTGAGAAGAGCTTGGCCGCGAGATTCGCGGCGTTGGGTGAAGCCATGGAGGTCCCCGAGAGAGGCACCCGTTCGCCGCTCGGGATCACGCTGTCGACCTCGACCCCGAAGTCGAAGACGCGGACACGCTCGGGGTTGGAGTTGGTGAAGGTCGCCCAGTTGCCGAAGCGGTCGACCGCGCCGATCGCGAGGAGGTTGGGCGCGGTGAGGGACGCCGAGACCTCACCATACTCGATGACGTCGTGGTTCGAGTTGCCGGCGGCGACGACGAAGAGGGTGTTCGGACACGCCTCGAAGATCTGCTGCCACGTCGCGCGACGGTGGGCCTGGATCTCGCGGGCGCGAGCCGTCACGGCCTCGGGCGTCGCGTAGAGATCCGTCTGGTTGGCGAGCTCGCCGGCGACGTAGTCTTCCTCGAAGCCGAGGCTGGCGTTCACGACGCGCACGTCGTGGGCGCGGATGAACGCCGCGATCTGTTCGACGTTGGCGCGCTCGGCCGCGAGCTCGGCGTCGGTGGGCCCCCGGTGGTGGTAGACGCGCGCCTCGCCCGCCCAGGCGGAGCGGAAGATGGCCAGGCGCGCCTGCGGGATCCCCGCGAGCAGGATGCCGGCGACGTGCGTGCCGTGCGCCCACTCGCCGACCGCGTCGAGGTACGTCTCGAGCGTCTCGAGGCTGGCGCGGTCCGAGGCGCTGCGCATGAGCGTGAGCACCCGCTGCGCGGCCTCGGTCGAGGCCATCCCCGCGCGCAGGTCCATCACCCCGCGGAGAAACGGCCCGTAGTGGGTGAGCACCGACTCTCCCGGCTCGTACGTGTAGCCCGTCTGCGAGGCGTCGAAGTCCGAGATCACGCCATGGAGGTCGTCCACGAGCCCGTTGCCATCGTCGTCCTGGCCGTTGGCCTGTTCAGCGTCGTTGGTGAACAGCCGGTCACCGAGGGGTCGGTCCGTGCCGAACAGTCCGTCCGCGACACCGGTGTCCCACACGGCGACGACCACGGGACGCGCGTCCCGGGCGCGGGCGAGATCGACGGTCGAGAACGCGTAGTCCCGATCGGCCGGGCGCGCGTCGTTCTCCGCGCGCACGGTCGCGATCGCCGCGAGGTAGCTCGCCCGGTGTGCCACCACGTCTCCGAGGACGTGCTGCGTGAAGAGCGCGCCGACCGCGGTGTCGAGCGTCACGAGCTGGGCATGCAGTTGCTCGAGCGACGCCGTGATCTGCGAGGGCTCTTGGTAGAGCTGAAAGGCCACGGTCGCGCTCCCGAAACGCGCGCGCGGGAGCGTCCGAAAGACCTCGGCGACCGCGGTGGCCTGCGTCTCGGCCGTCGCGCCCTCCGCGGCCGCGGCGCGCCGGCGGGCGATGACCGCGAGCAGCGTGTTGCCCGCGAAGGCGTTGTTCCGGTTGCGCGCGTGCGCCCGGACGAGGCGCACGGTCGCCTCGGCCGAAGCGAGGTCTCCCGCGGCAACGTCGGTGACCGCGAGGTTGAGCAACTGCTCGCAGGCCCGGTCACCGAGAGAGGGCACGGCGGCCCCCGGCGCAGTCCACTGGGCACGCTGCGTGAGGTCGAGCGTCGCATCGTGCTCGTGGGCGCGCGCGACCGCCATCTCCCTTGCGCGCGCGACGAGTGCCGCGTCCTCGAGACCCTCCCAGGGGCTCCGCGGCGCTGCCGCGACGCGCTGCTCGTCGCCGCTGGCAGGCGGCGTCGCGACCTCCGCGGCCGGCGCGGCGCTCGAGCCGCAGCCCGAGAGAGGAACCGACAAGGCGAGACACAGCAAGAGGCGGCGGGGGTCGCGCATGGCCGGAGTCATGGATCGGACGATCGCCGAGGCAACCCGGACGAGCCGAGTCTGCCGGTCAGCGAGACAGGCGCGCCTTGGCGCAGTGGGTCATGGCGACCGCGAGCGCATCGGCGGCGTCCACGGGCGGAGCGCTGCGCAGCCCGAGCGTTGCGGCGACGAGCCGGCCGATCTGCGCTTTCTCCGCGGCGCCGCGACCGGCGACCGTCCGCTTCACGAGGGCAGGCGGATACGAGACCACCGCGAGCTCGCGCCTGGCGCCGACGAGGAGCACCACTCCCCGAACGTGCCCGAGCTTGATCGCGGCCGCCGGGAAGTCTGCGTAGAAGATGTCCTCGACGGCGAGCGTGCGGGGCGCGTACGTGTCGATGATCTCTTCGAGGGCGTCGTACGCGCTCGCGAGCCGGCGCTCGAGCGACTCCTTCTCGTGGAGCTTCACGACGCCGGCCGCGAGCGCGACGAGCTTGGGACCGCGCCGCTCGACGACACCCCACCCCAGTCGGCGGGTGCCCGGATCGACGCCGAGGACACGTTCGGCGGACATCGAGCGCTTCTACACAAAACGGCGGAGAGCGTCGAACCCGCACGTCGGGGCGCCCACGGCGGCGGGCGCGTTGACCACGAACCCCAGGAGCGCGATCGTCGCGCCCGCGATGAAGCTCCCGCCACCTCCCCGCCTCACCGGCCGTGCCTTGCGCGGCGTCGTGCGCGCCACGGACGCCGAGCCCGTACGCCACATGCTGGGCAAGCTCCTGCGCGCCGACCTCGGGATCGACGCGCTCCGTGCGCTTCCGACGAGCGCACGCGGAGAGACGCCGCTCGGCGCGCGGCCCGAGCAGGCGAGGCGCGCCCACCCCCGCGCGACCCTCGACCTCCCATTGCCAAGCGCGCGACCGCACGCGCGGGGCGCCGCCGCGTGGGCCGCGAGCTTTCACCAGCGCGCCGTCACGCCCGAGGAGCTGACGGTGCGCGCGATCGCAGCCGTCAAGCAGCTGGCGGCCGAACGCCCCGCGATGAGCCCCATGCTCTTCGTCGACGAGGAGCGGGCGCGGCGCGACGCGCGGGCCAGCACCGAGCGCCACGCGAGCGGCCGGTCCCTCGGTCCCCTCGACGGCGTGATCGTCCCGGTGAAGGAGGAGCTCGACCTCGAGGGCCGGGGAGCCACGCTCGGCCTGAAGACGAGGCCCGCGAACGACGCCAAGGACGCGACCGTCGTCCGCTGGCTGCGCGAGGCGGGCGCGGTGATCCTCGGGCACACCATGATGACGGAGAACGGCATGTCGCCGCTCGGCGTCTCGGTGCAGCGCCGCCTGCCGCGGAACGCGGTGGACCCACGCTTCGCCGCCGGCGGCAGCTCGACGGGCGCAGCGGTCGCGGTCGCCGCGGGGATCTGCCCCGTCGCGCTCGGCTCGGATGGCGGAGGCTCCATCCGGCTACCTGCCGCGTTCCAGGGACTCTTCGGACTCAAACCGACGTTCGGACGCATCTCCCGCGCCGGCGACGCCTTCGGCGGCACGATGGCCCACCTCGGACCCATCGGCTCGACCACGTTCGACCTCGCCATCTTCCTCGAGGCCACGAGCGGCGTGGCCAAAGGTGACGAGCTCACGTTGGGAAACCCGGGCTTCGCCCGCGGGTGGCTCGTCGCGGCGCTCTAGCGCGGCGTGCGCGGCCTGCGCATCGGTGTGCTCGAAGACGAGCTCGACGCGGCCGAGCCTGCCGTCGCCGCGGCGTGCCGCGACGCCCTTCGCACGCTCGAGACGGAGGGGGCCAGGCTCGTGCCGGTGAGCATCCCGCTCGCGAAACACGCGGCGGCGATCGGCTACCTCACGATCGGGCTCGAGACGTACGCGTCTCTGTTCGAG
>JBKDQC010000743.1:0-1628 GCA_046342295.1 Deltaproteobacteria bacterium | reverse complement strand
GAGCTCAGCCACCCCGAGCTCAGCCACCCCGAGCTCAGCCACCCCGAGCTCAGCCACCCCGAGCTCAGCCACCCCGAGCTCAGCCACCCCGAGCTCAGCCACCCCGAGCTCGGCCACCCCGAGTTCAGCCACCCCGAGCTCGGCCACCCCGAGCTCGGCCACCCCGAGTTCAGGCAGCGCGAGCTCAGGCAGCTCGGCGAGGTCCGCATCATGCTCCTCCCGCGCCTCGAGCCAGGCTTCGCGCAGCGCGTGCAGCAGCCGCTCGGGAACGGGGCCGGACGCCGCGCCGCTCCACACCCGCGCGAGCACCGCCTCCGGCGCAAGCTCCGCGTACGCCGAGGTCGAGGTGGGCGCCGAGCCCGCGTCCCCGAAGCGCTCGACCTCGACACTGACGAGACGCGCCGCCGGTGCGCCCCGGGCGAGCGCGTCCGCCAGCTCACGCTTGAGCGCGGCGCGCGGAACCGGCAGCCGGACGCGGACCTGCACCCACCGCTCGAGGTCACCCCCACCGGGGCCGATGGCCGACAGGCGCGCGAGCGCCTCGGCGACCTCCAGCGGCGCACCGCCTTCCCCTTCGATCCTCGTGAGCTCCAGGAAGGCCGGAACGCGAACCGCGTCGGCCACCAGCCCACCCGCGGCTTCGCGCAGCACCACGATCTCGTGCGCGATGTCGCGCTCCGAGAACGCGAGCGGCAGCGGCGAGCCCGCGTAGCGCAAGCGCCCGCCCTCGAGCGCCTGCGGCACATGCAGGTGGCCGAGCGCGACGTACGCGAGCGCGCGGGCAAAGACATCCGGCGGCATCGCGGCCTCCTCGCCTCCGAGCAGCGGTCGCTCGCTGTCGGGGCTGAGCCGCGCGCCTCGCACGTGGCCATGCGCGGTCCCGAGGAGAACGCCGCTCCCTCGCCTCCCGGCGATCTCGACCGCCTGGCCCACGAGGGCTCGCGCGCGATCCGCGGCGCTCCCATCTCCCCCCGAGACACGGCTCAGATCGCTCGGCCGCAGAAACGGCACCGTGACGATCTGGCCGCGGCGCTCCCCGCCGCGCGTGCGGAGCGGAACGATCAGCCCGCAGGGATCGGCGTCGCCTCCCGGCCCCAGGGGAACACTGCCCACGAGGCGCACCGAGAGGGTGCCGCCTCCCAGGCGCTCCAAGAGGGGAGCCGGCGCGGAGAGGCGCGCGGGACCGTCGTGGTTGCCCGCCACGACGATCACCTGGACGCCCGGCGCAGCGTGCGCGAGGTCCGCGAGAAACCCATAGAAAAGAGCCTCTGCGCCTGCAGGCGGCACGCTCCGGTCGAAGACGTCGCCGGCGATCACGAGCACGTCGACGGCATGCTCCACGATTTGCCCGCAGAGCCACGCGAGGAAGCGACGGTGCGCGTGCTCGAGCGACGCGCCGTACAAGGTTCGGCCCAGGTGCCAGTCGGCGGTGTGGCAGACCACGAGTCCCATGTGACGTGGGACGTTCTCGCCCGCGCCCGACTGACGCAAGGCCGGACCACGCTCCACCGGGCGCGACAGAGCGCCAACCCAGTTGGCATTTGTCCGCCGCCGGCGCCGAGGCAGCCCGACTGTTCCACGTGGAACGCTCGTTGCGCCCGTCGCGACGCTGCGCTCGACACCGCGCC
>JBKDQC010000742.1:0-3647 GCA_046342295.1 Deltaproteobacteria bacterium | reverse complement strand
CGCGAGGCCGCCCGCGAGGAGCCGCCAGAAGAGCGCCACCGGATCGATCGAGGTCACCGCGACCACCTCGCGAAAGCCCGCTCCGAGCCAAGCGACCGCGGCCACGAGCGGCGCGAGCAGCGCGCGCACGCCGTCACCGTCCAGCACGGGGGGCCAGGTGCCGCGCAGGACCTCCCAGCCGCGACCCGCCCGCGCTCGATCATGGGCCAGGTCGCGGGCGTGCGCGACCCAGTCGGCATGGCGAGGGGCCGGCCCCTCGGCGCGGGTCGTCGGGGCGCTCTCGCCAGGCATGGGCCCTTCATGCTCGCCCGAGGGGTGAGCGTCAACGAGGGGCGCGTGCGCATCCCGATCCGGTCAGACCGGCCGCGGCGTCGTCGGCGCGTCGGCTCGCGCGCTCGCAGCGCACGGCGGCATCCTCGTCGTCGAGCTCGCGCGCCACCTCACATACCCGCTCGGCAGCCGCGAGGGCCTCCGCAGCCGAGGCCGCGCGCTCTTCGCAGGCGAACGGGGACCCAGGCGACCTCGCGGCGCGCGCCTCCCGCGCTAGCGCGCGCTCGAGCGTCGCCTCGCTTCGCAGGATGTCCGCGTGTCTGGCGTGGGCGTCGCGGGTGGGGGCACCGGCGCAACCCGCATCGGCTGCGGCCACGACCGCGAGCGCGACGCCCAGCATGAATCCGATGGACTCCGACGAGGAGTGGTATGCTCTCGAGCCGCCCAGGCTGCTCCGATGCCGCTCGTCCAACACTCGCGTCGAGAGATCCACTTCAAGCTCGTGTACTACGGGCCTGGGCTGGGCGGGAAGACCACGAACCTCGAGTTCATCCACAAGCACTCGAAGCCGGAACGACGGGGAAAGCTGATCTCCCTCGCCGCAGAGTCGGAGCGGACGCTCTTCTTCGACCTTCTTCCCGTCGAGCTCGGCGAATACCGGGGCTACCAAGTCCGCCTGCATCTCTGCACGGTGCCCGGGCAGATCGCGCAGGAGAAGACGCGGCGGCTGGTCCTGCGGCACGTCGACGGGATCGTGTTCGTGGTCGACTCACAGCGCGCGCGTCTCGAGGACAACGCGCAGTCTGTCGTCGATCTCGACGCGAACCTACGACTCCAAGGGGACGACCCCGACCGCCTTCCCCTCGTCGTGCAGTACAACAAGCGCGATCTCGATGAGGTCGCCACCGTGGCCGAGCTGCGGCGCGCGCTGCGCATCCCGCGCGGGGTGTCCGAGTTCGAGGCCGTCGCGGTGCGTGGGGTGGGGGTGTTCGACACGATGAAGTCGGTGCTGAAGCAGTGCCTCCACCTCGTAGGCGACCCGCGAACGGCCCAGGAGGGCCGCTCTCCCTCGATCCTGCCGGGCGCGCGCGCCTCGATGTTCCCTCGCGAGTCGCCTGACGCGCCCGCGCCGGGCGGGCCCCGTTTGCCGCGTGCGCCCCGCCTGCCGAGCTTCGGCGATGACGACTGAGCGCCTCGTCCCCGTCGCGCCAGGCGTGCGCGCGATCGCGCTCGAGACGCCCACGCTTGCGCCGGCGACCCACACGAACTGCTACCTGCTCGGGGCCCGCGACGTCATCTTGGTCGAGCCGGCGAGCCCTCGTCGTCGCGAGCAGTCGCGACTCTTCGAAGCGCTTGAGGAGCGCGAGGTGCGCGTGCGGGCAGTGTTCCTGACCCATCACCACCTCGACCACGTCGGCGCCGTCGAGGCGGTCCGAGAGCGCACGGGCGCGCCCGTGTGGGCCCACGCCGAGACCGCATCGAGGCTGCCGTTCGCCGTCGAGCGCCTCATCCTCGACGGAGAGCGCCTCGAGGACGACGAAGGGCGCGTGTGGCGCTCGGCGCACACGCCCGGGCACGCGCCCGGTCACCTCTGCCTGCTCGACGACGAGGGCACGGTTCTGGCCGGCGACATGGTCGCAGGGACGGGAACCATCCTGATCGAGCCGAGCGAAGGCAACATGCGCCAATACCTCGACTCTCTGCGCAGCCTCCGCGAAGTGGCTCGTCTGCTGCTTCCTTCGCACGGACCTGCGCTCGCCGAGGCTGCCGAGGTGATCGACCGCTACGTCGGCCATCGCCTCGGCCGAGAGGCGAAGGTGCGCGAAGCGCTCCGGGCCTGCGGGCCCGCGAGCTTGGACACCCTGCTGCCCTGCGCGTACGGGGACGCGCCGCTTGCGGTGTGGCCTCTGGCCAGGCTGTCGCTCGAAGCACACGTCGCGAAGCTCATCGAGGACGGCGAGGTTGCGCGCGATGGCGAGACACTCTGGCTCGTCTGAAGGTGTCAGCGAGGCTCGCGCGCGATCCGCACGAAGAACGTCGCCCCGCCGCGGCGCACCTCGAGGAGTGCTGGAATCATCGTTGATCCGGTGAGGCGCGGCTGGGCCTGCTCGGGCGAGGTCACGGGCTGACCGTCCACCGCGACGAGCACGTCTCCTGCGACGAGACCTGCATGCTGCGCCGAGCTTCCGCTCACCCGCACGATCCTTGGCGAGCTGCCCGTGGGCTCGAGATCGATCCCGACGTCTGCCACGCGTCGCGGGTGATCTCCGTGGGTCGCGTCGTCGTCGACGCGCTCGGGGAGGTGAATGACGACAGGGGCAGGATCGCGATCGCGGCGGACCTCGAGCCTCTGGGTCGCCTGTCCCGCGCTCGGGTGCGCGATCGACAGCGTGCGGTGCCCCGCAGGGACACCCGTGAGCTCGAATCGACCGCGCGCATCCGTCCTCGAGGTCAGCGCGTCCCGTGCGTCGGGTGCTTCGAGGGTGACCTCGGCGGCCTCGACCGGGCGGCCGAAACGGTCCACGACGTCGCCAGTGACGTGAAGTCCTGGCTCGAGCACGAGCGGATCGACTTCGACGGAGTGGCCGCGCCGAGGCGTCGGGACGGTGACTTCGCGGGCCCAAGGCGCGTAGCCGCGCGCGCGCACCTCGACGCGGTAGCGGCCGGAGCGGGCGTGCGGTAGCTCGACGACGCCTCCGGCATCGCTCCCGGCACGTCTGTGGCATGGAGGCGCCCCAAGACAGGTCCACGTGATCTCCGCGTCAGCCACCCCCGCTCCCGTCCAAGCGTCGAGGAGGGTGGTGCTGACGAGCACGGACTCGCCGAGGGTCAAGCTCACGAGGCCCTCGCCGCGTGCGACTGTGTGGGCACTCGAGAAGCGAGGGTGCGAAGCTGTGAGCGAGACGGTACCGGGCGGCGCCGGGGAGAGCTCGACCTCGCCGTTCGCGTCGCTCACGAGGGTTCGAGGCTGCCCCGTCCCTGGCGTGAGCGACTCGAGCCTCACGAGCGCGTCCTCCAGGGGAACACCGTCGGAATCGAGCACCCGCGCACGAAGTCTCCGTTCCCCGCTGTCGAGCGCGATCGTGACCTCCTCCGTGCGGCCCCCGCGAACGTCGACGATTCGCTCGAGCGGTGGGTGACCCTCACTGGTCACGAGGAGCAGAACGGCGCCGCCGACGTCTTCGAGGCGGAACTCTCCGCGCGCGTCGGTGGTCACGTCGCGCGGGATCGGGTCGTCTTCGATGCGTGCCTCGATACGAGCGTCTGCGGGACGACCGTGCTCGTCGCGGACCTGCCCTTGCACGTGTCCCCCCGCGCCGAGCACGAGCTCGAGGTCCTCGCGCGCCCGCCCGGCCGAGAGCTGCAGACGTGGAGAT
>JBKDQC010000741.1:0-4909 GCA_046342295.1 Deltaproteobacteria bacterium | reverse complement strand
CCGCCCCCTCCGCGGCCCTCGTCGGTCAAGCCGAGCGCGGCGAAGCCGGGCGCAGACGTGAAGTCCGTGCCGGCGTCGTTCGCCTCGGACGCGCCTGGCGGCGCGGTGGGCCGGTGGTGGATCGTCGCGGTGCTCGTGCTCCTCGTGCTCGCTCTCCTCGGAGCCATCGTGCTGTCGATGGAGCCCGGGGGCGCCGGAGAGGCGCTCCCGACGCGAACCACGCTGTCGACCTCGCGGCCGCCATCTCCGCCGCCCTCCTCCGGCCTGCGTTTCGGCGCGGACTACGAGGGTGCGGAGCTGCGGGTGGATGGGCAGCCCAGCGGCACCCTCTCGCGCGGGCTGCTCATCGACGTGCCTCCGGGCATGCATCACGTCGAGGTGTGGCGAGACCGCGCGTCGATCGCGACCGCGGAGGTCGATGTAGAGGCGGGCCACCACGAGGTGGTGCGCTTCACCGCCGCCATCGAGGCTGTGCCTTCGGGGGAGGCAGCACCTTCGGGTGCGCCTTCACCGGCGGGTGTGCCTTCACCGGCGAGTGCGCCTTCGCCAGCGGGAGAGCCTTCGCCAGCGGGAGAGCCGCCGGCGGGGGTGGAGCCGCCGCCTGCACCTCCGGGTCTCGAGCCGCCTCGCGAGGAGCGGGGCGCGGAAGAGCCGCCTCGCGGCGGTGGTTCAGCCCGAGGTTCGGGCGAAACGTCCGTCTCCTCGGCGGCTCCCGCGCCCTCACGGGAGTGACCTCCGCCTCGGCACCGAGCGAAAGGGTTCCGCTCGGTCGCGCTCGGCGTCAGCCTCGGGGCTCCGCTTGAAGATCCGACTCCACCAGACCTTCGGCGCGCATGCAGGCCGCATCCGCGAGCTCGACCAGGACGTCATCACGTTCGGTCGCCTCCCGAGCTCCGACGTCGCGTTCGACCCGCACGCGGATCTCGACGCCTCCGGGAGCCATGCCGAGATCCGGCGTGAGGGCAGCGTCTGGGTACTGAAGGATGTGGGCAGTCGCAACGGCACGCTGGTCGGTGGTCGCCCGGTCCAGCGTCATGAGCTGGGCGACGGTGACGAGATCGAGTTCGGGACCGGAGGACCGCGGATCCGAGTCGAGCTCGCGGCCTCGATGGAGCCAGCCCGGGCCGCGGGCACCCTGGCGGCCACGCCGATCCTCGCGCCAGCGCCGCCGGCGCCGTCCCCTCCGCCGACCACGCCCCCTGGGGCACCCGTCGCAAGCGACAAGAAGTACGGGCAAGCCACCCTCGACGCTGCGGTGGAGGCAGCCGCTGCGCGGGCGCGCGCGGAAGCGTTGGCGGGCGGCGTCGCGGCCCCCAAGGGGACGGCCGTGCTGCCGCAGAGCCAGCTGCCTGGCGCCCCCGTCTCTTCCCCAGGGGCCTTCGTCGCTCCCGTCTCTTCCCCCGGGGCATTCGTCGCCCCCGTGGCGTCACCGACGCCGCCCGCTTCGTCCTCGAGCCGAAACCTCGTCTGGATGGTCGCTGCCTTCGCGGGGCTCTTCTTGTTTCTCACGCTCTGCCTCGTGAGCTGCATCCTGTTCGGGTACCTGTACCAGCACCGATGAGGCAGCGAGCACGGCTGCCGCTTTGTTGACCGAGCGCATCGATCCCCGCGATACGGCGAGCTCGGAGGCAACATGTACGATGGCTCGCGCGTCACGGACGCGGTCGACTACTGGAAGCACCGCGAGAACCTGAAGAAGGCAGTCTCGATCGTGCGCGGGCGGGCGCCGGAGCGCTTTCGTTGGCGCCGCGCCGTGGGTGGTGTGTCGGAGTCCATCGGCAGGCTCCGCGGCCGAGATCGGATGCTCGTCGAGGAGCCGGTGCGCGAGATCGTGCTCGATCTCGACGACGGTACCCTCCGCCGAGAGATCGTGATCGACGCGAGGCGCGCGGGCGTCGACCTCGATCGCGGCGAGGTCCTGCGGCGCTACACCCGCGGTGACCTCGAGCGGCTCGTCGGCGAGACAGGCACCGACCTGGTCAGGCTCGGCAAGCACGTCCGCCTCCCGTCGGCCCATGACCAGCCTATCGACACGGCCGGCGCCATCGTCATCTCGCGGGCGCTCGCGGACCACTTCCGCAACCGCTCGCAGCATCTCCTCCTTCAGGTCCCGGATCCGGACGGCCCGGAGGCGCTCATGCTGCACCACAAGATCATGCTGGAGCGGGCGGGCCGCGATCGCGCGGAATCCCATCGGTGGCTCGGTCTCGCGAAGCGGCTCCTCGGGTGACCACGCTCGCGGGGCCGAGTGGCCCTCTCGAGCGAAGCGAGGCGCACGGCCGCGCCAGCTCAACGCATGAGCACCACGGTGCCGAGTGTGCCGTCGGGGATGCCCTGCGACTGCGTGCCCACGACGACGCCGGTCACGACGCCTCCGGCGACCACGACCCCGAGCAGGGTCCAGAACCACCACTCCTCGGTCACGCTCGTGCCGCCATCGCGGCTCGGCGCGGCCGTGAAGTCGCCGGGGGGCGGTGATGGGATCGTCGCGAGCATGGCGCCGACGGTCTCGGCCGGGATGCGCAGCGCGAGCGGGTCGGCCTCCGTTCCTTCGTGTGAGAGCTCCGCTCCGGACGGGGCCGTCGCGACGATGTGGTAGGCGACGTCGACGGGCTGATTCGCGGGGCCGACCACGGGGACGCGCGCGGCGAAGGTGCCATCGGGCCGCCGGTTCATCACGACGCGCGACCAGCCGGCCTCGCTTGCCTGGCGGTAGAGAAGCCGGACCTCGTCGACCGCATCGGCGGTGCCGGCGACGCTCACCTCGATGCTCGGCGACTCGCGGCGCGCCAGGATCGGAGCGCGGTGCTCGATGCGCACCGGGACCAGCGGCGGTCGCGCCTCTCTCGCGCGGGCGAACGCGGAGATGACCGGCGGGCTCGCGTCGGGGTCGCCGAGGCGATGCTCGGGATCGCGCCCGTAGAGGGTCGCGAGCGTGGCGCGCGCGTCGTCCGTCGCGCGGCTCGCGATCTGCGCCGTCGCGAGGAGCTCGAGCGCGGTGTTGCGGGTGCGCGCGTCGAGATCGGTGCGCGCGAGGAGCGCGCTCACCTGCGCGATCGCCTCCGGGTAGTTCGCGTACATGATCTGCTCGCGCGCGTCGGCGAGCGGGTCGCGCTGCGCGAGGGCGACCTCGGGCGCGAGCAGGCACGACGCCGCGATCGCGAGCGCCGCGATCGCGCGCCTCACGAGGCTCCCCCGGAGACGAGCGGCATGAACGCGTCGACGAGCGCGGAGAGGGCTCGCTCGCCGCGGGCGCGGGCCGAGGCCATGTGCTCGCGATCCCCGACGGCCTCGCGCACGTCGAAGTAGAACTTGATCGTCGGCTCCGTGCCGGAGGGCCGAAGCATCACGCGGTGGCCGCCCTCGAGGTCGAGCGAGAGGACGTTGCTCGCGAGGAACGCGAGCGGCTCGACGCGGCCTCCGCGTGTCGTGCGCGTGCGCTTCTCGAGATCGCGCACCGCCAGCACCTCGTGGGCCCCGATCCGCGTCGGCGGGCTCGCGCGCACCTTGGCCATGATCGCGGCGATCTCGGCGGCGCCTTCGGCACCCTTCTTGGTGACCGAGACCTGCCGGCTGAGGAAGAGCCCGTGCCGGCGCGCGAGCAGGTCGAGCGCGTCGAGCAGCGTGCGGCCCTCGGAGGCGTGGAAGGCAGCCATGTCGGCCGCCACGAGCGCGGCCGAGACGCCGTCCTTGTCGCGCACGACGCTCGAGACCGTGTAGCCGAGCGCTTCCTCGAAGCCCATGACGAGCTCGTAGCCCTCGGCGGCGGGATCGAGCGATCGGTTCGCGATCCACTTGAAGCCAGTCAGCGTCTCTTCCCAGCGGGCGCCGTGGGCCTCGGCGATCGCGCCGATCATCGGCGAGCTCACGAGGGAGCTGACGACGACGCGCCGCGCGCCGCGCGAGGGCGCATGCTCGAGGAGGTAGCTGCCGAGGAGACAGCCCACCTCGTTGCCGGTGAGCTGGACGTAGCTTCCGGGACGGGGGTGGCCTTCGCCCGCGCGCACGGCGAGCGCGAGGCGATCGGCATCGGGATCGTTGGCGATCACGAGCTCGGCCCCGACACGCGCGGCGAGCGCGAGGACGAGGTCCATCGCGCCGGCCTCCTCCGGGTTCGGAAAGCGCACGGTGGGGAAGCGGCCGTCGGGCTCGGCCTGCTCGGCGACGCTGTGCACGCCGGTGAAGCCGGCCTCGCGGAGCGCGCGCCGGGTGGGCGCGTCTCCGACGCCGTGCAGGGCGGTGTAGGCGATCGTGAGGTCGCGGCGGCGACCGGGGCTCACGACGAGGCGCTGGATGGCCTCGTGGTAGCGGTCCTCGAGCGCCGGCCCGAGGACCTCCGCGCGGCCGCTCGCGACCGCGTCCGCGAAGGGCACGCGGGGCACGGCGAGGAGCGAGCCCACATCGTCGATCGCGCGCGCGATGCCCTCGTCGTGGGGCGGGATGATCTGCGCGGCGTTGCCCCAGTAGACCTTGTAGCCGTTGTACTCGGGCGGGTTGTGGCTGGCCGTCACGACGACGCCGGCCGCGCAGCCGAGCGCGGTGAGGGCGTAGGCCGTGAGGGGCGTGGGCCCGAGGTCGGGGAAGAGATAGGCGCGGATGCCGCGCGCGGCGAGGACCGAGGCCGTGTCGACGGCGAGCTCACGGCTCAGGACACGCCCGTCGTAACCTATGACGACTCCACGGGTTTTCGGCGCGTCGACGTGCTCGAGCAGGGCCTCGGCGAGGCCGTGCGTGGCGACGCGGACGACCGCGCGGTTCATGCGGTTCGGGCCGGCCCCGAGCACACCACGGAGGCCGGCCGTGCCGAACTCGAGGGTCTGAGCGAAGCGATCGGCGAGATCGGTGGCCGAAGGATCGGGCGCCGCGAGGATCGCCTCGAGCTCGGCGCGCGTCGCCGCGTCAGGGTCGT
>JBKDQC010000740.1:0-17985 GCA_046342295.1 Deltaproteobacteria bacterium | reverse complement strand
CTCGAGCGCGAGCGTCGCGCGCTGGGTGTCGCCGCGACCGTAGGCCATCGCGAGGTGCGCGAGCTCGATGGGCGAGGCGAACTGGCGGCGCGCGAAGGCGGCCTCGCGCATGGTCTCGTTCGGACGGTCGACCGACGCGAGGATGCGAAGCGCCATGGCCTGATCGTCCATCGCGTCGCGGCCGTAGTACTGAAGCTCCCCGTCGCGCACGAGCGCCACGAGGCGCTCGATCGCCAGCTCCCTCACGCGCGGCGGCACCACGGCTCCGGGGGCGAGCGGTGCCTGCCCCTCCGCGCTCGCCTCGAGGACCGCGAAGGCCCCGAGCAGCGTCGCCTGGGGGTTCTCGCCGTCTTGCGCGGAGTACCAGCCGAAGCCGCCGCTCTGCGTCTGCCGCGAGACGAGCCTGCGGAGCGCGGCGGCGACCGCAGCGTCGCGCTCGCGATCCTCGTGGGTCACCTGACCGGTCCCACGCGCGAGCCGCGCGTTGGCGGCGGCGGCGATCACGATCGCGGCGTCGCTCGAGGTCGACCGCCACCACGCGCCGCGGAGGCGATCGACCAGGGCCTCACCGTGGAGGAAGGGGTGTGGCGCCACCGTCGCGCGGAGGCGACCCGCGCTCGCGCCCTCCGGCAGGTCGAGCGTGAGCTCCCGGCTGCCCGTGCCCGCGACCAGCGCGCCACGCCGCACGAAGTAACCACGGGGCACGACCGGCAGCTCGCGCGCGAGGAGGAGCGACTCACCCGGGCTCTCGATCCGCATCCCCACGTGCGCGACGCGCATCCCCTCGATGCGCATCGGCACCGAGACGGACGTCTCGCCTTCCGCGGGGAGGTCGATCTCGCTCCCGCCGACCTCCCGCGCCGCGCCGTCGTCGCCCGCGAGCGTCACGGTGACCCTCGCGTGGACGGGGCTCTGGGTCCGGTTGTGGACAAAGACGCGCGCTCCGACCTCGTCGCCGTCCGTGACGAAGCGCGGCAGCGCCGGGCGAGCGACGAGCGGACGCGTCGCCACGAGGCGGCTCGAGGCCATCCCCGCGCTGGCACCGGCGTCGATCGCGACCGCCATGAGGCGGTACTCGGTGAGGCGCTCCGGAAGCTCGATCGCGCTCGTCACGCGCCCATCGGGGCCGGTGCGCAGGCGCGGCTGCCAGAGCACCGTCGGCTCGTAGCGCTCGCGCGACTCGAGGCTGCTCGCGGCGTCCTCGTAGCCGCCATCGCCCGACGGCATCGTCTCGAGCGCGCCCGGCAAGCGCGACACGAGCGAGCGGCGCAGATCTTCGAGCGCGAGCAGCGCGGGCCGGCGCAGGAAGAAGCCCCCCGCCGGATCGGGGACCTGAAAGCCCGAGATGCGCAGGGTGCCCTCGTCGACGGCCCAGAGCACGACCTCGGCGCCCTCGACCGGCGAGCCGCTCGCGTCCCGGACCTGCACCGCGACCTCCTGTCGGCTCCCTGCGCGAGCCTCTTCGGCGCCGCGCTCGAGGGTGACCTCGAGCCGCGATGTGCGGGGCCGGACGCGGAGCTCGGCCGCGCCGAAGCGCAGATCGGGCGCGCCGAGATCGCTCGTCGGCGCCGGCTCACTCGTCCTGGCGCGCACGAGCACGAGCGCCGCGTGGACGTTCGGCACCATGGCGTCGACGAGCGGCACTTCGAGCACCTGCCCACCCGCGCCCACGCGCCGCACCTCGCGGTAGCCCGGCTCCGATGCCCCCTCGGTCACCGTGAGGAGCGCGTAGGCGTCGGGCCACGGACTCTCGAACGCGAGCCGCGCGGTCTCGCCGACGCCGTAGTCGTCGCGCTCGGGCGTGAGCGTGATCGGCGCGCCGGGCGGGTCGCGGTCGGGGCTCTCGTCCGGGCCCGCGACGTACACACGCCGATCCGTCACGACGCCGTCGGCCGTCTCCGCGACGAGCCGGTAGGTGCCCGGCCGCGCGGGGGTGTGCTCGCAACGAACGACTTCTGCGCCCGAGGTCAGGCGGCAGCCCGCGACGGTCTCGGCCTGCTGCGCACGGCGCAGCTGCAAGCTGCCGTCGTCCTCGCCACCGTGCCACTCCCACCAGCCGTGCCAACCCTCGCGCACGACCCGCACCTCGAGAGGGACCCCGGCCGCGGGCTCGCCGGCGTGGTCGATCGCGATCACCTCGGCTGCGAGTGTGGTCCCCAGCGCGACCCAGTCGGGCCCGGTGCGCATGCCCAGCTCGTGCGCGCCCGGGTATGCGACGAAGGACCGCTCGGTCGCGGCCGACTCGCCCGACGCGTCGCTCACATCCGCCGAGATCGAGAAGCGCGTGCGGCGCGGCACCGACATCTCGAGCGCGTGCGCGATGCGCACCTCGCCGGACGCATCGGGCTCCAGCGTTCCCTCGTCGAGCACCTGGTAGCGCACGGGAGCTCCGCTCGGGCCGAAGGTCATCTCGGCCCAGCGCGCGGGCATCGGAGCCGCGCCCTCACGCGTCAGCTGCCAGCGCACCTCGCCCGCCGTGACGGGCGTGCCGAAGAGGTAGCTCGCGCGTACGGACACCGCGAGCTCGTCCCCCGCGACCAGCGCCTCGGCACGGCCAGCGTCCTCGACGCGCGTCACGTCCACCCTCAAGCGCGGCTCACGGTACTCGCTCACGGAGATGGACTCTTCGCCCAGCTTCGTCCGCCGGTCGTCGCGCGCGACGAGCTCGACCCGCCACGGACCCATCGGCGCCGGGTCGGGCAGCTCGATCTCGGCATCCACGGCACCACGGTCGTCGAGGCTGCCCTCGACGGTCGCGTACGGCACCTGGCCGCTCGGATCCCAGAATCGCACGGCGACGGGCATGGCGCCGGCCAGCGTCGCGCGGCCCGCCGTGATGCGCCGCGCGATGGCGACGGCTCGGACACGCTCGCCGGGTCGGTAGACGCCGCGATCCGTCATCACCGTCGCGTGGACATCCGAGTCGCGGGCCTCCGCCCCGGTGGCGAGGCCGAGCCCGCCACCCGTCACGGCGCTGCGTGGATCGACCACGAGGATCGCGCGATCTTCGGCGCGACGGGCCACGATCACGGTGGTGCCGAAGAGCGCGCTGCCTCCTGCGACGCGCAGGAACGCGAGGCCGTTCGCGTCGGTCGTGGCCTCCCCGAGCGGCGTGCTCGTCGCGTTGCGGGCCGACACATGCACGCCCTCGACGGGCTCGGCGCGGGCGATCGACGTCACCCAGACGAGGATCCCCTCCTCCGTCACCACCGCGCTCACACCGAGATCGCTCTGTTGAAGCAGCGCCGTCGTGATCATCTCGGGCTCGCTCGAGCCCGTCGCCGACAAGCCGACGACGGCGAGGCGCCCAGGCTCGAGCGCGATCTCGCCGCGCCCCCAACGGTTCGGGCGCGCCCCGGGAGCGAGCACCCCGAGCGGCGAGATCCACGCGTTCGCCGACGCCACGTAGACCGCCGGGTGAAGCGCCGCGGCGGCCTCCTCGCCCGCTTCGATCTCGCGCACCCGGAGCTGGGCGCGCTCGAGATGGATGCCCGCGAACGGCAGCGAGAAGACCGCGCCGCGCTCGAAGGCGTGCATGCCTGACGCGAGCCTGACCTGAGGAGGGTGGCCCTGGCTCCGGATCGCGAGCGGGCCCGGAGAGGTCACGCGCTCACCCGCCTCGGTCACGAGCGTACCCACCCGGACTTCATAGACCTGGTCGGGCTCCCACTCGCCGCGGATCACGAGGTGATGCCTGCGCTCGAGCTGCTCTCCGGCGACGCTCACCTCGAGCCCGGCGAGCGCGGGTCGCACGGTCACGGCGGCCGCGCTCGTGTCGGCCAGCGCATGGCTCGCGAGCAGCACGAGCTCGGCCTCGATGTCGATGATCTCGCCCGGCGACTCCGTGTAGGCGCAGCCCGCGGTGCCGTACTCGCTCACCGTGCAGCCGAGGCCCGCGAAACGCGGCCGCGGCGCCACCGTGAAGCCGTAGAAACCGGGCATCTCGCCACCCCACGAGGTGTAGGCCGGCGCGATGGCGACGCCGATCCGCGAGCCGGGCTCGAGCGGGCGGCGGGGGACGATGTCGACGCGGAAGAGCGCATCACCGTCGTCGCTTTCGTCGCTGGGCCTCGGGTGATTGCGAACCTCGAACGGGATCGTGCGCGAGCCACCGCCGGCCTCGTAGACCAGGAGCTGGCTCCGGAGCTCGGTCGGGCTCGGCAGCGACGAGAAGTAGAGCGCGAGGGGCTCGCCCGCCGAGACGCGGGAGTCGTTCCGGACGATGCGGGGCCGGCCATCGAGGACCACGAGGCGCTCCATCTCGTCGTCGTAGAGCGGTTCTCCCTCGAGCGAGGTCATGTCGTCCGGGATCCGGAGGCGCGCCTCGGCGTTGGCGTCGAACGCCGCCGGCGCGGGCACGAAGGTGAGCGTGCTGCGGCTCGTCCAGCTCGCCGTGCCCGCGACCGCTCCGCGGCCCGCGACGGGCTCGAGGGGGAACGGCATCGCGGCGAGCGGACGACCGACCTGCGAGGCGCGCACCATCGGCCGGTTGAATCGCACGCGGAGCACATCTCCACGCGTCACGCGCGTGACCCCTTCGCGCGGAGAGACCATCCCGAGCGCCTCGGGCTCCGCGGCGGCGAGCAGCGGGGCGAGCGGCGTGGCCTCGGGGAGCGGCAGCTCCTGGCCAGGGAACTCGGTGACCGCCTCGGACACCTCGACGGGCAGCTCGACGAGGGAGAAGGTCGGCCTCGGCTCCGGCGCGAAGATCAGGACGGCCACGGCCGCGACCAGAGAGAGAGCGGCCGGGGCGAGGAACCAACGCCCGAGCGGGCGCGGCGGCGCGCTCGGCGGCGGCTCGACGCTTCGGTAGGGGCCCTGGTGGGCGGTGGACGGCCGCGGGTCGGTGCTCATGCGGTCTAGGAAACCACGCGCCGTACCAGCGCCCGAAGGCCATGTTCGCCGGGGCTACGAGAGGACGGACGTGGCACCCTGACCACGCGCTGGGTCGTTTCTGCCACGCGGCCGCATCCGTCGCGCGGCGCCGCGCGCAGCGATCGCGTGCCCGACCGAGGCGAGGCCGTAGCCCCACAGCGCGAGCACCACGATCCCGAAGACCGTGAGCCGGCCCCACCACGGCATGAACCAGAGCTGCGTCGCGACTCCGAGCGCCGCGCCCGCCTGGTTCCACGCGCGCGGCCGATTGAAAGGCGCGTAGATTCGGGCCTCGGCGCGGCTGAACAGCGCCGGGTAGAAGCTCGAGGCAATCATCGGATAGTCCGCGACGTCCATGCAGGCGACGTGCGGCACGTGGAAGAGGCAGAGCGTCGCGACCGCCGGCACACGGAGCCGCCGCACCCGCCACGCGACGAGCGGCACGGCCATCTCGATGGCGATCGTGCCCCACGCGGCCACCCAGCGCGCGAGCGTGGGCGGCTCGCTGCCCAGGTCGCCGTAGATCCAGAAGACCGTCAGGCCCTCCACGGCCGCGCTGTGCGAGAGCGAGCGGCCTTCGTCGTCGACCCGCAGGTCGGTGAAGGCGAGGTTGAGCTTGTGCAGGCCGGCGAAGAAGTACGTGACGCAGGTGAGCGTCGCGAGGCCCTCGAGCGCGAGCCGGTCGGCGCGCCGGGGCTCGAGCGATCTCCTGCGCCAGAGGAGGATCGACCACACGAGCAGCACGACGCCCAGCGAGGCCAGCATGTGGCTCATGTGGTTGCGGATTCGGTACGGGTACGTGAGGTAGTGGACGGCGTACAGCGCGGCCACCACCAGCAGCCAGAGGCGTGGGGAGCGCACGTCCCGCAAGCGCGGGTGCGGAGCGTCCCGCGCCGCCGCGGCGCCCATCGCGAGGACGGCCACGGCCAGAGCGACTGCCAAGGCCACGACCGCCTCCGGCCAGAGGTGGACGTGCCAGCCGGGCGTCCACCAGTACCGCTCCCATGCGCTCGGATCCCAAGGGACGTCTTCGGCCGTCAGCTGGAGCGCGTGGCCCGCGAAGCCAGGCACGAGAAGCCCGAGAACGAGCCTGAGCCGCGGGTCGAGCCTCGCGCTCATCCGGCCGCGCCGTCCGTCGTCGGCAGGGGAAAGTCCGTCTCGTACCGGCGGACCGGCACCCACCAGGCCGGCGACGACAGGAACGGCTCCGCGCAGGCGTCGGGGACCACGAGGAACGGGTCGGGCGCGTGCGCCTCGCCCCATCGGCCGCTCGGTCGAGGCCAGTGCCGTCGGTATCGCAGCGCCACCGTGTGATTGGCTTCGCACAGCTGAGCGAGGGAGACACGCACCGACTCGAGCGAGCGCGCACGGGCAGGGCGTCGGAGCCACCGGGCGAGCGCGCGCCCGCGCGCGTCGAGTCTCCCCCCTCCGATGCGCACGTCCTCCACCTCGAGCAGAACCCAACCATCGAGCAGCATCCGCTGCGGCATGAAGAGATGGTTGTTCCAGGCGCGGCCGTCTTCGTCGGCCTCACCCCACTCGAGCGAGCTGAACATGGTCTGGCACGAGTCGTCCCGCCCTCCGACGAAAGGCAGGAGGTCGTTGATGGCCCAGAGCAACGCCCAGAGCGCGATCGCGACCCGCGCCGTGCGCTCGGTCCTGGACGGCTCAGTGCGCACCGATCACCCGGAGCGTGGCTTACCTGGGAGCGCGCTCACGGGTGAGGGCATGTCGCTCCGGACTCGCGTCTTTCGGGCGGGCGCCGCCCGGGTCACTGCGGGTTGAGCTGCTGCGTCGTGCGGTCGACGTCGCGCAGGTTCAACGCCATCCAGTAGCCGACGCCCGCGATGAGGGGGATCGCCACGCTGAAGAGCGCGAGCGCGAGGTAGTAGCCGATCGTGTCGTCTTTCTTCTGCGGGGTTGCCATGGGAGGCGGACCCTAGCACGCGCCGCCCCGGCCTTCCGCCCGGTCTCTCGCCGTCGGTCGGCCCGAGGGTCCGTGCGGACCGAGGCGGCGCTCCATGGCGGAGTCGGAATCGACTCTATCTCGGTCGCTCAGGTCCGGCCGAGCCGCGCCAGGCGTCTTCGCGCGATCGGGGAATCCGGCCACACCCGGAGGACCCGCTCCCACGCCGAGATCGCGGCCGGCGGCGCGCCCTCGCGCTCGGCCAGGAGCGCGAGGTTCATCAACGGGTTCGGATCGGTCGGATCGAGCTCGAACGCACGCTCGAGGGCGAGGACGGCCTCCGGGCGGCGCGCCGGCTCGCGTGCCGAGAGGTGCATCAAGCTCGCACCGAAGCCGTTGTGCGCCGCCGCGAGCTCGGGAGATCGGCGGATGGCGGCCTCGAACGCTGGCGCCGACCGAGTGTTGTCATCGAGCAGGTCGTGGGCGGTTCCGAGCTTCAGCGACGAGGCCGCGTCGGCGTCCTCGCGGTCGATGGCCGCGCGGTAGGTCGTCACTGCGTCGGAGACGGCCCCGAGATCGCGCTGCAGGTCCCCGAGCGCGAGGAGCGGCTCGGCGTCGTTGGGCGCGAGCTCGGCCGCGCGGCGGAAGTCCTGCTCGGCGCCGCGCACGTCGGCCGTCGCGGCGCGCGCGAGACCGCGCCCGAGCAGCGCCTGCGGATCGCTCGGCGCACGCCGGACCGCGACGTCGAACGCTTCGCGAGCCTCCACGTGGCGTCCCGAGCGACGGAGCACCCGGCCGAGGTTCACCGAGGCGTCGTGCCCCTGCCGGACGAGGCGCGCGGCCTCGCGGAGCTCCCGTTCGGCGCCTTCGAGGTCGCCCTCCTCCTCGAGCGCGACCCCGAGTCGGTTGTGCACGGTCGAGCTCTCCGGGACGAGCGCGCCGAGGCGGGCGAGGTACGCGCGCGCCTCGGAACCTCGATCGAGGTCGAGCGCGATGTCGGCCGCCAACAAGAGGGCACGCGCGTTGCGAGGCTCGAGCTCGAGCGCATGCTGGATCTCCCGGCGCGCGTCCTCGTGAAGGAGCCGCCCCCGGGACAGCGCCGCCGAGAGCACGACGAGATCCACCGTCTCGCCGAGGAATTGGTGCGCCGACGAGAGCTCGCCCTCGGCGAGCACGAAGTCGCCGCGCTGGAGATCCTCGAGCGCGCGCGCGTAGTGATAGGTGCCGCGCACTTCGTCGTCGTTGCGGCCCATGTCGATGGCCCGCTCGAGCATCGAGGCAGCGCTCGAGGCCTGCACCCGGTCGACCCCGGGCGCCTCCACGAAGGGTGCGCGCAAGCGCTGCTCGGCGCCCTCGATCAGCGCCTCGGTCTCGCGCACGCCATGCACCGCGTACGCGACCGTACCGGTGCCGATCAGCAGGGAGGTGCCGACCGCGAAGCCGAGCACGCGCTTGCGGTTCGCGGCGCGGGTACGAGGGGTCGAGGAGTTGGGCGCCATGGGCGGAGAGGATCAGCGCCCGATCCGCCGGTCAAGATTTCGGCGAGGCGGCCCCCCTTCCCCCGGCTCGGCCGTTCGGGTAACGCAGCGCCGTGTCCGGTCCCGAGCTCTTGCGTGCGATCGCGAGCGAGCGCCTGCCCTGCGCCGTGCTCGACGTCGGCGCGTTCGACCGCAATCTCGATCGGATGCGCGCGATCGCGCGGTCCCATGGCCTGCCCGTGCGCCTCGCCACCAAGAGCGTGCGGGCGCCCGCCTTGCTCACCCGCTGTCGCGCCCGCGGCGGGGACGATCTCCGGGGCCTGCTCTGCTTCGCGGTCGCAGAAGCGGAGATGCTCGCCGACCGGGGGCACGACGACCTCTTCGTCGCGTATCCACCTTCGCTCCGCGCGGGCCACGACCTCGCGCGGGCGGCAGCGCTCGCCGCACGCGGCGTCTCGATGGTGCTGGCGGTCGACTCGCCCGAGGCGATCGAGGCGGCCGCTTCGGCCGCGCAGAGGGCCGGCGCGACGCTCGCGCTCGCGCTCTGCATCGACATGTCGCTCGAGCTCGCGGGGGGACGCGTGCATCTCGGGGTGCGGCGCTCTCCGCTCCGCGAACCGTCCGAGATCGTCGCGCTCGCCGGTCGAGTCGCCGACACCCGAGGCACCCGCTTCGCCGGCCTCCTCTGCTACGAGGCCCAGGTCGCCGGTCTTCCGGACCGGAACCCCTTCGCGCGCGCGGAGAACCCGATCAAGCAGCTCGTGCGGAGCCGCAGCGTCCCGGACGTCGCCTCCCGACGGCGCGGAATCGTCGAGGCGCTCCGCGATGCCGGACTGCCCGCTGCGATCGTCAACGGAGGCGGCACGGGCTCGCTCGACTCGAGCACCCGCGAGAGCGGCGTGACGGAGGTGAGCGCGGGCAGCGGCCTCTTCAAGCCGCTTCTCTTCGACTACTTCCACGATGCGCACGTTCGCGCGCTCGAGCCCTCGCTCTTCTTCGCGCTCGAAGTGACGCGCCTGCCGGCCCGCGGGTGGGCCACCGTGAGCGGCGGCGGCTACGTCGCGTCGGGCTCGGCCGGCCCCGACAAGCTCCCGCGGCCCGTCTTTCCCCTCGGCCTCGCGCTCGACGCGCAGGAGGGCGCCGGCGAGGTGCAGACCCCCCTACGCCTGGCCCGCGGCACCGCGCTCCGCCTCGGCGACGCCGTCCTGTTCCGCCATGCCAAAGCGGGCGAGCTCTGCGAGCGCTTCGCCGAGATCGTCGTCGTGGAGGGCGAGCGGATCGTCGAGCGCGTCCCCACCTACCGCGGCCTGGGCGGGTGCTTCTTCTGACCGATTCGTCGTCGATCCGTCGGGATTCAGGGCGCGCCGGGTGAGGCGCCCTCGGCGCGCAGCTGGCGGATCTTCGCACGCAGCGGAAGGATGAAGTCCATCGACACGGTCCCCTTCTGGCCCTTCATCGCGCGGGCGGTGTGCCACTTGGAGAGGCCGAGGCGCGCGACCGCGCGCACGCATTCCTGCCCGCGGAAGCCCTTGCGGATCAGCGCCGTCATCGTGCCGAACACCGACGTGACGAGCTCGAGCTCCGCCTGCGTGATGTGACCGAGCACGACCTAGTCGGTGAGGTGCTGACGAATCAGCCGGCCGCGCCGGTACACCAGCCCGATCACGAGGACCACGAAGGCGAGCACGAAGGCGAGCCAGACCACGAGCAGGATCAGGAACACGACGAGGCCGTATTGCCCGAAGAGGTAGTCGCACGCGGTGGCCGAGCCGTTCCACAGCATGTGAAGCAGCACCGCCCCCGCGTAGCCGACGACCGGCAGGACCACCTTGGCGGGCGTGCTGGTCTGTTCGCGGGCCAGGCCGAGACCGAGCCCCGTCATGGACGTGTAGAGCGGATGCCCCCACGGCGCGAGCAGGCCGCGGATCATCACCGTGTCGCGGATCGCGTCCATGTCGGCGGAATAGATCACGCGGCCGTAGTAGAGGACGTTCTCGGTGGCCGCGAAGCCGATCGCGACGAAGGTCGCGTAGATCACGCCATCGACGACGCCATCGAATTGGTCGCGGAGGAAGTACGCGACGCCGAGAACCATGATCCCCTTCCAGAATTCCTCGACGAACGGCGCGCTCACGACCGCGGAGAAGGCGTCCCCCAGCTCGGCGCCGAAGGCCGCGGTCACGAGGCCCCCGCCCACGGAGTTGATGAACGCAGAAAACCCGCACGCAGCCACCGCGCCCCAGAGGAGCGCGAGCGCGAGAGCCCAGAGCGGCTCGGGATCGAAGCGATCGAGGAGGCGCGGAAAGGTGAGGTACGCGAGGCCCGCCGGGAACGCGAGCAGCGCGCCGAGGCCCATCGACCTCGCCATGCCCAGCGGATCGCCCGAGCCGAAGGGCTCGAGGAGGAACAGCGCGAGCACGAGGAAGCCACCGATCAGCATCCCGGCGATCCACAGCGCCAGGCCGACCCACTTCCTCGTCCGGTAGGGGTCGGGCATCGCCTCGTCGAGCGCGCGCCCCGGCAGAGCGCCCGGCATGTTCATCGCGTGTCTCCTCTCGCCGTCGGCGGACGCGGCGCGTCACATCTGGATGGTCTGGCCCATCGCGCGGAACTTCGCGTAGCGGTGATCCACGAGCGACTGCGCTCCGCGACCACCCGCCGCGAGCTGCTCGAGATCGAAGACGTTCCTGCGGAGGGCCTCGCCGACGCGTCGCGCGGCTTCTTCGGGGTCGCGGTGGGCACCGCCGACGGGCTCGGACACGATCTGGTCGACGATGCCGAGGCGGAGCGCGTCGTTCGCCAGGAGCTTGAGCTGCTGCGCCGCGTCGGCAGCCCGCGAGCCGTCGCGCCAGAGGATGGACGCGCAGCCCTCGGGCGTGATGACGCTGTAGGTCGCGAACTCGAGCATGAGGACGCGGTTGGCCACCCCGAGACCGAGCGCGCCACCCGAGCCGCCCTCGCCGAGGACGGTCGCGACGACGGGCACCCCGAGCCGGGACATCACGAGGAGGGATTTGCCGATCGCCTCGCTCTGCCCGCGCTCCTCCGCGCCGAGGCCGGGATAGGCCCCGGGCGTGTCGATGAAGGTCAGCACCGGGCGCTTGAAGCGGTCGGCGAGCTCCATGATGCGCATCGCCTTCCGGTAGCCCTCCGGGTGAGCCATTCCGAAGTTGCGGCGCAGCTTCTCCTTCGTGGTGCGGCCCTTCTGGTGGCCGATGATCGCGACCGTCTTGCCATCGAGGCGCGCGAAGCCCGCGACGATCGCGGCGTCGTCCGAGAAGGCTCGATCCCCGTGGAGCTCGAGCACGTCGTCGAAGATGCGCTCGACGTAATCGAGCATGTAGGGGCGGTCCGGGTGACGGCTGAGCTGGACCTTCTGCCACACGCCGAGGTCGCGGTAGATCTCGCGGGAGAGCTCGAGCGCGCGCTGCTCGAGGCGCGCGAGCTCGTCGTCGAAGCCCTGCTCACGCACGCCGTAGAGCCGCAGCTCGCGGATGCTGTCCACGAGCTCGACGATCGGTTTCTCGAAGTCCAGATGCGCCACGCGACGCGATGGTATCCCGGAAGCCGCCGCTGTCACGCGCGGGCTTGGTCCCCCGAGTCTCCGCGTCAGCTTCGCGAGGCCTCGAAGCGGGCCGCGACGTCCTTGTCGAACACGACGAAGAGCCCCCAGATCGCCAGCAAGGTCGCCGTCGGGAGGCAATAGCAGCCCGTGATCGAGAGCGCGCCGGACAGGTACGCGGCGATGGCCAGCGCGCGGTAGCGGAACCGGAGCATGAAGTAGCCCGAGGCGAGCTGAAGCACGCCCGGGATCACCTGCCCGATCGCCATGAAGAGCATGACTCCGGTCAACAGTCCCGCCATGAGCTCGGGCGGTGGGGCGTCCGGCTGGCCCGCCTGGACGTTCCCCAGCGAGAGACCCAGCCACCCGCCGCTCACGACGAGACCGATCCCCCAGAGCAGAAGGAGCGAGCCGTGCACCATCGTCACCACCGCGAGCCACGGCATCTGCCACACGCGTCCTCGGCTCGAGAGCAGCTCGACGCAGCTCTTGCAAACCCCGTCGACGCGCTCCTCGCCGCAAGCGCCGCAGAGGTTGTCGCCGCAACGCGCGCACGTCGCCTCGGCGAGCCGCTCGGGGTGCCGCGCGCAATGGCCGCGCACCACGGTGCCGGGCGCGGCGCTCTGGCCCTGCGCGTCCCCTTCGGCCCCCATCGGCCCAGGCTCGATCAACGAAGAAGCTCCTGCACCTTCGCATCGCGCGCGGCCCAGACGCAGAGGGCGTACACGACCAGCTTGAGGGTCAGCATGAAGAGCGCCATCACGACACCGATCGTCGAGCCCGCGCTCATCGCCGCGCCGAGGACCGCCGGGTCTTGCCCCGGCATCTGACCGATCTGCGCCACCGTCGCCTCGATCACGGCCAGCGTCGCGAGCGCGGTGTTGTAGAGATCGGAGAGCGCGCAGAGCACCGCCGCGCCGAGGAGGAGCATCGCCCCGGACCGCTTCAGCCCGGCGAGAAGCCCGGCGCCCACGATCAGCACGAGCGAAGCGACGAAGTTGAACAGACCGCCGAGCGCCATCGGGATCCGGTACGCGGCCTGGGCCTCGAGGAGCGCCTGCTGCTGGGCCTGGAGGGCGGGATTGCCCTCCGCGAGGCCTTGCTGCATCTCGATCACCGAGCTCTGGACAGCCGCGCTGAACACGCCGAGGCAGCCCGTGACGAGGCCCAGACCGCCGAGCGAGATGGCGAGCACGACGGCGACGATGACGAGGATGGGTCGCTGCTGGTTCATGGGGCCTCGCGAACATGAGCACCGGCCACTGCGCCGGCGGCGGAGGCATACCGGGATCGGCCGAGGTGGGCCACCCTGCCCGCCACCCCACGGCACGCCACCCCACGGTGGAGCGCGCGAGCGCGCGTCAGGCGGGCCGCGTCCGATCGGAGCTGAAGCTCCCGCGCTTCTCGCCGAGCACGTTGTAGATTTTGAGGGCCTGGCTCTTGCCCTTGACCTGCACGGGCGGCAGCTCGACCACGTCGAAGCGGTCCCCGATCTGCTCGTAGGTCGACTGGCTGATGATGATCTCGCCAGCCTTGGCGACGGAGCACAGCCTCGCGCCCGTGTTCACCGTGTCGCCGATGACCGTGTACTCGAGGGCCTTGCTGCTGCCGATGTAGCCCGCGACCACGTGGCCGGTGTTGATGCCGATGCCGATCCGGATCTCGGGCGCGCCAGCGCGCGCACGCGCGGCGTTCAGCTCCCCGAGCACCTCGAGCATCTCGATCGCGGTTCGGACGCAACGGACCGCGTCGTCTCCGTGCGAGACCGGCGCGCCGAAGAGCGCCATAATCTCGTCACCCACGAATTTGTCGAGGGTACCCTCATATTTGAAGATCACCTCGACCATCAGCTCGAAGTACTCGTTGAGCATGTCGACGATGACCTGGGGATTCTCCGACTCGCTCATCGAGGTGAAGCCCCGGATGTCGGAGAAGAGGACGGTCGTCTGTCGACCCTCGCCACCCTTCTGGATGGCGACCTTGCCCTCGAGCACCTGCTGCGCGATCGCGGGGCTGAGGAGGCGCTGAAAGCGCTCGCGGGTGACGGCCTCGGCCTCGAGCTTCTTCGCGTAGAGCGAGTTCTGAACGGAGATGGCCGCCTGGTTCGCGACGTTCTGGAAGAGCTGGAGGTCCTTCTCCGTGAACGCGTTCGTCGCGATCTGCGAGTCGAGGAGCATGATGCCGAAGAGATCGTCCGAGTGCACGAGCGGAACGGCCATCGAGGAGCGGATGCCCTGCATGATGATCGAGTGCGCGCCGCCGAAGCGCGAGTCGACGGTGGCATCGCTCGAGAGCACCGCCTGCCGGCTGCTCGCCACCTGCTCGATGATCGTCGAGGACACGAGCACCGGCTCGTTCGGATCCTGGGTGCCGGCCCGCGTACGAACGGCGCGGGGCTCGAGCTTCCTGTCGTCGTTGTAGAGGAGCACGATCCCCCGGTCGGCCTGGAGGATCTGGAAGGCTGCGACGAGGATGCGGTCGAGCACCTTCTGGATGTCGAGCTCGGCACCGATCGCGCGCGCGAGCTCGTAGCTGACGCGCAGCTTCTCGTAGTCCCGCCGCAGCGCGTCCACATCCGAGACGAGCTTCTCAGGCAGGAAGCTCTGCTCCATCCCGAGCCGCGTACGGATGTGGCTCTCGACCATCCCTGGGGCGATCGTGACCTTGGAGAGCCCCGAAGGCGGCCGCGCAGGCAGCGGGGAGGACACGACGCTCGCGAGGTTCGGGAGCGGAGCCATCGGTCGAGGCGCACCCGGCTGGGTCGCGGTCGGCGGGACGGCGACCCTGGCGCGGTTCGGCGGCCCGACGGGGGCAGTCCCCGCCGCAGTCGGAGGTGACGGCGGCGGGCCGTTCGGCGGCACGAACGCCGCAGACGACGCGACCGGCGGAACCATCGGCGCGGAGGGAGGGCCGCCGACGCCGGAACCGATGCCGTAGCCCGCGGGGATCGGCCGGCCGGAGCGCACCGCCCCCTCGCCGTCGAAGAGGATGCGGGTCGAGCCGAGGGTGATCTCGTCTCCGGGGTTGAGCACCCGCTCGCTCACGCGCTCGCCGTTGATGAAGGTGCCGTTGAGCGAGCCGAGATCGCGCAGAACGAAGCGCCCATCGACGAAGTCGACGTGGCAGTGCTCCTTCGAGACGATGCGGTCGAGCACCTGAACGGTGTTGTTCGGATGCCGGCCCAGCGTGTTGTGGGCCTGGAGGTCCGCCTCGTGCCGCCCTTCGGGGCTGATGATCGTCAGGCGCGCCATACGTCCACTTGCGGGCCTCGACTCTAAGCGAGCGGCCGCTCGTGCGTCCAGAGCATCGGACCGGCCCGGGCGAGCCCCCCCGGAAACGCAGGACCGTCGGGCACGGAGGGCGTCGGGCAAGGGGGGCTCGACCCCCGCGCAGCGCCGTGCGAGCGTCGCCGGGGCGATGGCTCCGACCGAAGCGCCCCTCGACTCGTCCTCCGGCGGCCGGCAGCCCGCGGGCCCGCGCGCCGAGGATCATGCGCTCCTCCGCCGCCTCGAGAGCGAGGTCGCCCTCGAGGTCGCGCTCGCCGGCTCGGGGATCGGCCCCCTCCCCGCGCGGGCATCGGGTCTGGTCGAGCTCGTGCGCGCCGCGGGCGGAGAGGCCGCGGTCCTCGACGCCCTCGCGCGTCATGGCGCGCCGCTCCGGGCGTGGCTCTTCGAGCACGCGCCGAGGGGCCTGCCGCCCGCGCTCGTACACCACCTCGCGGTGCTCGCAGATCACGCCCTCGGCGCGACCCTCCGCGCGGCGGCACCCCACTCGCTCCCGCTCGCAGAAGCGCTCGACCGCGTCGTCGTCACCTGGCTCGAGCTCGGACGCGTTCCTTCCTATCTCGAGGGCGAGGCCGCGCGCGCCGCGGGCGGCGGCCTCCCGGCGAGCGAGACAACCGCGCTCTTGCAGCGCCTGCCGCTGCGGGGCCTCGAGCGATGCCGCGCGCTTGCGACCGAGGGCCTCCGCGATCGAGACCGCGCCGGCGCCGAAGCCGTCCGCGCGCTCCGGCGCTGCCTTCGCGCGCTGCCGGAGCTCGCGCTGCCCGCACCGCTCGAGGAACGCGCGAGCGCGCTCGCGCGCGCGAGCCTCGCGGACCTCGCGATGCGGTGGCTCGTGCGCTTCGAGGACGCGCTCCACGAGCTGCTCGCGCGGCGGTGGACGTGCGACGACGCCGACGCGCTCCTCGCGGACGCTGCGGCCGCCTGGACATGGCTCGACGAAGATCCCGAGCTCGAGAGGCACGTGCTCACGGCGCTGCCCGACCTCGCGTGGCCGCTCTACCGGGAGCGCAAGATGGACGAGCTCGGGCGCCTCGCCGCGAAGGTCTTACCGCTCGCGACCGCGCTCGAAGCCCGCGTCCTCCAGGACCGCGCGGAGGGCCGGCTCGAGACGGATCTGGCGTACGTGGCGCCGTGCGCGCAGGCGCTCGTTTTCTGGGCCGAGATCCCGCGTGAGATCGAGCTCGCCCTGCCCCGCATCGAGCGCGCCTACGCGCTCTGCCCCACGCTCCGCAACGCGAGGATCGTGCTGGCCCACCGGCTGTGCGACCGGGCCGAGCGCACACTCGCGCGCCGCGAGCTCTTCCCCGCGCACCCGCCACGGCAGGATGTCGAGCGCGCCGCCCGCGTCTTCCCCGAGCTCTCGCGCCTCGACGCTCTGAAGGCCCGCGTGGGGCTCGCGCCGTGAAGGACCCGCGCCCACCGAACCCCTTCGACCGCTTCGAGCTCGACCCGAGCAGCGACCTCGCCGCGATCACCGAGGCGCTGCGCGAGCGCGCGGAGGAGGCCCGATCCGACGAGGAGCGAGCCGACATCCGCGCCGCCTGGGAGGCTCTCACGTTGCATCCCGAGACCCGGGTCGAGCTCGCGCTCACGGCGTTTCCCGAGACGCGCGCTCCGATCGGCCGTCCCCCTCGGGCCCCGGTGCTCACGAGGCGCGTGGGCGCCGGGGGAGCAGCGCTCGCGCTCCTCGACCTGCTGTCTCCCTCTCCTCTCGGGCCCGTCCTCGATCGTACCCTCGGGCCCGAGACGGACGAAGAGCGCGCGCTCTGGGCACCGTGCCGCGCGCGCTGACCCATGAACCTCCGCGGAGCTCCAGGTACATCGCTCGACCCAGCGGCATCGACCGCGGAACGACCAACTCCGAGGTGGCGATGCTCGATCCGTCCGAGAAGGACATCCTCGTGTACGCCGACCGCTTCGGGCGGCGCACGGTCGCGTCGGCGGTCGCGTGGGATCCGAAGACCGAGGCCTTCGTGGTTGGGCGCGCGGCACGGGCGCGGCGCGGCCAGACCCCTCCGCCCGTCGAGAGCATCAAACGCAAGATGGGCCAGCGCGCGAGCGTCGCGCTCGGCCCGCACGCGCTCAGCCCCGAGGAGATCTCGGCGAAGATCCTCGCGGAGCTGCGGGCGCGCATGGAGGAGGACCTCGCCGGCAAGGCACCCGCTGGCGTCGAGGTCCGGGTCACGCGCGCCGTGATCACGGTCCCCGCGTACTTCGACGCACCGCAGATCGAGGCGACGCGCCGCGCCGGCGAGCTCGCGGGGCTCGAGGTGCTCGCGGTGCTCCAGGAGCCCACAGCCGCGGCGATCTACCATACGTGGCTCGGGCTTCCGGGCGCGTCCGAGACCGCCGATCGGACCTTCCTCGTCTATGACCTCGGCGGCGGAACCTTCGACGTGTCCGTGCTCCGAAGCGTGGCAGGCGAGTACCAGGTGCTCGCGATCGACGGAGACAACTTCCTCGGGGGAGACGATTTCGATCGGCGCTTCGCCGAGAAGCTGCGTCGGGATCTCGCGGGCCGCGGCTACGCCCTCGACCTCGACGTGCGAGGAGACGCCGACGACGCTGCGCGCTTTCAGCGCCTCGTGCACGTCGCGCAGGAGATCAAGGAAGGTCTCTCGACGAGCGAGGTGCTGTCGTTCTCGAGGAGCGACCTCTTCGTCGACCAGCGGGGCGAGCCCGTCGCGCTCGAGCTCGAGATCGGGCGCGCCGACTACGAGGCCAGCATCGCCGATCTCGTGGAGGCGACGATCCTGTGCTGCGAGCGCGCCCTCCATCGGAGCAAGGAGGTCGCGAGCGTCGGCCTCGAGGACCTCGACGCGATCGTGCTCGTCGGTGGCTCGACGCGCGTGCCAGCGGTCGTGCGGGCCGTGACCGATC
>JBKDQC010000739.1:0-14774 GCA_046342295.1 Deltaproteobacteria bacterium | reverse complement strand
CCATGAAGGTCGCGCCCGTGAGGTTGACGCCGATGACGAGGTCCCAGTCGGCCTTCGACATCTTCTTCACTTCGCCCGTGGCCTTGTCCTTCTTCACGAGGAGGCCGTCGCGGAGGATGCCCGCGTTCGAGATCACGACGTTCAGACCGCCCATCGAGTCGGCCGCCCACTTGGTGAACGCCGTGACGTCCGCGCTCGAGCCGACGTCGAGCTTGCGCCGGTGAACGCCCGCCGGGAGCTCCGCGAGGCCAGCCTCGTTCACGTCGCCGGCCGCAACCTGGCCGCCCGCCTCCGCGATGCGCTTGGCGAAGTGGAATCCCATGCCGGAGGCAGCGCCGGTGACGATGGCCTTGACGTTCTTGAGCTCCATGGACCTCTCCTTCGTTCGTGCGTGTGGCCGGCGGTCTCGCCGACGGCGCGGCGATCGAGACCACACCCCGCGCCGCGCCGCAAGCGAGGAGTCGCCGTGCGAGACGCGGCCGTACGGAACCTCCCACGACGCCGTTGGAGCCCCCACCCGGTCCGAACGCCGGAGCGGCCGCTCCCGCGTGGGGCCCCAGCCCCGCCTCGCGCTACGCTCGGTGCCACAGCATGTCCATCGACGGCCCCCACCTCACGGGCACCCAGTACGCGAACCTCGTCGCCAGCTACGTGGTGAAGAATTTCGGGCATCGAGGGCTCACGGTCTACCGCGAGGTTCCGTTCGGCAAGACGATCATCGGCAAGAACCGGCGCATCGACATCGTCCTCATCGAGGAGTCGTCCCGCACGGCGATGGCGATCGAGTGCAAGTACCAGGACTCGCTCGGAACCGCCGACGAGAAGATCCCCTACGCCCTCGAGGACGTGGCGAAGATCGGGATGCCCGTCTGTCTCACGTACGCGGGCGCGGGCTTCTCCGAAGGCATCCGGCACATGCTCGCCGCCTCGCCCATCGCCGCGTACTGCCTTCCGGAATCGGGCTTCGCCCCCACCGAGGCGACCCGCGAGCTCGACGCCGCCCTCGCGCGCACGTTCAAGTGGTGGGACCTCGTCGTGCGCGGCAAGGCGCCCTTCAAGCTCTGAGAGCACGTGGCACTCGGATGGATCGATGCGGGTGCCACGGGCTCGAATCGGCGGGAGGGAGGCTCTCGCCGATTCACTCGGCGAGAGGGAGGTGCGGGGGCCGCAGCGGGATGGACCCGCCTCGGCTCCCGCTTCGGCCTCACATCATCGTGGCGTCTGCACAGCTTCCATCCACGCAGATGAGCGCGCCGCAGCAATCGTAGAGCGAGGCGCACTCGTCCCCCAGGCGCTTGCACTCGCACGCGCCATCGACGCAGCGCTGCAGTCCAACGCAGTCCGTGTCCGCGTCACAACGCTCGCCGGCGCCGCTGCCGCAGAAGCGCTCCATCGCGCCGAAGGCCTGCGCGGCGCAGTACTGGTCGCCGCAGCAGTCGCCGATGCTGGTGCAGCCCTGGCCGGGCTGGCCGCAGCCGGTGACGTCGACGCAATTCCCTCCGATGCAACCGAAGCCCTCGCAGCAATCCTGGTCCGAGTAGCAGACCGATCCTTCGGCCTGACACGTGCACGCGCCATCGATGCAGAGCATCTCTCCGCAGCAGTCGAAGCTGTCCTCGCACGCGGTGTCGGCCGACGCGCAGCAGCGTGTCGGCGGCGGGTTGGTCGGCTCTCCTTCGTTCGGGGCCGGCGCGCACGCGAGACCCTCGCAGCAGCTACCCTCACCCGTGCAAGCCATGGGGGACTCGATGCACTCGCCGCCGCTGGCCGTGCACTGGAAGTCCGTGCAGACGAAGCCCATGCCGCAGTCCATGTCGGACGTGCATGGGTCGCCCATCATGCCCATCCCCATGCCCATCGGGTTGTCCTCCGGCTGGCAGGTGAAGGAGCGGCACGTGAGCCCCTCTCCGCACTCCGAGCTGTCGGTGCAGAACTGGCCCTCGCGTCCTGCCTCGCACATGCCGTCCCTGCACTGCATGAAGCCGCAACAATCGGTCGAATTCGTGCAGCGCGAGCCCGCGCCTGCGCAGCAGCGAGGCACGATCGGCGCCGGCCGACACACCGAGCCGTTGCAGCAACCACCGCCTCCGAGGATGGGCACGCCGTCGAGCAGACACGAGAGGCTCGGGCCGCGGCACATCGAGCAGGTGCCGAACTGGCAGCTCTGCGAGCCCTCGCAAGCGTCGGGCATGGAGTCCATGTTCGTGTCGCAGCACATCTGCATGTCGCGACCGCAATCCGCGGGGGGCATCGTGCACGACGGCGGGCTGCTCGAGCGGTCGCAGAGAAGCCCACCGTCGCACGTCCCGCGGGGCGTGCACGGCTCGCCCATGCCGCCCGTGTCGGTCGAGCGGATGCACCGACCGCCCGGCGAGCAGGTCAGATCTCCCGTGCAGTCGGTGCCGCCCGGACGCCCGCGCGCGTCGCAGCACGGCTGGTCGATCTCGCCGCACGCGAACATCGGGTCGGACACCTCGACGCAGCTCGTACCATCGCAGGACAGGCTCCGGCGGGTGCAGGGGCTCGCGCCGTCGCAGCACGGCTCGCCGGAGTCGCCGCACGCGCGGCACGTCCCGCCGTCGCACACGTTGCCCGCGCGGCAGGTGAAGCCCGCGCAGCACATGCCGCCCGGACCTCCGCAATCGCGCGAATCGCCGGGACCGCCGGGTCCGGGGCCATCGACGTCGTCGGTCTCCGGGTTGCGGCACACGCCGCTCGCGCAGACCAGGCCCGTGCAGCAGTCGCTCGCGCCGCTGCAGCTTCCCCCGCGTGGCGCGCAGCAAGCACCGCCCTGGCAGGCCAGGCCCGTGCAGCAGTCCGACACGCCCGAGCAGGCCACCGGCGAGCCGGGCCCCACGCAGCACACGTCACCCCGGCCGCAGCGCAGACCGAGCTCGCAGGTGCGGCCCGCGCAGCACGGATTGCCGGCCGGTCCGCACACATCGTCGGCCGGGTCCGAGCCGCCATCCTCCCCGGGAGGCACCTCCGCGTCGCGACGTCTCGCGCCGGAGTCCCGCGCGGAATTGCTTCCATTCGCGCACCCTGCGAGGCCGGCGCCCAGGGCGACTGCGAGCGCGAGGCCAATCACGACGGAGAACGAAGACCAAGAACGGAGCGCGTGCATGGAAGCCAGCATAGCCGCAATCTGCGCCCGAGGCCGATTCCGCAGCGTGACACTCCGGCGGCACGAACGAGAGGAAGCGACGATGAGCGAGGAGACCCCGGACGGTGCGGCCCCCCAGGTCGCGGGCACGACGCAGGCGAGCCGGGCGGTGCACGGCGGCGAGGCGCGCGCCCGCCCTCACCACGCGCTGGCGGAGCCGATCGTGCAGACGGCCACCTACACCTTCGACGACACGGCAGACCTCGTCCGGTACATGGAGGGCCACGGCGCTCGGGGCCGGGAGGAGTACGGCCGCTACGGGAACCCGACGGTCCGGACCTTCGAGGAGAAGATCGCCGCGCTCGAGGGGACGGCCGACGCGGTCGCGTTCGCGAGCGGCATGGCGGCGGTGACGACGACGATCCTCGCGCTCACGAAAGCCGGCTCTCACGTGGTCCTCTTCTCGGACTGCTACCGCCGCACGCGCCAGTTCGTGACGGGCTTCCTCGACCGCTTCGGCGTGCGCTCGACGCTCGTGCCGCCCGCCGACCTCGACGCGCTCGAGGCCGCGATCACCAAGGACACGCGCCTGGTCGTGAGCGAGGCGCCGACCAACCCGTACCAGACGGTCCTCGACCTCCGGCGTCTCGGCGCGATCTGCAAGCCGCGCCGCATCAAGACGATGATCGATGCGACCTTCGCGACGCCGATCCTGCTGCGCCCTGCCGATCACGGCATCGACCTCGTCGTGCACAGCGCGACCAAGTACCTCGGCGGCCACAACGACGTGCTCGGCGGCGTGGTCGCGGGCCCCGAGGGGCTCGTCTCGCTCGTGCGTGACCTGCGGCACGTGCTCGGCGGCGTCCTCGATCCTCACGCGGCGTACCTGCTCCTGCGCGGGACCAAGACGCTCGCCGTGCGCGTGCGGCAGCAGAGCGCGAGCGCGCTGGCCCTGGCGCAGGCGCTCGAGGGCCACCCGCGGATCCGCGAGGTCTGGTACCCGGGCCTTCCCTCGCACCGGAGCCACGAGATCGCGCGCGCGCTGATGAGCAGCTTCGGCGGCGTCGTGACCTTCGCCGTCAAGGGCGACCTCGCGGCCGTCTCGCGCGTGGTCGACGCGATGAAGATCCCTCGCATCGCCCCGAGCCTCGGGGGCGTCGAGTCGCTCGTCGAGCAGCCTGCGCTGATGAGCTACTTCGAGCTCTCGAGCGAGCAGCGGCTCGCGCTCGGCATGAGCGACGATCTCGTGCGCTACGCCGTGGGCCTCGAGGACACCGACGAGCTCGTCGCCGACGTGCTCGCGGCGCTCGAGACCTCCTAGGTGGAACGAGATAGGCGAGGCCGCGATGGAGACCCTCTACGGTGTGTTCGGGATGATGGCCGCGATCGTCGTCATCGCGCTCGCGCTCCTGCGCGCTCCGCGCCGCGCGCACGCGTGGGAGCAGGGCCGCACGCGCGCGCGGCGCCTGCATGCGATTTCCGAGCAGGTCCTCGAAGCGATCGGGCCGGGCTCGATGCTGTCCTACGCGGAGCGCGGACCGGAGGGGCGCTTGCGCTTGCGGGTGCGGAGCGAGGGCCGTGGCCTCGAGGGCGCCGCGCTCGTGCTCGACCGGAGCCTCGTCGATGACGAGATCGCGCGCCTCCTCGAGGACGGCGCGGGCGAATGGCAGGGCGAGATCGACGGCCGACGCGTCGAGATCTCCGCGCCGCGCGCGAGCGACGCTCCCGCGCTCGAGATCTACCGCCGCTGGCTCGCGCCCCACCTCGAGGCGAGCTCGACCCCGCGCGCCGAGGGCGAGATCGTCATGATCGCGGTCCCCGAGCTCGCCCACCGCGCGCCGCACGAGCGCGCGCTCCTCCGCGCCTACCGACGGCTCGTTCTCGAGCGCAGGAGCGAGCTCGCCGCCCCGGGCCCGTGATCATGGGGAGGAGAACACGAGGCCGAGGGCGCGGTCGCGCTCACCGCCCCCGTGCGCGAAGTCGTGGATCGAGGCCGCGCCGCTCGCCTCGTCGAAGCCGGCGTCGCGCAGCCGCTCGACGAGCTCCGAGACCCCGCGGCCCGCCAAAGGCGCGAGGCGCTCGAGCGAGACGTGGGTGAGCGCATACTCCGCGGCGAGCAGTCCTCCGCCCTCGCCCGCGCCCTCGACGTTCTCTCTGTCTCGACCCTGGCCTTCGCTGCGGCGGCCGCGCGGGATCGGTACGATCACCGCGACGGTGGTGAGCACGAACCCCGCGAGCACCGCTCGGCCCTTCGCACCACGGAGGTGTGCGGTGAGCGACGCCCGGTTCGTGTACGCATGCGCGATCGCGCCGAGCACGAGCAGCCACCCGAGCCATTGGTGCGCGAGCTTCGCGAAGCCCGTGTCCGCTTCGAAGAAGAGCAGCGTGCCGGTCACGGACGAGATCACCATCGCGCCGAGCACCGACGGCGTGGCCCATGCCCGGAGGCTGAAGCGCGGGGTTGGCTGCGAGCGCTCTCGGTTCATCCCGGAGAGGTGACACGGCTGCGCGCTCGCGTCGCGACGAGACAAGGGCCGCAGCCATGGGAGGCTCTCTCGAAGGCGGGCCCTGGTTGTCCTCGACGTTCAGGCCGCGGCGCGCGGCGCGCCGTTGGCCGAGGGAGCCTCGAGGCCGAAGAGGTCACGCGCGCTGCGCTCCATGTCGAGCTGGGAGGCGAGCGCGAGGCCCGCGAGCGTCAGGCGCGCGCGCCGCGCATCGCAGAGCCCGCGACGGTCGAGCTCGGTGAGGGCGCGCTCGACGCGCGCGGCCTCGATGCCGAGGCGCCCGGCGAGGCATCCCGCGTCGGCGACGAAGCCGAGCCGGGCGAGGTCGAAGAGGGCGAGCACGAGGGAGGCGAGGGAGGGCTGGCTGTTCATACGCACCACTGTACAGACGGCACTGAACGCATGTCCAAAAAGCGGCGCGCAATTTCTTCGAGCTCCGCGAAGACCATCGAAATCGGGGACTTCGGAGGGTCGGGGCGCTATCCTCGGCGGGTGTCCACCGCCGCGACGATCGTGGACGAGATCACCGGCGACGGCGGCAACCGCCGCTTCGTGGTGCGCCTCGAGGCGGACGGCGCCCTCGTCGAGAGCGTGCTCTACCGCGGCGACACACTGTGCGTGTCGAGCCAGGTGGGCTGCGGCGTGCGCTGCCCGTTCTGTGCGTCCGGCGCGCAGGGCGTCGCGCGGAACCTCTCGCTCGAGGAGATGCTCGCACAGCGCGCGCTCGTCGAGTCGCGGACCGGGCGCCCGCTCGTGCGCCTCACCGTGTCAGGCTCGGGCGAGCCGCTCCACAACCACGACGCGGTGAGCGCGCTCGTCGAGCGCTGTCGCCTCGCGTGCCCCGCGAGCGTCACCACCACCGGGTCGCCGCTGCACCACCTCGCGCGCTGGCTCGCGCCCGACGGGCCGCGGCACAACGGTCTCACGATCTCGGTGCACGCCGGCACCGAGGCCGTGCGCGCGCGCATGGTGCCCAAGGGGCCCGCGCTCGGGCCGCTGTTCACGCTGCTCGCGGCCGCGCTCCCGGAGGCGAGCGCGCGCCGACGCAAGAAGATCGCCCTCGCGTACCTCGCGATCGCCGGCGAGAACGACCAGGACGAGGAGCTCGATGCGTTCGCGGCCCGCGCGCGACCGCTCGGGCTCTTCGTGCACCTCTATGCGTACAACCCGGTCCCGACGAGCGCGCACCGCGGCGTGTCCCGAGCGCGCTACGAGGCGATCTACGCGCGCCTCACGGGCGCCGGCCTGCGGGTGCGCATGAGCTCGCAGGCCCGCCTCGAGGACAACGGCGGCTGCGGCACGCTCGTCGCGCTCCGAGGGACGGTGCGGGCACGGACCCCGGAGCAACCATGCGTGACGAGCTGACCCTTCCTCGCTACCGGCGCCTCGACGAGCTGGATCTGCTCGATCTGGAGAACATCCGCCTGGTCCTGCGCGGCGGCTCGGTGATCGACTGGCAGCGCGTGGCCTTCGAGAGCCCCGAGGATGTTCGCGAGTTCCTCGTGGCCCACGAGCTCGACCCGCACGACCCCGCCAGCCATGCGCGGATGGAGGCGATCAAGAACCACGCGATCGCCTACCTGCGGCGGAATTTCGAGTTCCCGGTGCCCAAGCCGATCGCCGAGGCCGACGTCGCCGAGCTGCTGCTCATCGCGTCGGGCCGCGGTCACCGGCAGCTCTGTGCGTGCACGATCCTCAAGGTCATCCACGTCATTCACCACCTCGAGGCGCGCGAGCTTCTCTCGATGTTGCCTGTCTCCGACCAGGACGTCTTCCACCTCGTCGAGCAGAAGGTCTACCGGGTGATCGGAGGCATGCTCGCGCGAGGTCTGCCGATCCTCGAATTCGTGGGCGGCCGCAAGAACAAGGACTCGCTCTACTCGAAGCTGCTGAGCAAGCGCGAGACGCACGCCGCCCAGATCTACGACAAGCTCCGCTTCCGCATCGTCGTGCGCAGCGCCGAGGACATCTTCCCGGTTCTCGGGTACCTCACGCGGCATCTCTTCCCCTTCAACTACGCGGTGCCCGGCGAGAGCACGAACACGATGTTCGATCTCCCAGGCTACATCCGCGCGCAGGGCCGCCTCGCCGAGCTCGCGCCCTCGATGCAGCCACTCGCCGACGACGAGGACGCGGCCCTCAACGACAACGTCTTCTCCGCGCCCTCGTACCGCGTCGTGCACTTCGTGGTGGACATGCCGGTGCGCCTCGCGCCCGACATGCTCGAGGGCGCACCGCCGGCGGCGTGGGCGCTCGGGCACGTGGTCTTCGCGCAGGCCGAGTTCCAGCTCGTCGATCGCGAGACCGAGCAGCGCAACGAGCTCGGCGATGCCAGCCACGACGCCTACAAGGCCCGACAGAAAGAGGCGGTCATGCGGCGCATCAAGGTCGGCGCGCCCGGCAAGCGGCCGCTCGCGCCGCCTCCGCAGGATCCTGTGAACAAGCGCCGTACGCCGGGCCTCGAGCCGGAGCGCGAGGAGCCGCGGTCGCGCGCGCCCAGGGTGTCGCCGAAGACGAGCCCGGCGCCGCGCGCGAGCGTCCCGCCGCCGCCCCGCCCCGCGAGCCCGACCAAGAGCCCCAAGGGCCCGCGTGTCGCGAGCCCGAGCCCGCCCCAGGGCCCCAAGACCGCGAGCGTCCCGCCGCGCCCCGCAGCGAAGCTCTCCCCGTCGAGCGTCAAGGCAGCGATCATCACGGCGACCCCGAAGACGCAACCGCTCTACGACGCACCGCCGCGCGCGGGCGAGCTGCCCAAGGTTCGCTCCAAGCTGCGGCGGAATTTCCGACCCAAGCGATGAGCCGGCATGGCGCTCCTCGTCACGGTCCTCGGGCTCTCGATCGCGGCGGCCGCGGGCGCATCGTCGGTCACGCAGCTCATCCTCGCCTTCTCGCTCGCGTGGGGGCTCGTCGAGCTCGGGCTCCGGACCTCGCTCGCACCCCGCCTCGTCGGTCTCGCGCGGCGCGAGCGAGCCCTGCTCGTGCTCGTCGCCGTCGTCCCGGCCCTCGAGGTCGCCTCGCGCCGTGACGCGCTCGCCGACGCCGAAGGGTGGCGCGAGCTCGCGCCGCGCTGGGTGGACCGGGCCCGGCTCGCGCGCCGGGTCGCGATCGCGCCGCCTCTCGTCGTCGCTGGCCGCGCGCAGACCTTCTTCGTCCGCGCGGAAGGCGCAGGCACCGTGCGGGTGGGCTTCGAGGGCGAGGACGCGATCGAGGCGACCTCGCTCGGCCACGGTGTCTTCCGGGTCGACGCGACGCCCCGCGGCGTGGATCGCTCTCGCGAGGACATCACGGTGACCATCTCGGTCGATGGTGCGGTCCACGATGCGCGACTGCTTCACCACGCGCCCGTGCCGCACCCGCGGGGGATCCGCGTCGGCGACCAGCACGCCCTCTGCTTCGTGAGCGAGGAGTCGGGCGAGGTGTTCTTCGGTGTCCTCGGAGCGCTCCGCTCCATGCCGGTGACGGGTGGGCCCGCGGCGTGCGCGGTCGTCGGCGGGGCGGTCTGGGTCGCTGTCCGGGACGAGCCTTCGCTCGTGACGATCGCAGCGGAGGGCTCGGTCGCGGCGCGAGGTCCGGCGATCGGCCGCGGTGCGGTCGCCATGGCGAGCGAGGGGGCCAAGCTCGCGATCGCGCGCAGCGGAGAGAGGCGCGAGCTGGTCGTGCTCGATGCCCTCGCGGGGAGCGAGCTGGCGCGCGCTCGTGTCGAGGGCGTGCCGCTCGAGGTCGCCTTCGCGGGAGATCGGATCGTGCTCACCACGCGCAGCCCTGCGCGCCTCGAGCTTCGCGCGCTCGATGGAGCGCTGCTCGCGTCGCGTGACCTCGTCATGCCTGCCGCCGCGCTCGCGGCGAGCCCGCGCGCGATCGCGATCGCGACCACCGCGTTCGACGAAGCCGCCCGCGACAACCTCGGCAACCACTTCGTCGAAGATCAGCTCGTCTGGCTCGATCCGCGCACGCTCGCGCCCACGCGCGTCGTGCCGACCGCGCGACGCACCGACCGACAAGACCACGCCGGCGACGCGGACCGAGGGCTCGGCCCCGCGGCGCTCGCCTTCGACGACGACGCTCGGCTGTACGTCGCCTTCGTGTCCTCGAGCGAGCTCGCGGTCTTCTCGCCTGACGCCCCCACCCGTGGGGTCGATCTCGGAGATCGCTTCTTCGGGCCGAGCAGCGTGGCGATCGATGGCGAGACGGTCCTCGCGGGCTCGGCGATCGATGGCGCGCTGGTCGCGCTCGACCGACGCTCGCTCGAGGTCACGGCAGGAGCGCGCGTCGCGCCCACGAACGCCGAGCTTCTCCGCGAGGCGCCGCGGCTGCTCCAGGTGCGTCTCGGCGAGCGCTCGTTCTTCGAGGGCACGCGCGCAGGGGCCTCCTGCCACAGCTGTCACCTCGGCGGCTCGACCGACGGCGAGGCGCACAACATCGGGGGCCGGGTCCTCGCGCCGACGCTCGACGTCCGCGGCCTCGCGGGCACCGCGCCCTTCCTGCGCGACGGCAGCTATCCGCGTCTCGGAGACCTTCACGACGTCGCCGTCCTCGAGTACCGCGGCTACCGCGAGCCGGCAGGCGATCGCCGCGCGACCCTCGAGGCCTACCTCTCGAGCCTGCCGATCCCGGTGAGCCTCGCCGACCGAGACGTCGTGCGCGAGCAACGGGGGCTCGATGCCTTCGTGCGCGCGGGCTGCGCCGGGTGCCACGCGGCCCCCGCGTTCACCACGCTCGCGCGCCATCCGCTCCGCACGATCTTTCCCGACCATCCCGGCGACGCCGCGTCGAGCCTCGACGTCCCGGCGCTGCGCAACCTCCGCGGCCAGGAGCCCTATCTCCACGACGGCCGCGCGCGGTCGCTCCTCGAGGTGCTGACGACCGCCAACGCGGCCAACCGCCATGGCGACACCCGGGCGCTCTCCGAGCAAGACCGGGCCGACCTCGTCTTCTTCCTCGAGACGCTGTGAGCGCGGCGCTGACACACACGAGCGGCTGGCTCGCGATGGCGTCGCTGCTCGCGATCCTCGGGCTCTCGCTCGCAGCGCGTGGGCTCTCCGAGCACCGCGCGCGCCTCGTGGCCTTTCGGCGCCTGGCCGGTCTGCTCGGCGCCGCCGCGTCGCTGGCGCACGCGTCGCTCGCGCTCGTCGCGGTGCTCGGCCCGGCTTCGCTCGAGGAGGCGTCCGCGATCGTCGGCGCCGTGCCCTAGCTCCGTCATGGCGCGCTCGCGCTCGCGCTGCTCGCGGTGCTCGCGCTGACGTCTTTCCCCGAGCTCAACGCGCGCCTCGGCCTCCGCACCTGGAGCACGCTGCACCGCGGGGTGTACGTCGCGGCCGCGCTCGCCGCGCTTCACGTGCTCGCGGGCCCGAGCGCCGACCCGAGGCTCGCGCTCGCGGTGACGGTCGTGGTGGGTCTTCTCCTGCTCGCCCGACTCGCTCGGCGCGGGTCGAGAGCGAGCGAGGAAGCGCGCGGGCCGCAACCGCCCGACGACACGTGAAGCGCTGGCGTCTCGATCGACCGGCGCCTCGGCTGGCCACCGCACCGCCAAAGCCCACGAATCCCCCACTTCGTGGGCGTTCTGGGTTGGATCGGCGTGTGCTATCGGCGCGATCGATGGCGGCTGGAGGATCCTCAGTGAACGTCGAGAGCATCGGTAGGACGGTCGGCTGGATGGGCGCGCTCGCGTACGCGGCGCTCTCGGGGTGCGCCGTCGACGACTCACCACGAGGAGCGCTCGGCGCCGATCCCCAGCCGGTGGTCGGTGGTGCAGCGGAGTCGGGATATGCCCCGGCGGGCTTCCTCCTCCGCGGCGTGAGCGAGGGGGCGCTGTCGCCTGCATGCGGCATCACCCTGATCGCGCCTGACTTGGCGGTCACGGCCGCCCATTGCGTCGTCGACGACCCGAGGGACGGGGGGAACGTGTCGGTGACGCGAACGTTCGCGATGGGCTTCGGAGCACCGGGGATGTCGTCGCGCCGGGTCCTCGCCGCTGGCGTCCTCGCGCACCCCGCCTACGCTCCGAACCTCGAATCTCCGACCCGTGCGAGCGACCCTCTCGACGACGTCGCCTTGCTGCGGCTCGAGCGGCCGGTGACGGACGTCGAGCCCGCGACGATCGCCACCGCGAGCGCGGGCTGCGTCGCTCGCTACGTGGGCTACGGCCGCACGACCCCCGGCAACGCCGATGTCTCTTCGGGCTACACCTTCGAGCGAAAGAGCGCGGCCCAGTGCATCGAGGCGGTCGGGCTCAGCCACATCGAGACCCGCGGCCAGGGCGGCGGCTTGTGCTGGGGCGACTCGGGAGGACCGCTGTTCCGCGAGGGGACCCGCGAGATCTGGGGAGTGCTCGCGGACTTCGGCGACGACACCTATGACTGCCAGGTCGGCAATGCGATGCGATTCACCTCGCTCGCGGGCCACGATGACTTCCTCACCTGCGCCACGTCACGGTTCTTGGTCCCCGGTGCACGCCCCGCGCCCTTCGCCGACGTCCTCTGCCACTGGTCGGAGGACATGCTCGCGGCTCTGCGCGAGGCAGGCGCGGTCTCGGGCTATCCGGATGGGACCTTCCGCCCCTACGCCGCGACCACGCGGGCCGAGCTCGCGGCGATGATCGCCACGGCCCTCGAGCCAGCGGCCGTGCGTGGCGCGGCGAGCTTCCGAGACGTGAGCCCGCGCGCCTGGTATGCGCGGCACGTGGAGATCGCGCAGCGCGGCGGCTACCTCAGCGGCTATCCCGACGGGACCTTTCGCCCCGACGCACCCGTGTCGCGCCTCGAGCTCTTCGTCGCGATCGCCAGTGGTCTCGGGCTGGCGCGTCCGAGCCCCGCCGAGGTCGAGGCGACGCTCGCCGTGTTCTCGGATCGCGGCGAGGTGGCCGCGTGGGCGCGACCCCAGGTGGCCGCGGCGGTGACCGCTTCGGTGGTCACGGCCTATCCGGACGCAAGCCAGCTGCGCCCGGAGCTGACGGCCCGCCGCGCCGACGCCGCCGCGTCGGTGCACCAGGCCCTCGTGCACCTCGGCCGGCTCGCCCCCGTGGCGAGCGAATTCGTCACCTCCATCCCCCCTGCCCCCGAAGGCGGCATCTGATCGACCGTCGCTTCGACCACAGGCGCGCGGCCGCCTGCGGTTGATTGGTGTCGCGTCCGCAAGCTATCGTTGCGCAGCGAGCAACGATCGTGGCGCGTCTGGACGAGATCGCGGCCTTCGTGGAGGTCGTGGAGAGGGGCAGCTTCAAGGCGGCGGCGACCTCGTTGGGGATCTCGGTCTCCGTCGTGAGCCGGCGCGTCCAGGCCCTCGAGGAGCGCCTCGGGGTCGGGCTCCTGCACCGCACGACGCGCCGCCTGCGGCTGAGCGACGTCGGGCGCGAGCTGCACGCGGAGGTGCGCGGGATCCCGCGCCTGCTCGAGGACGCCGAGGAGAGAGCCCGCGCCCGCGCGGCGCGTCCGAGCGGCCTCTTGCGCGTCGTGATGCCCGCGTACTTCGCCTCGAGCGGCTTTCATCACCGCGTGGTGCCCGAGTACTTGCGCGCGCACCCGGAGGTGGCGCTCACCTTCACCACCGTCGCCGACCCCGCCGAGCACCTGCACGAGGACTGGGACGTCGTCGTCGTCGCGCGGGCGCTCGGTCAGCGCATGCCCGAGACCGCGATGGTCGGGCGCAAGATCCACGAGCTCGAGGCGGCGCTCTTCGCGGCGCCGGCCTACCTCGAGGCGCGCGGCAAGCCGCGCACGCCCGAGGATCTCCTCGGCCACAACTGCCTCAGCTATCCGGATCGACGCTGGCGCTTCCGCGACCCGAAGAGCCGCCGCGAGGTCGTGCTCGACGTGCGCGGCACGCTGACCACGAACAGCAACGCCGTGCTCTGGGCCGCGACGATGAACGGCATCGGCATCGCCAGCTCGTTCGTGCATTTCTTCGACACCGAGGTCGAGCGCGGGCAGGTCGTGACGGTGCTCGACGCCTGGACGCGGCGCGCGCGCATCGGCATCTGGGCCTTCCACCGCGGCGGCCGCTTCGTGCCGCGGCGTGCGCGTGCCTTCCTCGACATGCTGCGCGCCCACTTCGAGCGCCGGTGAGCGGCCAGTGAGCGGTCGGCGCTGGGGTCACGGCCCCGAGACGTCGTCCGCCGGACCGTTCGCCGCTCCGCCGGCACCGGTCCCGCCCGCGCCGTGATCGCCGATCGACGACGCCCGCCCCTCGAGCACGGCCGCAGGGGCGAGCACGATCGCGTAGCTCGGGCCTCCCGCGCCGCCGCCACCGCGCCCACCAGGACCGCCGGCGGCGCCGAGGCCTCCGGGGAGGCCCCTCAGCGTCACGAAGTCCGAGCCGGTGCACGCACAGCCGGGCCCGGTGCAGGAGGTGCAGTTCCTCGCGCAGGACTCGCTTGCCCCCGCCGCTCCGGCCTGGCCCGCGGCGCCGCTGCCGCCGTCGCCGCCCGCCGCGCCGCCGCCACCGTCGCGCGAGGCGATCGTGGCCCTCCGCAGCTCGACGCGCGTCGCGCCCGTCGTGAGGATGGCCACCGAGGCGCCTCCCGCGCCGCCGCCGCGTCCGCCGCCACCACCCACACCGCCGCAGCCGCAGCGCCCGGCCGTGGCGGTGAGCGTTCGTGTGCTGCCAACGCCGCAAAATGGCCGGCCATCCCCGGAGCACTCGTTCACGCAGTCGCTTCTCGTCTCCGGCCGCGGCGGCTCGGAGCCGTATTCGCCGCTCCCGCCCTCACCACCGGTCCCGCCGGCGCTCGCGGCGTAGCCGGACATGCCGAAGACTCCGACCGCGCCGGCGGGCCCAACGCCGCCGGCCATGCCGCTCGCCGGCGCCGGGGTGCATGACGCCTCCGTGGCGCACGTCGTGCCATCGCGGCCGCGCGCGCCGGCCCCACCCATCCCGGCCGTGCCACTGCGCACGACGGAGTCGAGCACGAGCATGCGCGTGACCGTTGTGCCGGCGAGGATCGCGGTCGATGAGCCGCCGGTCTCGCCGGGACCGCCGGGCGCCCCGGCGCCCGCCTCGACCTCGAGCCGCTCGAGCGTCAGCTCGCCGGTGAGATCGCGCGCGTCGATCGCGAGCGGCGTCGGCGAGGCCACTCGCGTCTCGCGCGGCAGCGCGTCGCCGTCCCGGGACCACTCCGCGCCGGACTGCCTGAACCCGCCGAGGAGGTGCACCGAGGCGCCGTCGAGGCGCAAGGC
>JBKDQC010000738.1:0-6256 GCA_046342295.1 Deltaproteobacteria bacterium | reverse complement strand
GTCAACAAACGACAAGAGCATGAGTCAATCCAAGAGACTCATGATCTGAGATGAGGAGCCCGCCTCTCGCCCCGAGCGGCGACTCAGGATCGACCGTTCACAGACCCGTGATCGCGACGTTGAAGTTGCCGCAGTTGCAGCTCGCTCCGCCGTAGCCATCCAGGAACAGGTAGTAGATCCCTGGCGAGAGCGTCGCCGAGAGGCTCGACGCGAGCGTGCTGTCGCACATGCCGGAGATGGCTCCGCAGTTGTCGTCGCTGCATCCGAGCTGCGCCGCGGGTCCCCCGTCCACGCAGTTGCTCCGGAGGTAGAGGGTCTGGTCGTACACCGTGCCCGTGCAGCCGCTGAAGGTGACCGTGCGGGAGGTCGGCACCACGAAGTAGGCGACGGCCTCCTCCGCGTTGCCCGCCGAAGGCTCCGGGCAGGCTGCGGCGCCGGCGACGATCTGGTTGTCGTAGTCGTTGGCGAAACCGCAGGTGCTCCCCGTCAACGACGTGGTTCGTGGGTTCAACGGGAAGGGCTGACCGCAGCGCTCGGCCTCCGCACCTGGCGAGTTGATGTAGAGATCGACCGTGATCGACTGGCTCATGGCGCTCGGGGTGTCGATGAAGACGTTGTAGACGCCCGGGGCGAGGTCGTTCAGCGCCAACGCGCTCGAGCTGACCTCGTTCGCGTTGTCGTTGCACCCGACCTCGGGGCCCCCGACGCAGGCGCAGCGTCGCACGTAGATCACCGTGTCCCGCAGGGATTGGTGGGTCGTGATGAACACGTCGGAGGTGCTCGTGAGGGTGAACGTCATCGTCGCCTCGGCGCCCGCGCCGCCGCAGCTGCCGCTCGACACAGCAGCCGTCGTGGTGACGTCGAAGCGGCCGCCCGGCGCGCTCACGGTGGTGGCGTCGGAGCACGCGCCACACGATGGGCAGCCCTCGTCCGTCATCGCATCGCAGTCGTCGTCGAGGCTGTTGAAGCAGAGCTCCGCGCCCGGCGCGCACTCGCCCCAGTCGCAGCCTGCGCACGTCTGGGTGCCGGTGGTGCCGCACGAGGTCACACAAGAGCGGGTGGCCCCGCTTCGGCAGGCGAAGCCCTCATCCACGCTGGTGTCGCAGTCGTCGTCCCGGTCGTTGCAGGTCTCGGCGGGAGCCGTGCACACCGCTGCCAGCGCGCAGCCCGCCGAGCAGCTCCTCGTGCCGGTCGAGCCGCAGGTGGTCGTACAGCTCGAGGGGACGCCTGCACAGCAGGCGAAGCCGTTGTCACAGCGACCGTCGCAGTCGTCGTCGCGGCCATTGCACGTCTCTGTCGGCGGAGAGCAGGCGCTGAAGGTGCAGCCCACGCCGCACCGGCGGCTCCCGGTCGAACCGCAACGCGTCGTGCAGCTCGACGTCGTCCCGGCGCAGCAACCGAAGCCGTCGTCGCACGCGCCGTTGCAGTCGTCGTCCACGCCGTTGCACGTCTCGGCGGGGGGCGAGCAGATCGACCAGCCGCACGCGAGGCCGCAGGTCCGCGCTCCCGTCGTTCCGCAGCTGGTCGGGCATGTCTCGGTGCTCCCGCGGCAGCAGGTCGATCGCGAGTCGCAGCCGCCGCTGCAGTCGTTGTCGAGCCCGTCGCACGTGTCGGGGGCGCCGGGGAAGACCGCGGCGTTGCCGTCGTCGCAGTCCGTGGCGGGTACGCCACCGAGGGCGGGGCAGGTCGCGTCCCCGGCGCCATCGCCATCGGCATCGACCGTCCGGTGCTGACACGCGTCGGTCATCTCGAGGCAGAGATCGTCGGTGCACGCGTCGCCGTCGTCACAGGGATCCTCGCCCGGCGCGCACGTCATGGTGTCATCGCACCGTTCGACGCCGTTGCAGAAGACCCCGTCGTCGCACTCGGCGGCGCGTCCGCACGTGCGCGGGGGGCATCCCAGGGCGAGATCGCACCTCGCGCCGTCGGCGCATCGCGAGTCAGCGGGCACGTGCGCGCACCCGCCTCCCTCGCACGTGTCGACGGTGCAGGCGACGCCGTCGTCGCAGTCGCTCGCGCGCATGCACCCGGCGTCCGCCGCCCCGGCGTCGGGCGGAGCGTCCGGCGGCGTGAAGGCGTCCTCACCAGCGTCGGCGCCCGCGTCGGGCGGAGGTGCGTCGCCTGCGGCGTCGCGGGGGCCACCGTCCATCGGCCCACCGTCCATCGGCCCACCGTCCATCGGCCCAGCATCCGCAGGCGAGCCTCCGCCGAGCTCGATGTCGAGGATGATGTCGGTCCCCCGAACGAACGACTCCGTGCGCGTCGCCGCCGCGACGACGCGCCCGCTCCTCAGGCCGCGCACGGTGATCGAGACGCGGTTCGCCTCCGTCGGGCCGGGCCGGATCGAGAGGCTGTGGGGCCAGCCCGCCGCGATCGCGAAGGTCCTGTTCTCGACGTGTCCCGTCGTCTCCCCGCGGATCGTGAACTCGAGCGTGTCCACGTCGGAAGGCGCCGCGAGGTTGCTCGAGCTCACACGGACCAGGATGGAGGTTGCCTCACCGCAGGCCGTCAACGCGGCAGAGAGGGCGACGATCCCCGCGGCCCAGGCCACGGTGCGAAGCAGACGGTTCATCGAGAGCGCGCACATGCAGGGTGAGGGTACGCCGAAACGCCACGTACAAGCGCGAAGGCCGCACGGAGAGCTCCGCGCGGCCTTCGGGAACCACGAGGTTCCGAGCTCAGGGCGTCGAGGCGTCGCTCGCGGGCACGCCCGCATCGCCTGGACCGGCGTCCGTCGCGGCGGGGCCTGCGTCCGTCGCGGCGGGACCCGCGTCCGAGGCTGCTTCCATCGTCACGTTGACCGTGAAGGGGCCGCTCGAGTTGGTGCTGAACCCATCGACCACGACGATGAATTCCTGTCCCGCCATCGTCGCGTTCACGCGGACGCGCGAGGCGGTGTTGCCGGCCATCGTGTCGATGTCGTCGTTGCACGCCACGACCGCGCCCATGCATCCGCTGCGGACGTAGAGGACCGTGTCGTGCTCCGTTCCTTCCGTATCGAACACGAAGGTGCCCGCGCCGGGGGCGACCCAGCGGTACGCGCGGTCGGGCGAGATCTCGAGCGCCTCCGGGAGCATGCCCTCAGGAAAGCAGCTCGCGTCGGGGTTCGAGTCGTTGCCGCCGAGCGTGGTGTCTCCGGAGAACGTTCCGACGCCCATCCACGCCGCGCCTGGCTCGGGGCACATGCTCGCCGGGCCGATGACCTCGCGCTGAAAGCACGCCTGGTACGCTTCGGTGGCCTCGCTGGGCAGGTCGGGGCACGCCATGATCGCGCCGTTGACCGTCATGACGCAGGCCGTTCGCGCCTCGCCCGCGCCCTCGGCGCAAGCGGCGCTCTCGCGGCAGCTCGCGTACGTGCCCAGGGCCGGCGCCACGCACTCGTAGTACGCCGCGGACGCCGACCGCGCGGCCATGTAGCCCTCACGCGCGCAGATGAGCAGATCCTCGTCGTCGAGCTGCCTCTCGACGCACGCGGCCACCGACTTGAAGCCCTGCTCCATCCAGGTGCACTCGCACTCCTGCGTGCGCGCCGCCCGGATCGCCGACTCGTAGTTCGCGAAGGGGTCGCCGGACATCATGAACGCGTCGCGGTTGGCGTCCGGCATCCCGGTTCGGCCTGCGTCCACCACCCCGGAATCTCCGCCCGGACCCGCGTCCGGCGTCGGGCTCGAGCCGCAGCCTCCGGTGCCCAGACCCGCCAACGCACAGACCACCCACCAACCACGACTCGAACGCATCGACGCCTCCACGAAAAGGAAGCGCGGACCATGAACGCCCGATGTGTGGAGCGCAACCGCTTCGACGCGCTGGGCTCGTCGGAGCTCCCGCCCCCTACTCGTCCTTCTTGCGGGTCAGAGGCAGCGCGACGCTCTTGTCGTCACCCTGCCAGAGACCGCGGAGGACCGGCTCGGAGGGAAGGGGCTGCACCGGGGGCTTGTCGATGGGCTTCTTCTGCCGGAGCTCGACCTCGACGACCTCGACATCCGACATCGAGAGGTTCTCCGCGCTCATCACGGGCTCGAGGGCGCCGGGACCGTCAGGGAGCGGCGCCGCCGCGACCTGCCCCGCCGTGGATGGCGCGGTCTTGCCGAGCCGCTCCCGCGCGGCGCGCACGCTTGCCCCGAGGGGCTCGGCGTCGGTCTGTTCCGTCGTCGTGCGCAGCACGGATGCGAGCGCCCGCGCCATCTCGGTCGCCGTCTGGAAGCGCTCCTCGGGGCTCTGTGCCAGCGCCTGTTGGATGACCGTGTCGAGCGGGGCGGGCACGTCGTCGCGCTCGGTCGTCAGCGACGGAATCGCCCCCTTGCGCACCGCGAGCAGCACTTCGAGGTCGTTCTTGCCCGTGAAGAGGCGCTTCTGCGCGATCGCCTCCCAGAGCACCACCCCGAGCCCGAAGATGTCGGTCCGGGGGTTGGCCTTCGCGCCGCTGATCAGCTCGGGCGCGCAGTACGCGAGCTTGCCTTTGATCACGTTCGGCCGCGTCATCGAGGCCCGGTCCATCGCGCGGGCGAGACCGAAGTCCGTCAGCTTCGCGGTGCCGTTGACCCCGAGCAGAACGTTCGACGGCGAGACATCCCGGTGGATGACCGGAGCGGGCTCGCCGCTGTCGGTCCTGCGATCGTGCGCCGCGCCGAGGCCGCGGAGCACCTCGATCCCGATCGCGGCCACGAGGGGCCACGGAGTCGCCTTCGAGGCCCGGTGGTAGGAGCGGACCCACTGGAACATGTCCAGCCCCTCCACCCACTCCATGACCAAGTAGTAGCCGCCCTCCTCGTCTCGGCCGAAGTCGAGGATCTGAACGACGTTCGGGTGCTGGATCTGCGAGCCGACACGCGCCTCCTCCTCGAACATCTTGATGAACGAGGGGTCGCTGTTCTTGCTCGCCTGGATGCGCTTGATCGCCACCGGCTTCTGAAAGGAGCCCGCGCCTCGCACGAGGGCCTTCCAGACCACGGCCATTCCGCCCTCACCCGCGGGCGAGACCAGCTCGTACTTGCCGACGATGACTCGCCCGGGGGCGTCGAGTTCCACCATGGATCGGACGACGATACGCGACCTCTCGCTCGGCGTGCAACGGGGCCTTCCGAGCGCTCGCTCCCGAGGAGGCTCGAGCGGGCAGGACGAGCCTTCCGCTCGCGACCCAGTCGCGGCCCGGGTAGAACCTCGCGTGCTCTCCAGCCGCCGCATTGCCCGCATCTCGGAGGTTCCGGCCCAGGAGTGGGACGCGCTCGCGGGCGACCACGACCCCTTCGTGGAGCATGCCTTCCTCGAGGGGCTCGAGCAGAGCCGATCCGTCGGTCGCGGCACGGGTTGGATCCCCACGCACGTCGTGGTGAGCGAGGGCCCTCGGATCGTCGGCGCCTTGCCGCTCTACGAGAAGGACGACAGCTGGGGCGAGTTCATCTTCGACTTCCAATGGGCCCGCGCCGCTCAGGCCGCGCGCATCCGTTACTACCCGAAGCTCGTGTCGATGGTGCCGTTCACGCCTGCGACGGGGCGCCGCTTCCTGGTTCATCCGTCGGCCGACCGCGCGGCCGTCGTCCCGGCCCTGCTCGATGGCGCGCTCGCGGCCGCGAGGGACGCGGGCGCTTCGTCCGTGCACCTGCTCTACCTGAGCCCGACCGAGCGCGACGAGGCGCTCGCGCACGGCGACTTCGCGGCGCGCCTCTCGCTCCAATTCCACTGGGAGAACCGCGCCTACCGCGACTTCGAGCATTACCTCGAGGGCTTCCGCGCGCCCTCGCGCAAGCAGGTCAAGAAAGAGCGCCGCGTCGTCGCCGAGCAGGGTGTCGAGGTCCGGCTGGTGCGCGGTGACCGGCTCACCGACGCGGAGTGGCGGGCGCTCGAGATCTTCTACCGGCTCAACGTCGCGCGACACGGCTCGTTCGCGTACCTCCAGCCCGCGTTCTTCGCGCACCTGCGCGCGCACCACGCGCACCGCGTGACCGCGGTGCTGGCCTACGAGGGCTCGGAGCCCGTCGCGGGGTCGATCAACTTCGAGAAGGGCAAGCACCTCTACGGCCGCTACTGGGGGTCGACCGTGGAGCAGGAGATGCTCCACTTCGAGTGCTGCTACTACCGCCTGATCGAGCACGCCATCGCCTCGGGGCACACGCGCTTCGAGGCGGGAGCGCAGGGCCACCACAAGCTCAAGCGCGGGCTCCTGCCGAGCGAGGTGCACAGCGCCCACTGGATCGCCGACCCGCGGCTCGCCGCGGCGGTGCGTGGGTTCTGTGCGGAGGAGGCCGCCTACCTGCGC
>JBKDQC010000737.1:0-9333 GCA_046342295.1 Deltaproteobacteria bacterium | reverse complement strand
GCCCTGGACCATCTGCACGCGCGCCTCGTGTCGACCGAAGACCTTCTCGAGCGCCGCCGTCATCTCGCCGACCGTGGCGCGAGCGCGCGCGGCCGCGACGCTGAGCTCGAGGAGGTTGGCGCCAGTCGTGGCACCCGCCGTCAGCGCGTCGAGGGACGCGAGCGTGCGCGAAGGGTCGCGCTCCCGCCGCAGGGCCTCGAGGCGCTCACATTGCGCGGCGCGCACGACGCCGTTGTCGATCTTGAGTACCTCGAGCTCTGGCTCGTCTTCGCGCTCGAATCGGTTGACGCCGACGATGACCTGACGGCCCGCGTCGATCCGCGCCTGCGTGCGCGCCGCGGACTCCTCGATGCGCAGCTTCGGAATGCCCGCCTCGATGGCCTTCGTCATGCCGCCCAGGGCCTCGATCTCGGCGATGTGCTTGCGCGCCGCGGCGGCGAGCTCGTGGGTGAGACGCTCGACGAGGGCGCTGCCTCCCCAGGGATCGATGGAGCGTGTCGTGCCGCTCTCGAGCTGGAGCACGAGCTGCGTGTTGCGCGCGATGCGCGCGCTCGCGTCGGTCGGCAGCGCGATCGCCTCGTCGAGTGAGTTCGTGTGGAGGGACTGGGTCTGGCCGCTGGTCGCCGCGATGGCCTCGAGGCACGTGCGCACGACGTTGTTCCACGGATCCTGTGCGGTGAGGCTCCATCCGGAGGTCTGGCAGTGGGTGCGCAGCATCCCGCTCCGAGGATCCCGTGGCTCGAAAGGCGCGACGAGCTCGCTCCACAAGAGACGCGCGGCGCGGAGCTTCGCGATCTCGACGAGGACGTCCATCCCCATCGCGAAGAAGAACGACAGACGCGGGGCGAACTCATCGATCGCCATGCCTGCAGACAGACCCGTCCGCAGGTACTCGAGGCCGTCGGCGAGTGTGTAAGCGAGCTCGAGATCGGCCGAAGCACCGGCCTCCTGCATGTGGTAGCCGGAGATGGAGATCGAGTTCCACTTCGGCATGTGCTTCGCCGTGTACGCGAAGACGTCGCCGACGATCCGCATCGAGGGCCCGGGCGGAAAGATGTACGTGTTCCGCACCATGAACTCTTTGAGGATGTCGTTCTGGATGGTCCCCGAGAGCGCGTGGGCCGCGACGCCCTGCTCTTCGGCCGCCACGATGAAGAGCGCCAAGATCGGGAGCACCGCCCCGTTCATCGTCATCGACACGCTCATGCGATCGAGCGGGATGCCATCGAACAGCAGCTTCATGTCGAGGATCGAGTCGATCGCGACACCTGCCATGCCGACGTCGCTCCGGACCCGTGGATGGTCGGAGTCGTAGCCGCGGTGCGTCGCGAGATCGAAAGCGACCGAGAGGCCCATCTGCCCCGCCGCGAGGTTGCGGCGGTAGAACGCGTTGCTCTCCTCGGCGGTGGAGAAGCCCGCGTACTGACGGATCGTCCACGGGCGCTGGAGGTACATGGTCGCGTACGGACCGCGCACGAACGGGCTCGCGCCCGGCTCGCCGCCGAGGTGCGGAAGATTCGTGTCGAGGCGGGCGGCGCGGGTGATCGCGAAGCCCTCGGGGGTCGTTCGCACGAGGCTGTCGTCGTCCGCGCGGCGCGGCAGCGGAGGCAGCTCGTCGAGGCCGATGTCGAAGAAGCGCGTCACGGGGCACCTCCGGCGGCGCTCGCGCCGACTCCTCGAGGGTCGCCGTAGAGAGCACGCGCCACGGCGGGCAAGTCGGCTCCGAGGTGAACGAACGCCGCCGCGCCGGCCTCGCGGAGCGCAGCCTCGTGCGGGCCGGGTCGCCCAGCGACCAGGACGGCGGCCCGCGACGAGAGCGTTCGAACGAGCGACGAGAGCGCACCGAAGTCGCGATCCTCGGCGCACACCGCGACCGCGCCCCACGAGGCGCCGTCGCCTCGTTCGAGCGGCGCATCGATCGCCGCGAGGCTCGCGAACGAGGCCGGCGCGCCCCACGTCGCGAGGACCTCTCGCAGGTACTCCGCGCGTGCCGCGGTCTTCTTCGGATCGCCCACGACGAGGATGGTCGTCGGACGCACGATGCGATCCTCGCGGAGGCGCTCGAACGCAGCCGTGTCACGCAGAACGTGCGCGAGCGAGGGATGCACGGCGCCGAGCATCGGCGCCTCCACGCGCGCGAGTCGCGACGCGCCGACCCGCGGAAGCTGTGCTGCACGCGCCGCGCGCTGTCGCTCATGCCCCTCGTCAGCGAGTCGAGCCTGGTAGGACCCGGCCGCGGCATTGGCACCCCCGCTGCGCTCGAGCCCACGCACGATCGACCAGGCCGCATCCATCAGATCGCGGGTGAGCGCCTCGACGAGGTAGGCCCCGTGAAGGGGATCCTCGGCGCCCGCGAGGTGCGCCTCGAGCGAGGCGACGAGCCCGGTCGTCCCGGCCAGCCGGCTCGCCCGGTCGTGCGGCCCCGCCGAGGGCGCGAGGACGTCGTAGGGCGCGACCGCGACGAGGTCCGCTCCCCCGAGCATGCCAGCCACGGTCGAGAGCGTCGCACGGAGCGCGTTGGTCTCGGGCTCGATGCGGGAGAAGCCGACGAAGCTCGTACGCGCGAGGATCCGCACTCGGGAGCCCGCGCCGAGCGCGAGCAGACACCGCTCGGCGAGGGCGCGGATCGCGCGGAGCTTGGCCACCTCGAGGAAGATCTCGGTGCCCGAGGCCACCGCAATCGACAGCTCGGGGGGCGAGGCGCCGCCGCGCAGCGCGTCGATCACGCGACCGACGGCCACCGCGATCTCGAGCGGTGCGGAGCCGCCCGCGTCATGCACATCGAGCGCGTGGAAGGTGGGCCGGTCGGCGTGCTGCACCACGTGGCCAGACTCGCCTGCGCGCTCGCTGACCTCGCCGGGCTCGGCTGGCCCGAGCACCCAGCGCTCCGCGGGGAGATCGTCGAGAGGCGCGCCCGCGTAGACAATCCGAGCGAGGGTGAGACCCGCGAGCCGAGAGATGCGTTGCGGTGTGCGATTCGACGACTCGTAGAGGGGCTGCATGCGAAGCCCCCCAGCGATCTCGGTGACCAGCGCGCGCTCGAACGCGACGCCTCCCAAGTCCTTCTCGACTTTGCTGCGCCACGTTCCGAGCATCGGGACTCACTCCTCCTCGGAGCCCGCCTCGTCGTCCTCGTCGTCGGCAGCCGCAGGCTCTGTGTCGTCGTCGGAAGCTGCAGGCTGCGCTTCGTCGTCGTCGCCGATCTCCTCGGCGTCATGAAGGTCGTCGTGCTCTGCGATCGACTCCTCGTCGAGGATGTCGTCCTCCCCAGTGCCACTCGCCTCGGGAGACTCGGCGGCCTCGGCCGGGTCGTCGAGCTCTGCGTCTGCCGCGGCAGGACCAGCATCCTGCGCACCGGGTCCGCGGTCCTGTCCGCCACGACGCCGACGACGACGGCGGCGACGGCGACCGCCCTCTTCCCCACGCGCCTCCGGCGGGTCGACCCGGGCAGGACCGCCCTCCGGGGACGGGACGGCCTCGGCCGAGACCTCGATCTCCGTGCCTGCGCCCGTTTCCGCCCGCGCGTCGCCTGCGGACTCGCCCGAGGGCGCCGGCCGTGGGCTCTCCCTCTCGTCGCGACGCTCGTCACGCTCACGCCGTTCCTCGCGCCGGTCACGCCCCTCGGCGCGAGCCTCACCGCGGTCGCGTTCGCCGCGGTCTCCCCGCTCGGGACGCTCCCCGCGGTCGGGACCGCGCTCACCCTGATCGCGGAGCGGCGCTTCCGCCGATCCGCGCAACGCGTCGAGCGTGTCGAGATCGATCACGCTGAGGGGCACGCTCGTTCGCCGCATGCCCACGCCCCGTGACTCCATGGCCTCCGCGAGCGCCAGGCCGTCGAAGACGGCGATCGGTGTGGCCCCCGGCGCGGTGGCCTCATCCCTCGTCGCGCGCGGTACCGCCGCCGTGCTGACCACCCAGCCGAGCGTTGCGTTGGCGTAGTGGTGCAGCGATCCGCGGAGCTCGACCACGCGCTCGCGCGTGAGCTCTTGACCCGACCGAAGCACGACGATCGCGAGCCTCAGCTCCTCGAAGCCACGGCGCAGCGTCCCCGCGAAGTGCATCTCCAGGTTCGAGCTCGTCGGCCTGCGAACCCCGCGCAGCCCTGCAACCCCCTCGGCGTTCAGCCAGGTCGCGACGAGCTCCGCGAAGCCTGCCGCGGGCAAGTCCGTGATCTTCCGAAGGAACGAGCGCCGCACGGTCTCCTGATGGCGCTCGGCTGCGCGCACGAGGTCGCGCTCTCGGTACATCGCGTCGCGAGGAAGAAACCAATCGTAGAGAGCCAGGCCCTCTTGGCTGTGTCGGAACCGCGCCCGGCCCGCACGTTGCTCCGAGCGCCCGGTGTCGGCGCGCACTGCGGCGGCGATGGTCGGCACGAGCATCGCGGGCTCACCGACGAGGCGCCCGCGGCGCACGAGCTCGCCAGCGAGGGCCGCGTAGGAGAGCGGGCGGGCCTCGCTCGCGAGGACGGCGAACACGGCATCGGCAAGGTCGCGACCGAGGAGGTCGTTGTCCGCGGGCTCGCGCGAGAGGTCAGCCGCGGGCAGGCGCGGCGCGTCCCGGTGTCCCTGAGGACCGCGGCCACGATCGCGGTCTCGGTCGCGGTCTCGATCGCGGTCTCGATCGCGGTCTCGGTCGCGGTCCCGTTCGCGCCCGCGCTCTTGACGGTCGCGCCCTTCGTGGCGCGGTGGACGCTCCTCCTGGGTCTCGCCTTCGGGCTTGGCCTCGCCCTCGACCTCGGCGCCCGCTGCCTCCGCTTCTCCGCGCCCTCGGCGACGACGGCGGCGGCGGCCTCGGCGCTCGCTGCCCTCCGCCCCTTCCTCCTCGTCCTCGTCTTCGATGCCTCCGAGGATCGGCTTGTCGTCGTCTTCCTCGGCCGGAAAGACGTCTGAGCCAGGCAACGCCGGGCGAGGCGCAGCCTCGGCGCTCGCCCCTTCCGCGGCCTCCGCGTTCATCGGCGGCGTCTCGGGGATCTGCGAGAGGTCGATGTCGTCGTCGCCCGCGTCGGCAAGCGCCATCATCTGCGGTGTGAAGTCTCGAAGCGCGAACACACCCGGCTTCACCTTGATGATGGGCTCCTCGCCGCGGTCCTTCTTCACCATCGTCGCGAGCCGCGAGCTCATCGTGAGCTCGGGGGCCTTGCCGACGTGGGAGAGGAGGTTCCGCTCGATCGCGAGCTCGGTGATCTTCTTGTAGTGGAGAGGTCGTCCGACGAGGCGGAGGATCTCCACGGCAGCTTCTGTGAACGTCATGCAGGAGGCATTCGTGGGTGAGAGCGCTCGGTGCGAGCGCCGGGTGGATGGTACGCACCACCGTGAGCGGGGCGCGCCAAGGGGCATCTGGGCATCCCCGGCGCGAACGGGACGGCACGCTATCATCGGCCTCCCGGCCTGGCAATTCGCACGCGGCGCGCGGGACGGAAGACCACCGATGAACCCCCGCCGACACGCTCCGCACGATCCTCGGGTCTCGATGTACCCTGCCATGCTGCTGGCAGCGCTGGCGTGCTCCGTGAGCGGCTGCTGCGTGAACCCCTTCGTCGACACGGACACGAACCGGCCCGAGGACGTCCCGGGAGCGCCCGAGCGCGAGACGCGAGGCTCCCTCGAGGAGCACGCGCCGGCCGTGCAAGCGGCCACCGAGGACACCTCGCTGACGGGCTTCGACATGCGCCTCGTGCGGGTTCAGCCAGGGGTACACCTCGACACCGAGCAGGTCTGCCACGTCTCGGCCGCGGGCCGCGTCGAGGCGGTGGCGGAGGAAGATGCCGAGCGCTACGGCGAGCGCGCGACGCAGCGGATGTCCATGCGCTGCGCTGCGGTGACCGGTGAGGGCTGGGCCGACCTCGTGTTCAGCGCGACGAGCGCAGCGCACGCCGCGGAGGTGACGATCGGAGCCCGCGTTCGGGTTCGCATCCTGCGCGCCGACGGAGGCTTCTTCGACTACCCCATCGTCGAATTCGTGGAGACGGAGGCGCTCGGGGATCCGAGCCTCGCCGCACCAGGCAGCGAAGGCACGCCGGCGGTCGTCGGGGCGCTGCCCACTGGCTTCGATCTGAGACGCGTGCAGACCGACCCGGCCGCTGTCGGGAGCGTACAGTCCTGCGCGGTGTCGCATGCCGGAGACATCGAGATGCTCGACGCAGAGGACTCGCATGCTCGCGCCTACCCGGCCGGCGCACAGAACCGCATGACGATCCGCTGTCGTCACGCACAGGGGGAGGAGTGGGCCGATCTCGTGTTCATGCCCGCGCAGGCCCTCACCGCGCTTCACATCGGCCGCGGCGACGTGATCCGCGTCGTCGTCGTGTCGCGCACGGGCGGCTTCTTCGACTACCCCGTGCTCCAGCTCGTCGAGGAGTGACCCAGTCTGAACGTCACTCCGCGGGCGCCGAAGCCTCGGCGCGCCCCGCGCGCTTCTTCGCCTCGGCTGCGCGCTGTTCGACCCGCGGCGTCTGGCACGTCGCGCGCGCGAGGATCTGCTCGCAGAGCTCGTCGAATCCATAGCCCGCGCCCTGAGCGATCTTGGGCAGAAGAGAGGTGGGCGTCATTCCGGGGAGCGTGTTCACCTCGAGCACGAATTCGTTCTCTCCCTCGGTGACGAGGAGGTCGACGCGCGTGAAGCCTCGGCAGCCCAGCGCCTTGTGCGCCCGCTCCGCCAGGTTCAACACGCCCTTGTACCGCGTGGGTGGGAGGCGAGCCGGCAAGTGGTAGTCGCTCTGACCTTTCTGGTACTTGCTCTTGTAGTCGTAGAACTCGCCGCGGGGGACGATCTCGAGCGCCCCGAGCGCGCGACCGTCGAGCACGCCCACAGTGACCTCGCGACCGACGACGAAGCGCTCGACGAGCACGGAGCTGTCGTACCTCGCTGCCTCCTCACAGCGCTGCGCGAGCTCGGTCATGTTCGCGGCCCGCCCAGCGCCGACGCTCGAGCCCGAGCGACGCGGCTTCACGAAGACCGGGAAGCCGAAGCTGCCGTGCATCTCCTCGAGCCTCCCGAGCTCGCTCCTCTCCACGACGTAGTACGCCGGCGTGGGGACGTTGTAGAGCCGGAACAGCTCCTTGGCCTTCAGCTTGTCCATCGCGAGCGCGCTCGCGAGCACTCCCGAGCCGGTGTAGGGGATGCCACGCATCTCGAGCAAGCCCTGTACGCAACCGTCCTCTCCGTACGTCCCGTGGAGCGCGAGGAACGCGACGTCGATCGGGGACTCGTGGAGCGTCTCGTCGAGCTTGCGGTCGACGTCGATGCGCACCACGCGGTGCCCGCGCGCCTCGAGCGCGGTCGCGATCGCCTCGCCCGTCTTGAGCGAGATGTCGCGCTCGGGGCCGAGCCCTCCCATGAGCACCCCGACCTTCTTCTTGTCGACCGCGACGTCGGAGCTCGGAACGTTCGAGATCAGGGGCTGCTTCTTCATGACTTCCTCCGCGGGACGTCGTCCCGACGCGCCCGGGGGCGCCGCTGCTCGGTTACCAAGAACCGATCCAGGGCCGCGCCGCGGTGCATTTGCTGGGCTCCGAGCTCCGTGGCCGTGCCGTGTGTGTCGTTTCGAACACGCGACCGACAGCGCACACCCACGGGGGTAAGGGGTCACGCGCGAGCGGTCAAAAAAACGTGATCTCCGGGGTGCTATCGCACGGGCAGCGGGCGCGCCAAGACACGCGGGACGATCACGGAGGCCCCTCCATGACCTCGACCTGGACGCCACCGCTCCCGCGGTAGGCCCGCACCTCCCACACGACTGGAACGCGGGGAGGTGCCCCGGGCGGCGCGCACCAGCCGGAGGTGGCCTGCGGCGCAGGCCCCGAGTCGGCCGCGAGCACGCGCCCCTCGAGGCTCCGGAGCTCGAGGTCGACGTCGCGCAGCTCTCCCCGGCTGGCGGCCGCGACGACCAGACAACGCCCAGCCGCGATCTCGGTACGACCGCCTGCGCGCGCACCCTCATCGAGCTCGTAGGGCGCCGAGCTCTGCACGGCGTAACCGCGCGCCCGAGGCTCGGCGGTGAGCTCGGCCAGGCGGAGGCTGGTCACATCGGCGATGCCCCGCGGGGCGCGGAGGACTCCGAGCGCGTAGGTCCCGTCGCGTCCGTAGACCTTCACAGCGACTCGCAGCACGGAGGCCGTCGGAGAGCAGGCGCGGACCGCGGCATGCGAGCGGGTGTCGGTGTCCGTGTCGATCTCGCGGCCCGTGGGATCCGCGAGGTAGAGGTCGAGGTCCATCGCCTCGTCGGATCCGACCGCGGCGACCAGACTGCAGCCCGGGCCGACCACCACGTCGTGCGTGAGCACCTCCCCCGGGTTGATCACGGCCGAACGCGCGACGAGGACCGGCTCGTCGAAGCCCTGTTCGACCAGGCTCGCCATGGAGACCGCGAGCTCGACCTCGGGGTCGTCCCGCTCCGGACCGACGCCGATCGCCTCACCCACCTCCCGCGAGTCCGGGCCCCCGGCCGTGCCCCGCGTGCCCGCGAACGACGCGAGCCCGACGGCGCCGCTGCCCCGGTAGGCGCGAACCTCGGCGACGTACGTCGCCGTGGCCGTCGCGCAGTGCTCGACGGACGCCTCGGCGCCACGGCTCAGGTCGCGCGCGCCCTCCACGCCATCGTCGTCGAAGAGGAAGAGGTCGAGGTCCTCGACGCCCTGCCCTCCGCGCGCGAGCGCGACGTAGCAGCGCCCCCGCTCGACGGGCAGATCCGCGCGCGCGGCGCCGCGCTCGACGAGGGTGCGCACGGCGGGCTCCGCGACCGGCGAGAAACCTCGCGCCCGCAGCGCCGTGCGCGAACGCGTCAGGGCCTGCTCGACGTCGCGGAACGGGACGCTCGGCGCGAGCAGCTCGTCGTAGATCCCTTCGAAGCCCTCGCCGGTCCCTGGCGCGCTCTCCGCCTCCGAGATCGCCACGGAACCCGAGCCCGCGACGGCGAAGAGCACGAGGTGGTGTGGCATCGTGCGGAGGCCTTCGATGGCCTGGGGGCATGTGTGGACGAGCGCGCCTTCGCGCGCGATCGCGTCCGCAGCGACCTCGACTCCTTCACCGTCGTAGAGCACCGCGTGGAGCTCGCGCACACCTGCCGAGCCGAGCGCCGCGAAGGTGTGGCAGCGCGAGGCGTCGAGGTCCACGGGGATCGCGACTCCGTGCGATTCCAGGACGAAGACGCGGCTCTGCCCTTCCACCACGTCGTAACCGCGCAGGGCGAGCCGCTCGCGCAATCGACCGTGACGGCGCGCGAGCGCATCGAGCGGCGGCGACTCGCCCGAGAGCGCGCCTCGTCGCGGCGCCTCGGGCGCAGCCACGCGCTCGTCGCACGAAGCCAGGCCCACGAGAGCGAGTACGGCCGCGGCG
>JBKDQC010000736.1:0-21373 GCA_046342295.1 Deltaproteobacteria bacterium | reverse complement strand
ACACTCCATCACAGTCACTCCCCCACTGAGCGCACGAGGCCAACGGACTGCCCCCAGCGGGTGCCCCGGGCGCGCCTCGGCGGGAGGGAGGCTCTCGCCGATTCCCGCGGCGAGAGGGAGGGTCTGCGGCCAGACCCGCCGGGCAGTAACGTCAGAGCCTGAGTCCAGCCGAGTGACTCATGCTCTGAGAGCACGCGTCACTGCCGCGAACACGAGTGGCGCGCCGCCGGCAACGACCGGGCGCCACGGAATCCAGGGCTTGGAGCCTCCTCCAAGACTCTCGAACGTCGCGGCAGGCGCATCACGTCAATCGCCCTCGTACATCGCGTCGATCTCCCTCGCGAAGCTCGCCGCGACCTTGTTGCGCTTCACCTTGAGCGTCGGGGTCAGCTCGCCCGTGTCGATCGAGAGCGGGCGGCCGCAGAGGGTCACCTTCTTGATCTGCTCGACGCGCGCGAGGGACTCGTTGGCGACGTCGATCGCGCGCTGGACCTCGGCGCGCAGCTCCGGGCTCTCGTGGGGCGCGTCGGCTCCGGAGGCACCTTTCTGCTCGAGGAAGCGCCGGGCGGCGTCGGGCTCGAGCCACACCAGCATCGAGAGGTACTTGCGCCGGTCGCCGATCACCACGCACTCGGCGACCACGCTCGTGGCCGTCTTGACGGCCTCCTCGATGTTCTTCGGCGTGATGTTCTTGCCGCCCGCGGTGATGATGATCTCCTTCTTGCGGCCGGTGATCCAGAGGAAGCCCTCGTCGTCGAACTTCCCGAGGTCGCCCGTGTGCAGCCAGCCCTCGGACGTGAGCGTCGCGCGCGTGGCCTCTTCGTCCTTGAAGTATCCGAGGAAGACGTTCTTGCCGCGGACCATGATCTCGCCGTCGTCGGCGATCCGGACGTCGACGCCTGGCAAGGGCACACCCACCGAGCCGAGCTTGGTGCGGCGCGCGAGGTTGAAGGACGTCGGCCCACAGTCCTCGCTCTGGCCGTAGATCTCCTGCACGAGGAGATCGAGGCTCGCGAAGAACTCGAGGATCTCCTTCGCGATCGGCGCGGCGCCCGAAACGAGCACCTGGGCCTCGTCGAGCCCGATCGCCTGCTTGGTCGGCGAGAAGACCGCCCGCGTCGCGAGCTTGTATTGCAGGCCGACGAGGCCCGACGGCTCCTGCCCGCGGGCCCGCGCGGCGCTCGCCTGCGCGCCCACGCCGCGCGCCCACTTCGCGATCTGCGCCTTGGCCCCGGTCGCTCCCGCGAGCTTCGCGGTGATGGCCGCGTGGAATTTCTCCCAGATCCGGGGCACGCCGAAGAAGAGATGGGGCCGACAGTCCTTGAGGTTGTCGGCGATCTTGTCGATCGACTCCGCGAAGTAGACCGTGTTCGCGAGCGTCACCGCGCAGTGGATCGACACCATCTGCTCGGCGATGTGCGAGAGCGGGAGGTAGCTCAGCGTGCGCATGCCGCCCGGAGGCGGGCTCACGAACGCCGCCTCGCGCAGCGTGTCGGCCGTCCACACGAGGTTCTCGTGGCTCAGCATGACGGCCTTGGGCGGGCCCGTCGTGCCCGACGTGTAGATGAGCGTGGCGAGGCCCTTGGGCTCGATCGCCTCGATCCGCTCGTGCACTTCCGTCTCCTGGGTCGCGTCGCCCCGCGCGAGGACGTCGTCGCAGGACATCACGCCCGCGCCCGCGCCGTCGAGCCGCGCGCCGCGCATCGCGACGATGTGCTTGAGGCTCGGCAGCTTGCTGCGTCGCGACTCGACCTTGCGCAGCTGCGCGTCGTCCTCGACGAGCACGAGCGGCGCCTCGGAGTGCTCGAGGATGTAATGGACCTCGTCGGCCGAGCACGTCGTGTAGATGCCCGCGGGCGCTCCGCCCGCGGCCATCGTCGCCAGATCGAGGACGGTCCACTCGGGCCTGTTGAAGCCGAGGATGCAGATCCGCTGTCCCGCCTGGAACCCCAAGGAGACGAGCGCGCGCGCGGCCTGCATCACCTCGGCTGCGTACTGCCGGTAGGAGGTCGAGCGCCACGCGCCGCCCCGCTTGGCGAGGTAGGCAGGCCGATCGGGGTGGGTCTTGGCGGCGCGCAAGAGCCGCGCGGGGATCGACTCGGTCAAGATGTCCTCCGGAGCCCGCGACTATATCGGAATCGCAGCAGAGTCCGCGCGCGCTCCCGGACCCGGGCCCGCGCCACAGGCCGCTGGCGCCTCAGCGCCCGCTCCGTTGGTTTCTTGCTCCACCCGCCATTTGCTCGTAGCACGAGGGGGCCGTGCCAAGACCGTGGTTCCTCGCCGAGGTCGTCGAACGAGAGCAGCGAGCGACGCTCTCGCGCTTCGCGCTGGAAGGTGCGGCATCCGAGTGTGCCCTCTGGCTGACGAGCGGCTCTTTGCTCACGGCCTGGTCGCTCGCGCTCGGCGGGGACGCAGGGACCGTCTCGAGCGTGCAGTCGATCGCGACCGCTGCGCAGGCGATGCACCTGCCTGCCGCGGTGGCCAGCGCGCGCGGCTCGCGCAAGCGCCTCGCGATCGCGGCCCTCCTCTTCGCGCGCCTCGCGTGGCTGCCGATCGGTCTCTTCGCGCTCGTGCTCGAGCCAGGCTCGCTCGGGCGCTCCATGCTGCTCGCGACCGCGGCGCTCTCCAGCGTGCTCACGATGTTCGCGCAGAACGCACATGGCGCGTGGATGGGCGACGCGATCCCGAGCGCGGTCCGAGGCCGCTTCTTCGGTACGCGCACGTGGGTCGCGGCGCTCGGCGGCTCCGTCGCGGCGCTCCTGATCGCGACGCTCCTCGACGGCGGCGATCGCGCCGGGGCCGCGGGCGACGGCCGCGTCGCGCCGGCGCTGCTCGCGGCGATCTCCTTTCTCGTCGTCGGTCTCGGTCTCGTCTCGACGCTCCTTCTCTGGGGAGCTGCCGAGCGGCGCGGCGTGGACGGCGCCCCCGAGACGCTGACGGCGTCGCTGCTCCGCGCGCGGCGCCTGCTCGCCGACCCGCCGCTCCGACGCTTCCTCCGCTACCAGATCCTCTGGGGCATCGAGGTCGCTCCCGGCGCCGCGTTCTTCGCACTGCACGTCCTCACGACGATGCACGGCGGCTACCGTCTGATCGCTGCGCACGGCATCGTCCTCGTGGTCGCCCGCGTGCTCACCGCCAGGATGTGGGGCCGCCGCGTGGACCGCTTCGGTGCGAGCCGCGAGCTCGCCCTCTGCTCCTTCGGGATCGGCGTGATGCCGCTTCTCTGGGCTCTCTGCGACGAGCGCACGTGGTGGCCCCTCGCGGTCGACGCCGTGCTGAGCGGCGTGCTCTGGGGTGGGCAGCAGATCGCGGTCGCGGCCCATCCGCTCTCGATCGGAAGGCCCGACGATCGACCCTACGTGCTCGCGTGGTCGGCGCTCTGTCTCGGCCTGGCATGGGCCGTCGCCTCGTTGCTCGCAGGAGCGCTCGTGCGGACGCTCCCCGCCGATCTCTTCGGTCTCGGCCCGTACCGCACGCTGTTCGTCTTCTCCGGCCTCGCCCGCGCCAGCTGCGCCTTCTGGGCGCTCAGGCTCGAGGGCCCAGTCCGCAGCCATCCCACGCGCAGCCCGCAGCCCTCCTGCGAGGCGGCCACTTCCCACGCGTGATCACACGTCGATCACGGGCCGACGACGCGCGTGAGGGTGCCGATGCGGAAGCCTGCGGTCGCGTCGAGCGCGAAGCCCACCTCGCCGCCACGCTCTTGCTGCATGTACGCCCGCGCCCCGAACGTGATCGCGAGGGGGCCCGCGAGGTCGAGCGAGGCGTCGAAGCTCCCCCGGACCTGGAAGCGGTTCGCGTCACCCGGATCGGCGAAGAAGAAGTCGATCAGACCCTGCACCTGCACGCTGCGGGCTCCGGCACGGAGCAAGTCCCACGGACGGAGCGTCAGGACCGCGCCGACACCGGCCACGGCCTCGCCGTCGGGCTGAAGGACCTGCCCTTCCAAGCCGGTCTGGAGCTTGAGCTCGAGGTCCGTCGTGAGCGGGAAGCGCGCGCCCAGGGTCGGGCGGACCAACAGCCAGTGAAAACCGCGAGAGCTCGGCTGCGTGAGCTCGGTCTCCACGAAGACCTCGAGGTACGGATCGGGCACCCAGGGCTCGGTGACGGCGCCCGAGCGGAGGCCGCGGTAGCTGCCCGTCGAGCGCAACTGCACCTGATCGACCGCCTCGTTGAACACGCCGGGGCTGCGCATGCCCATCGAGGTCGAGCCCTCCGTCCACTGCGTTCGGTAACGGAAGACACCGAGGCTCTCCCAGGTCCACGTCGGTGCCGTGGCGTCGGCGCGCAGGTTGATCTCCGTGCCGAGCGAGATCGTCGAGGCGCGGTTGAGCTGCGCGGCCTGGTAGGTGGCCGGGTTGCTGATGCTCGAGCCCGAGAACGAGCCATCGACGAAGCCCTGGATCACCCACTCGGGTGAGTCGTTCGCGGACGGTCGAGCGTCGCGCGGATCGCGCGCCTCGCGGACGCCGAGCGCGCGCAGCGCGATCTCACGCACCGTCAGGGTCGGATCGAGAGCGAGGTGCAGATCGTCGGCGCTGCGCCAGCGCCGAAGCGCCGAGAGTCGGACGGGCCTCCACGCGACGCCATCGGGCAGCGCCGGAAGGGCCTCGCCTCCGCCCCGCGCGAGGAAGCGCGTCGTGACCACACGGTAGCTCGCGCGCGACACGAGCGGCCGGCCGCGCAGACGCGTGTCTCCGCCAGCGCCGCGCAAGCCCGAGGTCGCGAGCGCGTGTCCCGCGCGTCGTCCCGCGAGATCGAGCAACCACTCGCGCGGCACCTGCGCCTCGTACACGAGCTCGTCGTGCTGGAGGGCCACGTAGAGATCGCTCGCGGTGAGCTCGTCCGCGTGCGCGGGGCGAAAGGTCGGATCGAAGAGCGATCGGTTCAACACGCCGACGTCGGCGTCGATCGCTTCTCGAAGGAAGTCCGCGACGAGCGCGTTGAGCGCCTCGCGGTCGATGGGTCGCGCGAGACGCCCGCCGGGCAAGCTCTCCCCCCACACGTCGCAGTAGGACGGGCCAATGCGATCGAGGAAGCTCAGCACGGGCTCACCCACCGTGAGCCCCTGCTGGGCGAGCGGCTGCGCGACCATCTGCGGAACCCCGACGCGCACCTCGCTGTCCTCGCGAACGACGATCTCCACGGCGTCGGAGCTCGGCGGCGTCACGATCGCCGGGGTCACGTCGACCGGCCGCCCGAACAGGAGGCGCGAGTGCGGGTCCGAGAGGATCACGAGGTCCGGTCTCCGCGCGGGCTCGACGCCCTCCAGGATCGTGAGCGCGTCATCGTGATCGGCGTCGAGCATCAGCACGACGAGATCGGCGTGGGCCTGCACCGCCGAGACCGCCGCAGGCAGCGCCTCCTCGATCGACGTGAGCGCGAGGCCGCGCGCGAGCTCGGGCTCGAGGCGGCGCAACACGCGCGGCGCGGTCATCGCCAGCACGGCGACCTCGAGCTGACCTGCACGCACGACCAAGGTGGGATCGTCCGCGTCGAGGACGGCATCGCAGAGGGGTCGAGCGGCGCTGCCCCGGCAGCGGAGGTTCGACGCAACGAACGGCAGGCCGCGCGCACGCAGCGCCTCGGCCAGCGGGATCACGCGACTCCGCGGCGCCTCGAGCTCTCTCGCGCCGAAGGCGAGGGCGTCGTAGCCGAGCGAGAGCACCAGCTCGGCGAGCCCGTCCGTGTCGTGCTCGGCGGCGAAGCGCACGACGCCTCCCTGGCCGAGCAGACCTCCCGCGTCGAGCACGAGCGGTTGATCGGCCGCCCGCGCCTGCCGCACGAGCGCGTACGTGTAGAGCGCCCGCGGATGCGGCGCGAGGTCGGCGTTCCCGTCGCAGACCGGAATCCCGAGATGACCATCGACGTCCGCCGTCGCGATCACGCGCGCGAGCACGTCCCGTTGCGCCGCCGCCCGCGCGCTCGCGCCGAGCACGAGCGACGCGACGAGCGCGGCGATGCATCCTCGCGCGGGGCGCACGGCTCAGCCGTCGTTTCGAGGCTGGATCGGTCGGTAGGGGTTCAGGAAGCTCACGAGGCTCCGCGGGTTGCGCGTCGAGATCCAGAGCCGCCCCTGGCCCTGGAACCGGCAGACGAGGCCCTCTCCCGAGAGGAACAGTCCGCCCAAGCCTCCGACCTTGGTGACCTGGTAGTTCAGGCCGCCGGTGAACGCGACGATCGTGCTCGTGTCGCAGACGTAGCCTGCGGGCCCGACGTCGACCGCGTGGATCCCGCCGTAGGTGCCGAAGAAGAGAGGGCCCGCGCCGGTGGCCTTGAGCAGGAAGAGACCGGCCCCCGAGAAGAAGCCCTTGGCGCCGCCCCACTTGGTGTCCAGCGTCACGCTGGGCGGCGCGCCGAGGTAGGCGCCGCTCGAGAGCATGATGGGTGTGTAGCCATCCATGTTCACGACCTCGAGGTCCCCCTCGGGCGCGGGCGCGATGTAGAGGCGCTGGCCGGGCGCCGTGGCTGTGAACGTGTTCTGAAAGAGGCTCTCTCCACCGAGGGCCGCGCGCTTGAGCGCGGACATCATGCCGCCCTGCAGGGACGTCTTCATCTCGATGCCGGTGTCGCGCGCGACCATCGCCTGCGCTTCGCAGATCAGCTGCTCGCCGGGCGCATCGAACTGGACCTGCACCATCGAGAAGTCAGGCTTCTCGAGGATCTGATGCTGCATGTCTGTCTTCCTTTCCGTGCGGGTCCCGCGAGACGAGGACGCCCCCGCGCGTCGTCGGACGGCGAGGGCGTGCCCGTGATCGTTCGCTGGCTCGGCGCGGCCACCTCTCCGGGGCCGGTCTCATCCCCGGGACTGGATCCGGCGGTACGGGTTGACGAAGTTCACGAGCGAGTGCGCGTTGCGGGTCGACACCCAGAGCCTGCCTTGCCCCTGGAAGTTGCAGACCAGGCCCTCGCCAGAGAACAGCAGGCCACCGAGGCCACCGAGCCTCGTGACGTTGTAGTTGAGGCCGCCCGTGAACGCGACGACGTGACCGGTGTCGCAAACATAGCCGCCGGGGCCGACGTCGATCGCGTGGATGCCGCCGTACGTGCAGAAGAAGAGGGGACCGGTGCCGGTGCACTTCAGGAGGAACATGCCGGTGCCCGAGAAGAACCCCTTGGTCCCGCCCCACTTCGTGTCGAGGTCCACGCTCGGCGGTGCGCCGAGGTACGCACCCGAGTTGAGGAAGATCGGCGTGTAGCCGTCCATGTGGATGACTTCGACGTCGCCCTCGGGGCCTGGCGCGAAGTAGAGACGCTGGCCGGGCTGCGTCGCCGTGAACGTGTTCTGGAAGAGGCTCTCGCCTCCGAGCATCTTGCGCTTCATCGCGGCCATGAAGCCGCCCTGCATGGAGGTCTTCATCTCCATACCGCTGTCGCGCGCGACCATGGCGCCGGACTCGCAGATCATCTGCTCGCCGGGCGCATCGAAACCGATCTGGACCATCGTGAAGTCGGGCTTCTCGAGAAGCTGGAATTGCATGTGCGTTTCTCCTCTGCGGGTCTCGAGACGTCAGGCCTTGCGCGGCGGCAACATCGAGCCGACCGTCCGGCCGTACTCGACGGGGTTGCGCGTCTGGATCCAGATCCGGCCTTGGCCCTGGAAGTGGCAGACGAGACCTTCGCCGGAGAGGAACGAGGCGATCCAGCCCCCGCCGCTCTTGCCGACCTTGTAGGTGAGCGACGCGTCCCACGCGACGAGGTGACCCGTGTCGATCACGAGGTTCCCGTCGCAGTTGAGCTGCTGCACGCCGCCGAAGGCGCCGATGACGAGCTGCCCAGGCTGCTGCGAGGTCGCCTGCATCACGAACACGCCCTCGCCCGAGAAGAAGCTCTTCATGCCGCCGAGCTTCGTGTTGATGTCCACGGTCGGACTCGAGGCGATGAAGCTGCCGCTCGTGAGGAAGTATCCCTGCGGCGTCATGTCGAGGACCTGCATGTCTCCGCAGAGCGCGTGCGCGAGCAGGACCTCGCCGGGGCCGTTCTGTGCGGTGAAGGTGTTGCGGAACCAGCTCTCGCCCGCGAGCACGCGCTTGAGGCCGCCGAGCAGGCCGCCGAGCAGGCCGCCGCCCTTGTTCTGCATGCCGGTCTGCATCTGCACGTTCGTGCTCATGCCGACCATCGCGCCGCTCTCGGCCAGGATGGACTCTCCGTGCTGGAGCTGGACGCGCGCGAGCGAGTGCGCGGGACGGTATCCGATGTCGATCTGCATGGTGCTTGTCTCCGTCGAATTCGTGCGCGCGCTCAGGCGGGCAGCTGCGGGGTCAGCCAGCCGACCAGAGAGCTGACGTTGCGGGATTGCAGGTAGACGGTGCCCTGGCCGTTGAACTCGCAGACGAGCCCCTCGCCGCCGGCGAGGAAGCCGAGCGCGCCGCCCCCGGCGCTGCGGATGTTCATCGTGAGCTGGCCCTCGTACCCAACGAGGTGTCCGTTGTCGATCATGAAGGGCCCGTTGATCTGGACCGCGGTCGTGCCGCCGTAGCTGTTGAACCAGAGGTCGCCACTGCCCGACACCTCGAGCATGAAGGCCCCCTCCTTCGCGAGCATCGACTTGAGCCCGCCGAACTTCATCTTCACGTCGATGTCGCCCACGGAGGCGAGGTAGGCGCCGCTCGAGAGGATGAGCTTGTCGCCGGGGTTGATGCGGCGGTAGGTCACCTCGCCCGCCATGCCCGGCGCGATCCACACGCTCCCCGGCTGCGCGCCGTGGAAGTGGTTCACGAAGAAGGTCTCGCCGCCGATGAACTTGCGCACGAAGGCGATGAGGATGTTGAAGACCATCGAGAGGAAGCCCGCCTTCTTCCCGGCGTTCATCTTGACGTCCATCGTCAGGTGCGAGCTGCGAGCCACCATCGAGCCCGCCTCGGCCACGAGCGTCTGCCCGGGTGCGAGGTCGACGCGGAGCATCGCGAACGAGGGCCCGTGCGTGATCTCGTGCGGGAGCCCCGCCGCGCCGCCAACCGAGCCTGCGGTCTGCGCGTAGGGCATCTGTCCCATCTGCTGTTGCATGTCTTGCTCTCCTCGTGAGGCCGCGTGACGCGACCGTGCTCATGTGCGTCCGCGTGGCGGAGGACCCCGCGAAGGCGCGCGTCGTCCTACGCCGCGGCGGCCGCCTTCTACCCTGATCACCGACGCGGTCGCAACGGCAGCCTGGACGCCCACGCCCGGCGCCGCACCTCAAGGCGCCTCAAAGCGCCGCCGCCCCCGATCTGGACTCGATCGAAACGCCAACGAAGACGGGTCGTTGTCTCCTGAATCGCAGTCCGCCTCTCGCGACGGATCCGTCGGCCGCGCTGCGGCGGGTCGTGGACGCCGTCGCTGCGGGCGCCTGGGCACGAACCACCACAGGTTGCGCCTTTTTTGCGCCCCACGCCCTACCGGTCGTAGTGTTCATGGCGTGACCTGCATGGCCACGGCCCCTCATGCCCGGCGAGCATGCGACCGATGTAGGAGCGTCTGCTCCGCACCGGAAGGGACACGAAATGACAGCAGGTTTCCAGCTCGCCCGAGGCCCTCCGCCGGTGCGCCAACCTGGCACCTTGATTCCGTCCGCGCGTTTCTTTACCAACGGGCTTCCCCCAGCCCCATCGGTTCCACCCACCACACCCTGTGGTTCGGGGCGGCCGCCTGGTTTCGAGGGCCGGGGCTTCGATTTGGAGTTCGGCGGTTTCGACGGGGCCTCCTCGGCAGAGGCACGGCCCGACATCGAGTGAGGTCCGCGACGAGCGCGGACGCCCGGCGGTGGGCCGGGGGCGAGCCTGCGGACGATCCGTGGGAGGCAGGGTGATCTGTCGTCCGCAGGGCCAATGGCGGCGGTTGTAGGGACGGTTTTGTTTGCTTTTCCTGGGGTGTTTCCGCTCGAGGATGGTGCCTTGTGGTCTTGGCTTCGCGTGTGCGCTCACCGTCTCCGCTCATGCCGAGCGGAGGGCGGACGGTGAGGACGTTCTCCACGCCGATGCGGGTCCGACCGGGCAGGGTCGGGCGCGGACCGGCGATGTTCCGGGAGGGTGGCTGTGTCCGTAGAATTCCGAAAAGTGTCCCCGGCGGCCTCGAGCCCATCCAAGGGGAGCGACCCGAGCGGCGGCGTGCGCTTCGAGAGGCGTTTCTCACAGGCGGGCGTCGACCCGCTCGACGAGATCACCTACGAGCTTCGCGACAGCGTCATCACGAACCCCGACGGCTCGATCGTGTTCGAGATGCGGGGCGCCGAGATCCCGGAGTCGTGGTCCCAGCTCGCGACCGACATCGCGGTCTCGAAGTACTTCCGAAAGGCCGGCGTCAAGGGCGACGCCAAGAAGAGCGAGACCAGCGTGCGCCAGATGGTGCACCGCGTCGCCCGCACGCTGCGCGAAGCGGCCGACGCGCAGGGCGGCTACTTCGCGACGCGGGAGGACGCCGACACCTTCGAGGCGGAGCTGAGCCATCTCCTCGTGACGCAGCGCGCGGCGTTCAACTCTCCGGTGTGGTTCAACCTCGGCCTCTGGCACCGTTACGGCATCGAGGGCCAGGGCGGGAGCTGGGCCTGGGACGCCAAGCTCGAGGAGTGCTTCGAGACGACCAACGCCTACGAGCGGCCGCAGTGCTCGGCGTGCTTCATCCAGTCCGTCGACGACGACCTGATGAGCATCTACGACCTCGTGAAGACCGAGGCGCGGCTCTTCAAGTACGGCTCGGGCACGGGCACGAACTTCAGCCTGCTCCGCGGGCGGCAGGAGAAGCTCGCAGGCGGAGGCACGAGCTCGGGCCTGATGAGCTTCCTCGAGGTGCTCGACCGGGCGGCAGGCGCGACGAAGTCGGGCGGGACGACACGCCGCGCCGCGAAGATGGTCTGCCTCGACATGGACCACCCCGAGATCCTCGACTTCATCGAGTGGAAGGTCCGCGAGGAGAAGAAGGCGCGTGCGCTGATCTCGGCGGGCTACTCGAGCGACTTCAACGGCGAGGCCTACCACACGGTCAGCGGCCAGAACTCGAACAACTCGCTGCGCATCTCGGACGAGTTCATGCGCGCGGTCGAGCAGGACGGCGAGTGGCAGACGACGATGCGCACCCACAAGGAGCACGTCGTCGACACCTACCGCGCGCGCGACCTCTGGAAGAAGATCGCGGAGGCGGCGTGGGCATGCGCCGATCCCGGCGTTCAGTACGACACGACGATCAACGCGTGGCACACGTGCCCGAACACGGCGCGGATCAACGCGAGCAACCCGTGCAGCGAGTACATGTTCCTCGACGACACGGCCTGCAATCTGAGCTCGATCAACCTCGTGAAATTCCTCGATGGAGAGGGGCGTTTCGACGTCGAGGGCTACCGCCATGCGATCCGCGTGATGTTCCTCGCGCAGGAGGTGCTCGTCGATCTCTCGAGCTATCCGACGAAGAAGATCGCGAAGAACAGCCACGACTACCGGCCGCTCGGCCTCGGCTACGCGAACCTCGGCACGTTGCTCATGCGCCTCGGCATCCCGTACGACTCGGATCTCGGGCGTGCGTGGTGCGGCGCGCTCACCTCGATCCTCACCGGCCACGCCTACCGCGTGTCGGCCGAGGTCGCGGCGAGCAAGGGGCCCTTCCCTGGCTACATGCGCAACCGGCAGCCGATGCTTCGGGTGATGACCAAGCACCGCGACGCCGCCTACTCCATCGACCGCCCGGGCTTTCCCGGCACGGTGGGCAAGGGTGACTCGGGGGTGCCCGAGGACGTGCTCTCGGCGGCGCGCGAGGACTGGGATCTCGCCGTCCGGCTCGGAGAGCAGTTCGGCTACCGCAACGCGCAAGCGACCGTGCTCGCGCCGACGGGGACCATCGGGCTCCTCATGGACTGCGACACGACGGGCATCGAGCCCGACTTCGCGCTCGTGAAGTTCAAGAAGCTCGCAGGCGGCGGTTACTTCAAGATCGTGAACCAATCGGTGCCGGAGGCGCTCTCGCACCTCGGCTACAACCCCGCGCAGGTCGCCGACATCGTCGCGTACGTCAGCGGCACCAACACGTTCACTGGCGCGCCCTACCTCACGCGCTCGATGCTGATCGAGAAGGGCCTGACCGAGAGCGAGATCGGCAAGGCGGAGAAGGCCCTTCCGGGCGTGTTCGATGCGAGCCAAGCGCTCTCGCCGTGGGTCATCGGCAGCCACGCGTTCGAGCGCCTCGGCCTCAAGCCCGAGCAGTACAACAAGCCGGGCTTCAACCTCCTCAAGCACTTCGGCCTGACGCAGAGGCAGTGCGACGAGCTGAACGACGTCGTGATCGGCCGCATGACCGTCGAGGGCGCCCCACACCTCAAGGCCGAGCACTACCCGGTCTTCGACTGCGCCAACCGCTGCGGCAAGCACGGCAAGCGCTACCTCGAGCCCATCTCCCACGTGCGGATGATGGCGGCGGCGCAGCCGTTCCTCTCGGGGGCGATCTCGAAGACCGTGAACCTACCGAACGACGCGAACGTCGACGACGTCGCCGACATCTACCACGAGGGCTGGAAGCTCGGCCTCAAGGCGGTCGCGCTCTACCGCGACGGTTGCAAGGCGAGCCAGCCCCTCAACACCTCGAGCACCGACGAGGAAGAGGCCAAGACGGAGGCCAAGAAGGCCGAGGCCGTGATCGAGAAGACCAGCAAGGCCGGCGCGGAGAAGGCTCCGGTCCTCGAGGCGCCGCTCAAGAAGCGCGCGGACGGGCTCACGCCGCCGGCGAGCGTCCGACACCGGCTGCCCAAGCGTCGCCGGGGCTTCACCCAAGAAGCGCGGATCGGAGGCCACAAGGTCTTCCTCCGGACGGGCGAGTACGAGGATGGCCAGCTCGGCGAGATCTTCGTCGACATGCACAAGGAGGGCGCCGCCTTCCGAAGCCTGATGAACTGCTTCGCCATCGCGGTCTCCATGGGTCTGCAGCACGGGGTGCCGCTCTCGGCCTACGTGGAGCAGTTCACCTTCACGCGCTTCGAGCCGAGCGGGATCGTCGAGGGGCACCCGAACATCAAGTTCGCGACCTCGCTCGTCGACTACATCTTCCGGGTGCTCGGCGTGGAGTACCTGCGCCGCTATGACTTCGCGCAGGTGCCGCCGGAAGAAGAGCAGGTCGAGCTGACGAGCCCCACCGACGCGATGGCGGTCTCGCGCATGCCCGGGCAGGCCGCGCAGTCGCTGCCGCCCGACGGCTACGTCGCGCCGGCGCAGGTGGAGCTCGCGTTCGCGGGCCGCGAGGAGCCGGGCGCCAGCGCGAAGACCAAGAGCGCGCTCGACCAGCAGCTCGAGAACATGATGGGCGATGCCCCCATGTGCGACGGCTGAGGTCACATCACCGTCCGCAACGGCGCTTGCTACAAGTGCCTCAACTGCGGTGCATCGCTCGGCTGTAGCTGACACGGCGGTTGGTTTCTGCCGCGGGCCCCAAGCACGGAGGTGGATGGGGCCCGCGCCGTTCGCGAAGTCGCGCCGATGTCACGGAGCCTGCGGCTCCCTGTGACAGTCTCGGGGCATGTCGCGTCTCGCCTCTCGCTCGGCTCCGTGGCTCGGTGTCGTGGGGCTCGGTGTCGCCGGGCTCGGTGTCGCCGGGCTCGGTAGCCTCGGTTGTGAATCGTCCCCAGTGCTCGACGTGGATGCCTCGGCGTCGCCGCCGGACGCGGGCATGGACGCATCGCTCGATGCCTTCGTCGCACCGATCGATGCGACGCGAGACGCGCCGATCGACTTCTCGCGGGTGATCGACGCGCTGGCCTTCGAGTACGACTGGTCGTGCGGCGCGGAGGTGGCGCCGGTGCTCGAGGCGCCTTCGGCCGAGCCCCCGGTGGAGGACTGCTCCGCGGGGATCTGGCCGGATCTGCCCATCACGGCGGTATGTCCGACGGTCTCGGCGGCCACCCGCACCGACCCCGACACCGGCGCGACGCTGCCTCCCGAAGACACGCGCACCCTCCCGGTCACGATCCCGGTGAGCGAGTCGGGCTCGTTCTTGCCGGACGGCCTCCCGAGCACGTGGCCCACCACGGTGCGCGTGGTCGAGTGGAACATGGAGTACACGCGCAACCTCGACGATCAGATCGAGACGCTCTTGAACGACCCGGAGCTCTCTCGCGCAGACGTGTTTCTCCTCTCCGAGCTCGATCGTTGCTCGCAGCGAAACGGCGTGCGCCACGCGGCTCGATTGCTCGCGCAGCGCATCGAGGGCGCCTACGTGTACGGGATCGAGTTCGTGGAGCTCTCGATCGGCCGTACGATCGGCGGTGACACCGGCAATGCGATCGTGTCCCGCCGGCCCCTCACGGGCGCGACGTTGCTCTGCCAGTCTTCGCAGTTCGACTGGCTCGCCGACGAGGAGGAGCCGCGTCTTGGGCAGCGCATCGTGCTCTCCGCCGAGATCCCCGCGGGGGACACCTTCGTGCGCGTGCACTCCGTGCACTACGAGTCGAACGACGTCACGGGCGAGCGCCGCACGGTGCAGGTCAAGGAGACTCTCGACCACGCGCAGGCCTCCGCATGCGAGCGCCCGCAGATCATCGCCGGTGACTTCAACACCTGGTACCCGCGTGCGCCCGAGCGCTTCGTGATGCAGCGCGCCGGATGGACCGACGCGATGGAGGCCGTCGGAGACATCGGTCCGACCCATGAGTCGGGCCGTCGTCTCGACTACATCTACACGCGCGGCTTCCGCGTCGTCGCCGGCGCGGTCCTGCGCGAGGTGCGCACGAGCGATCACTCGCCGCTGTGGGTCGATCTCACGCTAGAGTGACCCGGGTGCAGCGCACACTGCGTCAGCCCCGACGCAAGCTCCCGCTTGCCGGCAGGCTCAGGGAGAAGCCCGGCACCGGGCGGCGCGAGCAGCAGCCGTTCGACGTCGGCGGTGCTGCGCCCGAGTGAATCGCCGTTCATGCCGAGCACATCCGCAGACCTCGGGCTGGCGAGCGCGCTCGGCGGCGCCTTCGTGGGAGCGTGCGTGCTCGTCCTCGCGGCGGGGCGCGCGGAGGGCCAGTCCGCCGAGGCGCCGGTGGCAGAGACCTCGACGGAGGCAGCACCCTCTGGGTCGTCGGCCCCTTCGCGGCCTCCCTGGCGGCTCTTCGGGTACGTCGAGACCGACTACGCGTTCAACTTCAACGTACCCTCGAACGGCATCACGCATCTTCGCGGCTTCGACAACCGACACAACACCTTCACGATCCAGAACGTCGCGCTCGGCGTGCAGTGGGATTGGGAGAACGTCGTCGGAAACGTGACGCTCCAGGTCGGCCACACGGGCGCGACGTATTACCTCGCAGAGACCTCGGTCGTCGGTGCGCTCGGGACGAGCGCCTCGAGCGGCTCGCTGTGGCAGTTCGTTCAGCAGGCGAACGTGGGCTACCGCATCGCCGTGGGCGACGGCCTCCTCGTGCAGGCGGGCTTGTTCCTCTCCCCCGTCGGCCCCGAGAGCATGCCTGTGCGCGACAACTGGAACTGGTCGCGCTCGAGCCTCTTCTTCGGGCTCCCCTTCTACCACACCGGCATCCGGGTCTCGTATCCGCTCGACGATCGATGGACCATCGCGCTGGCGGGCTTCAACGGCTGGAACACCGTGGTGGACAACAACGACGAGAAGTCGATCGTCGCGCAGCTCGGCTACACCGAACCCTCGTTCTCGCTCAGCCTCCTCTACTTCACCGGCGTCGAGCGCCCGGCGGGCGCACCGGAGGGGCGCGCATGGCGTCACCTCCTCGACGGCCACGCGACCTGGAACGTGGCCGAGTGGCTCTCGCTCCTCCTGCATCTCGACGGTGGCCTCGAGCCGAACGCGTTCGGGACGAGCGCCTGGTTCGCGTCCGCGCTCTACGCGCGTGTGCGCGTCCTGCCCGAGCTGCGGATCGCGGCGCGCGGCGATGTCTTCCTCGAGAGCGCGGCGCGGAGCGCTTCCGGCAACGCGGGCGCGATCTTCTGGCCAGGCCGCGCCGACGGCCGTGAACAGTGGGTGTCCTCCGCCACGCTCACGCTCGAGCTCACGCCCGCCGAGCATGTCGTGTTCCGCCTCGAGTACCGCCACGACCACGCGGCGAGCGACCTCTACTTCGGCGGCGCGGTGTCGACCGACGCCGCAGGTCAGTTCGTCGCGAACCGGAGCGCGCAGGACACCCTCACCGGCGGTGCGACCGCGTGGTTCTGATCACGGCGCCGTCGAGCTGCAGCACCGGAAGCCGAGCGTGCCGAGGAGGGTGTCGGCCGTCGCGCGCGACAAATCGGTCTGGCAGGTCAGCCCGAGGGCGGGCGAGTCGTACGAGCCTCCGCGCACCACGTGGATCGGATCGCCTCCGGCGCCGGTGCCGCGCGGGTCTTCGGTCCACTCCTTGACGTTGCCGCTGAGGTCGAGCGCGCCTTCGGGGCTCACGCAGAGGGCCACCGCGCCGGTCGTCGCGATCGCGGGGACCTCGCGGCGATCGGCGCCGTTGCAGCTCATCGGCGCGTAGGTCGCACCGTAGGGGTACGTCGTCTGCATGGCCCCTTCGCACGCGAGCTGCCACTCGGCGCCCGTGCAGAGCCGAAAGCCCGCCGCAGCGCACGCGGCCGCCGCGTCGGACTGGGCGACGCGGGTCCACGGCAGGACGCCGGGGCGGGAGCACGACCGCGCGCTGCGGACACCTTCGCTGGCCGCCGTCGCGTCGGGGCGCGAGGCCTCGTGGCGGTAGATCCAGAAGTCGCGGCCGCCACGCACCACGCGCACGAGGTCATCGCGGATGCGCGCGGGGTCGGTCGGATCCGAGTTGTCGACGATGCCGTCGCAGTCGTCGTCGAGCCCGTTGCAGAGCTCCGCGCTCGGAGCGCCCGCCGTGGGGTCGGGGAGCACGGAGAAGTCGCAGACCGTGCGCGTCGGATCGCCGGGGTCGCAGGTGACCCGGCCGGCGTCGCGGCACGCGCCGCGCTCGCCGTTGTCGCACCCCGCGCCGAGCCCCGCGAAGACCTCGTCCGCGAGACCATCGCAGTCGCCGTCGATGCCGTCGCAGCGCGTCTCGTCGAGCGCGATGCCGTTCGGGACGATGGGATCGAACTCCACGCCCGTGGGATAATCGCAGAACCACGTCGTGATCCCCGCGCGGGTCGCGCAGGTCGGCACGGTCGCGGCGCAGATCGTCCCGGGCGTGGTGCGACAAAGGCCGGAGGGCGCCGGAGGCAGATCCGCGGGCTCGTCGACATCCCCGTCGCAGTCGTCGTCGAGGCCGTTGCACTCCTCGCGCAGCACCGGAAAGACCGGGCAGCGGTAATCACAGCCGGGATCCATGTCGAGGTCGGCAAATCCAGGCAGACAGGCCCCCACCTCGCACATCGAGGCCACGCAGCTCACCTCGACGTTGGGGAAGCGACACGGCCGATTGCAGCCCCCGCAATGCTCGGGGTTGGAGGTGAAGTCGAAGCCCTCGTCGGTCCGACCGTCGCAGTCGTCGTCGTTCTCGTTGCACACCTCGTCAGCCACCGGGATGCACACCGAGGCGTCGAGCGGAGGGAAGAACGCGTCTCGCGGCCCCGCATCGGACGCGTCCGTCGGCAGCGCGTCGGTCGGGCCTGCGTCGATCGAGGGATCGCTGCACCCGAGGCAGTACGGTTCGACGTCGCATGCAGGAAGGAACGCGACGGAGAGCCCGAGGGCCACCGAGACGACCGGAGGCGAGACCGTCCGCGTCATCGCGACACCTCCCCGCCGCGCGCGCGTCTTCGCCCGAGGAGCAGCAGAGCGAGCGAGGCGAGCGCCAGCGATGCCCATGGGCTCGCGCCGCGCTGCACTGCGCAGAGGCCTCCGCCGGTCGCGAGCACGCGTGAGCCGCCGGTGCCGGCATCCATGCCGCGAACGAGCGGCCCGCTCCCGTCGGTGCAGAGCGCGACGCCCCGGGGATCGACGACGCAACGCTCCATGCCGGGACAGTCGACCGTCGCGCACGGGTCGTCGATGCAGCCGCGCGCGGGCGTGCACACATCGCCGGCCGGGCAGCTCATGCCCATCGCGCAGAGGTCGGGGCGGCACTCGCCCTCGTCACAGAAGCGGCCCGACTCGCACATCACGTCGGCGCACGGATCGGGCTCGCATCCCCCGGCGGCGGTGCAGCGCTCGGTCGAGGCGCAGTCCTCCGGCCCGCACGACGCGGTGCAGACGCCATCGACGCACGCCTCGTCGCCGCAGTCACGGCCGAGGCAGCGATCCGGCTGGCATTGCGAGGCCACGCAGATCTCGCCGGCGGCGCACCGCGTGACGTGGCAGTCCACGCATCGCCCTCCGAGGCAGGTGAGACCGCCCTCGCACACGATCTCGTCGCAGGGGTCGACGCAGGCGTCCATCACGCAGATCTCGCTGGGCGCGCACGACGCACAGGGCGTCGGAAGGCAATACGAGGCGCCTTCGGCCATTTCGCAGAGGAAGCCAGGAGGACAAGGGAATTCCATGCCTGGATCACACTCGCGGCGGCATGCGCCCTCGATGCAGGCCGTCGTGGCGGGACACATCGCCAGCTCGTCCGCGGTTCCGTCGCAGTCGTCGTCGAGGCCGTTGCAGACTTCGTCTCGGGCGGGCGTGCCTCCCACGCAGCGGAGCATGCCGAGCACGCAGCGGAGCTCTCCTGGCTCGCAGAGCCCCCCGTCGAGGCACGGCGTACCGATGCCCGGATCGGCCTCGTCGATCGCGCCGTTGCAGTTGTCGTCGAGGCCGTTGCAGACCTCGGGGCCGCTCGGGGTGCAGTCGCCCGTGCACGTGAGGCCTTCGTCGATGGCGTCGTCGCAGTCGTCGTCCATCGCGTTGCAGGTCTCGGTGCCTGGCGAGAGGCCGGACATCTCGATCCGGCACTCGGTCGCGAGCGCGTCGCTCGTGCAGACGAAGCGACCGGTCCCGCGGCAGACGCCCCGCCGACCGTCGTCGCACGGCGAGCCGAGGCCCGCGAAGCCCTCGTCGATCAGGCCGGTGCAGGTGTCGTCGACGCCATTGCAGCGCTCGGTTCGGAGCGAGTCCTCGATGATCGAGGTGAGCGCGGGCACGAGGTCCTCGGGGCGGCGCACGAAGGTCGCGGCGCTCGCTCCCCCCGAGCCTGCGCGCGCGATCGCGTTGAGCGAGGCCTCCTCCTCGGCGCGGACGCTCACGGCGATCACGTAGACCTCGATGCCGTACACGTCGTGGAGCTCGCGCGCGACGCTGACGGGCTCACCGTTGCAGCTCTCGGCGCCGTCCGTGACGAGGATGACCGAATAGGTGCGGCAGCTTCGCTGCGCGTCCGTCGCGCGGATGGGCGTGATGTAGTCTTCGATCGCTTCGAGCGAGCCCGCGAGCGGGGTCGGCCCGGCCCCGCGCACCTCACAGTCGCCGCCGCGCGAGTGCTGGCACACGTCGCCCGTCGTCTCGTCGTCGATGAAGCGCGTCTCGCGGCCGTCGAGCCAGCGGACGAGATCCCGTGTGCGCGTGCCGAAGCCGCTCAGGATGTCGGCGCCGCGTCGCGGGGCGCCGCAGCTTCCCGCGTAGTTGATGCACTCGTCTCCCATCGAGACCCGTCGCACCGGGACGGTCGTCGTCGCAGAGGTCGAGACGTTGCACGCGAGCGCGCCGGTGTTGTCGCGCGGGTCGTCGTAGGTGCCCACGATCCCCGCGCACTCGAACCACGCGGCGTTCTGGCAGAAGCGGTTCTCGGCCATGTCCTGCGTGTAGCGCGCGAGCGCGAAGTCGATCTCGGGGTAGGCGCTCACCACGCTCGCGAGCGACTCGCGCGCCAGGGCGAGGCGCGAATCGTTGGGCTGGCCATCCCCATCGGTGTCGAGGCCCGGGTGCTCGACCGATCCGTCGCCGAACGTCGGATAGCCGGCGAGATCGAGCAGCATCGACGCGGAGGTGTCGAGGATCACGGCCACGCGCGGGCGCGCAGCGTCCCGCTCCGCGAAGCAGGTCGCGTCGGTGGTCGTCGGGGCGCACACGCTCGGCTCGCCACGCCCGACGTCGCAGAGCGGCAGCGTGCTCGCGCACGCGCCGATCCCGCAGCCCGTCGTGCCGAGGCCCTCGTCCACGCGATCGTCGAAGTCGTTGTCGTAGCCGTCGCAGATCTCACCGACGTAGAGGCCATCGAGCTGGAGCTCACCGGCGCCGCCACCCGCCTCGCCCCTGCAGATCGGGCACACACCGCCCGTCGCGCCGCCGACGTCGAAGGTCGCACCGTCGGCGAAGCTCGCGACCCGCGACTGTACGGCGATGATGCCCCCGCCCCCTCCCCCGCCGCAGTCGTCACAGAGACCGCCCGTCTGCGCTCCCGGCGGACAATCGAGGTAGTCGGGCTGACCGACCGCGGCCGAGAAGGTGTCCCCTCCGATGCCTCCCGCCGCGGTGACGCGCCCCGTCGTTCCGATCGTGACCTGGTCGCCCACCACGAAGATCGAGCCGCCCGCGCCGCCTCCGCCCGAGTCGTTGCCGGTCCCGCAGCCGCGCCGGCCCTTGGCCGTGTCGAGGCCATCGATCTGGATCGTACCGGTGACCTCGGAGGTGAGCGCGACCAGCACGATGCGCCCTCCCCCGGGTCCGCCGACCATGGGCTGGGCGCCGAAGCCGTCGCCGTCGCGGCAGCCCTTGTCACCGCCGGAGGCCCCGAACTCGATGTCGTAGATGGAATGGAACCAGCCCGCGCCGGCGACGGTGGGGAGGCCATCGTCGCGGGTTCGGCAATTCGTGACGCTCGTGCACATCATGCCGGAGAGCGTGTTGCCGCAGTCTTCTTCGAAGTCGCGCGGGAACGCGGTGGGCGCGTCGATCGTGCCCCGGCCACCGCGACCGAAATGGGCTCCGCCGCCGCCCGAGTCTCTCACCGAGCAGCCACCGCGCCCCCCTGCGCTCGGTCGTGTCGTCGGACCGCGGCCGTCGCCGCATCGGATGGTGGAGTAGCCCGAACCGCGCGCGGTGATCGTGCTCGTCGCGTCGACGACGATCGACCGCGCGCGCAGCTCGAGGTTGCCGGTGTTGATCCGATCGACCCCGTCGAACGGAGCCACGGTGATCGTGCCCCCGCGGACGACGCGCACGGTGTCGTAGCGGCGCACGCCCCCGAGGGTGACCGCGCGGCTCGCGACGTCGGGTGACATGCCGTCGACGACGAGGTCCTGTCCCCGAGCGCCACAGGGAAGCACGGCGACGAGACCAACGACGAGACCGACCAGCGCGCGGGTCGCATTCATGGACCGAGGATGCCGGCTCGCGCTCGCGGTCGCAACGGCATGGAGGTGGGCTTCTCCGCGAAGAAGAACGCTCGAGCCTCAGAGCATGAGTCACTTGGATGGACTCATGCTCTGACGTTTCTTGCCGGAGGGTCTGGCCGCAGACCCTCCCTCTCGCCGAGTGAATCGGCGAGAGCCTCCCTCCCGCCGATTCGAGCCCGTGGCACCCGAATCGATCCATCCGAGTGCCACGTGCTCTCAGG
>JBKDQC010000735.1:0-5248 GCA_046342295.1 Deltaproteobacteria bacterium | reverse complement strand
ATTCGAGCCCGTGGCATCCGCATCGATCCATCCGAGTGCCACGTGCTCTCAGAGCATGAGTCACTTGGATGGACTCATGCTCTGACGTTTCTTGCCGGAGGGTCTGGCCGCAGCCCCTCCCTCTCGCCGAGTGAATCGGCGAGAGCCTCCCTCCCGCCGATTCGAGCCCGTGGCATCCGCATCGATCCATCCGAGTGCCACGTGCTCTCAGATGATGATCTCGCCGCCGTCGGGCGGCACGACGATGAAGACCCGACGCTCGTCGAGCCGGGCGACGCCGTTGCCGACGACGACGATGCGGGCTTGGAAGACCTGCGCCGTCGCGGCGGGGGGGCGCACGTCGTTCCAGAAGTCCACGTCGAAGTCGACCATCGTGCCTGGGATGACACCGTAGAACGTCGTCTCGTCGCGCCGCGTGTAGCTCACGCCCGGGTTCGGTCCGGCGATGCCGTCGCGGTAGCCCTCGACCGGCGTGATCGCCTTGATGAAGAGGGTCGCGTCGAACTCGTCCGGATTGCCCATCACGTTCTCGGTGCGCGTCGAGACGTCCTGGGGTGTTCCGCCGACGAGCTCCGCGATCGCGTTGACGACCCGGCTGTCGATGCCCGTGCCGCTCGTGCCGAGCTCGAAGCAGAGGGGTGAGCCGTCCGCGCGCACCGCGCCCGTGTCGGCGGCCATGTTGCAGAGATGGTCGGTCGAGGGGTAGCCAGGGTTCGAAGGGATCGAGTCCGTCGAGAGCGACACGACGCGCGCGCCGATCGCCCGGAGCGCGGTCACCGCGGAGTCGTACGTGGCCGCGGCGGGCACTTCGTCGGTCACGCGACAACCGTCGCCCTCGAGCGTGTTGGGCATCAGCGAAGACGGAGTGGGCGGCTTGAAGGGCGCGTCGCTCACGAGCACGACGATGGGCAGCGAGTCGGGGCGAAAGCACGGATAGCCCCGGCGCGTGCCGCGTTCGTCGGGCGGCGAGACACACGTCTTGGGCGGCACCGCGCCGCTGCCCCAGCTCACGCCCATTCCGGTCGCCGCTTGGTAGAGCCCTTCGAGGCCCGACTCGCAGCCGTTGCTGCCGCTGTGGCGCGGGTAGCCCCGCACCGCGTCGATGATGTCGCGCGTTCCATTGCCACCGGACGCGCTGTACGTCCGCACGTCGCTCGAAGGCAGGAAGGCGCCGCCGAGCGCGCCGAGATCTTGCTCGTACGGGACGACGTCGATGAGGTGGTAGTACGGCACGTCGCGGCCGCCGCCGTGCGAGCCGACGGGGAAGTCGTCGAAGCCGCCCGCGCCGAACTGCACGTCCGGGATGAGATCCTGCACCCCCGGGATGATCACCGACTCCATCGCCGCCTGGACGTTGCCGACCTCCTCGGACATCGAGCCGGTCGTGTCCATGAGAAAGAAGACGTCGGCCTGCGTGATGTTCGTACCGAAGCGAAGCGGACGCATCACGCGATCGCCGTTGTAGGGGAGCACGACGAAGAAGTCGGTGTCGGGGATCGTGCTCGAAGGATCCGTCGGGCTCGTGCCGGCGGCGCCCTCGGCGAGATCCGAGACACCGTCGCCGTCCGTGTCGACGTTCGTGGGGTCGGTGCCGCCCCTCACTTCGTCCGCGTCGAGGACGCCGTCGTTGTCGCTGTCGGTGTCGAGCGCGTCGGGGAGCGCGTCGCTGTCGGAGTTCTGTGGTGCGCATGGCGTGCGGTCGCCCGACTCGACGGCGTCCGAGAGGCCATCGCCATCGGAGTCGTCGTCCTCGAAGGACGGCACGCCGTCGCCGTCCGGGTCGTTGCTCCCCTCGCGCGAGTCCGCGATGCCGTCGCCGTCCGCGTCCTCCATGGGGTCGCAACCCCCGACGACCGTGCCGACATCCACGCCGGGGGTGGAGGTGCCCGTGTCCCGCATGCCGCGCAGCCGGGTGGACGGGCCCCCCGTGTCGCATGCGGCGACGACCGTCAGCGCCGCGAGCGCGAGGAGCGTGCGGGCTCGCCTGTGTCTCCTCGCCGCGCCCTCGGTCTTCTCCCTCGCCTGGTCCGCACGGGCGTGCGGGAAGCCGATTGGGTGGTTCGTGAGCGGGCCCTTCGACATCATCGCGACCTCCGTGAGTCTCGAGACAGCCAGAGGAAATCATGCCGGTTTGTCGGGCCCAAGGGAACCCAGCCTTCGCGTAGGCTCGGGTATGGCCGAGAGCCCCCGGTCCGCTCCCACGGTCGACCCCGTCGAGCTCGTCGCGGCGCTCCTCCAGCGGCGGGGGGCGCGCCCGTGCGTCGACCTCCGCACCGGGGAGGTGCACCGTCCCATCGAGGAGTGCGATCCCGACGAGGACGACCGCAAGTTCGAGGACCACGCGCGCTACGCGCCGATCGACCCGCTCGAGGCCGACTCCGTCGCGGCGTTCTGGGAGCGCGTCGGCATCGACCCAGGTGCGGGCGGGCTCTACCAGCCTCTGTCGGCGGCGTGCGACCCCGACCGCGCGCGCCTCCTCGAGATCGTGCGCGAGGTCGCGACCGAGTGGCTTGCCGCGCGCGGGATCGATGCGACCGTGCGCAGGCGCGAATGATGGCGTCGCAGGCGAGCGTGACGAGAGACCAAGGCGTCGAGCGCTCGTTCGACGTGGAAGGGTTGAGCTGTGCCGCGTGCGCGCGACGGGTGGAGAGAGCCCTCGCGAAGGTCGAGGGCGTCCGCGAGGCGCAGGTCGATCTGGTTCGTGAGCGCGCGCGGATCGTGTTCGACGGCGACCCGTCGCGGGCGCGCCTCGACGCCGAGACGGCCGTGGAGCGCGCGGGCTACCGACTGCATGCCCGCGAGCGCGCGCGCTCGACGACGACGCCCGTGCGACGGACCGACCTGCGCGCCGCGCTGGCCTGGGTCTTCACGGGCCTGTCGTTCCTCGCGGGCGCGCTCGCTCCGACGAGCCCGTGGCTCGAGCTGCTCCTGGCCTCGGTCGCGGTCCTCGGTGCGGGCTCCGGCCTCTTCCGGAAGGCGCTCCTCGACCTCCGGGACCGTGCGGCCGGGATGGAGGTGCTCCTCGCGCTCGGTGCGGGCTCCGCCCTGGGCTCCGCGGTGCTCTCGGCCTTCGGAGTCTTCGGGCAGCATCACGGGCACGGGCATGGCCACTCCGACGCCTCGATGGCCGCGCTGGTCGTCGCGGTCGCGTTGCTCGGCAAGGCGCTCGAGCGGGGCGCCCGGGCGAGGGCGGCCGAGGCGATCGAGTCGATCCTCCGCGCGATGCCCGACACCGCGCGCGTCGTCCGGCACGGCGCCGAGGCGGAGCTGCCGACGGGGGAGGTGCGCGAGGGTGACGAGCTGCGCGTCGCGCCTTTCGCGCACGTCCCGGTCGATGCGGAGATCCTCGCGCCGGAGGACGCGCCCGACGCGGGCGCATGGGCCCTCGACGAGTCCGTCGTCACCGGCGAGAGCCGGCCCGTGTCGCGTCGCGTGGGCGAGCGGGTCCTCGGCGGCTCGGTGAATCTCGGCAGGGCGCTTCAGCTCCGCGCACGGAGCGGCGGCGACGGCTCGGAGCTCGCGAAGGTCCTCGAGGCCGTCTCGCGCGCGGCCGCCGAGAAGTCCCCGATCGTGCGCGCGACCGACCGTCTCGCGGCGGTGTTCGCCCCCATCGTCATGGCCCTCGCGGCCTTCACGCTCGCGTTCTGGATGTGGGACGGCGCGCCGTTTCCGACCGCGCTGCGGGCTGCGATCACGGTGCTCGTCGTCGCCTGCCCGTGCGCGCTCGGTCTCGCGACACCGGTGGCCGTGACCGTCGCGCTCGGTCACCTGGCCTCGCGCGGAGTCCTCGTGCGCGACGCCGCGATCCTGGAGGCCATCCCGCGCGTGCGCACGCTGGTCCTCGACAAGACGGGCACCCTCACCGAAGGCGCGCCGCGCGTGCTCGGGACGTCACGGGCGGCGGCGGCGTCGCTGCGCTCGGACGACGACCTCCTGGCTCTCGCGGCCAGCGTGGAGGCCGAGAGCCACCATCCGCTGGCCCGCGCCATCTTCGAGGAGGCCATGCGGCGCACGCTCCGCGTGCCGCGCGCCACCGCGCTCGAGGAGATCCCGGGGCACGGCGTGCGCGGGCGCGTCGAGGGGGTGGTGGTCGAGGTGCGGCGGCCCGACCCGGCGGAAGACGCCCGCTTCGCGGTCCGCGCCGAGCTCGCCGACGCGACCGCCGTGGAAATCCGCGTGGAGGGCGAGGCGAGGCTCAGGGTCTTCTTCGAGGACGCGTTGCGGCCGGAGTCCCACGAGGTCGCGCGGACGCTGCGCGCACGCGGCATCGCGCTCGTGGTGCGTAGCGGCGACGCGCCCGGGGCCGTCGCGACGGTCGCGGCGTCGCTCGGGATCGACGACGCCCGGGGTGGGATGCGACCGGAGGACAAGCTCGCCGACCTCGGGAAGCTCGCGCGGCCGGTCGCCATGATCGGCGACGGCATCAACGACGCGCCCGCCCTCGCGCGCGCGGACGTGGGGTTCGCGCTCGGAAGCCGCGCGCCGATCGCGCTCCGCGCTGCGGGGGTCGCCCTCGCGCGCTCCGATCTCCGCCTGCTCTTGCTCACGCACGACGTCGCACGGCGCACGCGCCGCGTCATCCGCGAGAACCTCGCCCTCGCGTTCGCGTACAACCTCGTCGCGCTGCCCTTCGCCGCGGCGGGGGCCTTCGAGCGCTTGGGCGGGCCCGGGGCGGCGGCCGCTGCGATGTCGCTCAGCTCGATCCTCGTCGTCCTCAACGCGCTCCGGCTGCGTGCGCCCACCCGCGCTGCCGCGGCAGATGAATCCGCTCCTCGATCCGGTGTAGTGTCCCGCGCATGACCCTGTCCGACCTGACCGCCGACGAGCAACTGGTGCTCGGCGCCCTCATCCGCACCGTGGTCCGGGCGGATGGCCGCTTCACCGAGGAAGAGGAGCAGCGCATCCACGACATCGGCGCTGAGCTCGGCAGCGCCGATGACCTGTGGCGTGTCGTGTCGGACTCGGCGCAGCGGTACACGAGCGAGGCCGCGACGCGCGCGGCGGTCCCGACCATCACGCGGCCCGAAGCACGCGGCATGATCTACGACGTCGTCGTGAGCGTCGCCCAAGCGGACACCATCGCCGCCGGCGAGCAAGCGCTCCTCGATTCGCTCCGTCAGGCCTGGGGAATCGCGGACTGACACGTCGCGCGGAACGCGTCGTCGCGACGCGAGGAGATACGCATGCAGGGTGGATTCGGTCAGCCGCCGGGAGGCGGGGGGTTCGGTCAGCCGCCGGGAGGCGGTGG
>JBKDQC010000734.1:0-26574 GCA_046342295.1 Deltaproteobacteria bacterium | reverse complement strand
GTCCGCGCTGGTATTCGCCTTCCGCGAGCCCGCACCAAACAGAAGCGCAGAGAGAGTGGATCATCGGCGGCGAGGGGATTCTGGTTCGGGGAGCGGGGTGGGGTGGGGGGGCCCGAGCCGGCGCGGCCGGGCGGGGGGCGGGTCTGCATCAGACCTGCCGGGAAAAAGGGCTACACATGGATCGGCGTCTCGCCGATCCTGTGTAGAGGTGCGTCGGCTTCCGAGGGGGCGCGGCGAGAACACGGGGTGTTCGTGGTCGAGCCGTCAGGGGCTCGTCGCACCCTGTGGGGCCGCCGGCGCCACGGTCCCCGTGGCCGCGGTGCCGACGGGCGGATCGATCACCATCGATGGGCGGCGTGGTCCGCGGTAGAGGAAGCGCTCGCGACGCGTGGGGTCGTCGATGTCTGCCGACACGAGCTCGAGCCGCGAGCCTCGCTCCGTGACGTCGCTTCCGTTTCGGAGCAGGAGCTGGAGGCGACCGTCCTGCTGCGCCTGGGTGATCATCGCGCCCTGCTCGAACGTGACTTCGAGGGTCACGCTCGTCGTCTGGCCGAGCCGGTAGCCGCGGCGCCCTTCGTCGGTCTCTTCCTCCTGGAGCACGCGACCTACCGCGAGCACCGCGACGTTCTCGAGCAAGAGCGTGTTGTGCCAGCCCTCCGCGTGCAGCGGATCGCCGATCGTGAGCACGAGGTCGACGTGGTCTCCGGGTCGCAGGAGCCCGTTGAACGCAGAGGTCGAGGTCGCCAGGACCGTGATCGCTCGACCTCCCTGCGGTACCTCGCCCGAGAGCGTGCGCTGGTGGTCGGAGAACGGCGAGAGGTCCGTACGCATGATCGCCTCGCCGGCCCGCACCGATTGGGCCAACGGCATCCCGAGGAGGTCGCGGAGATTGTTCGCGAGGAGGTGTCGTTCCTCGACGTAGTCGCGAGGGAGGGTCTTGGTGCCGAGCCACTCGGCGCGGATGGGCTCGCCAAACGGGATGTCCTGCGTCGCCGTCACGACCTCGACCGCCGGTCCCCCCGACCGCTCGAGCCGAAACTGCTCCTGGTAGAGATACACCACCACCAAGCCCCCGAGGACGAGGACCAAGCTGGAGAGGAGGGGAACACGCATCATGGGCAATCCCTGAATACGTCGCAGGACAACCGCTCGCGGGTCAAGCGATCAGCCCTGGTGGCGCACGACGGTCGCCGGGCAATGGCGATCGAGGAAGGCGAAGGTGTCGCCCCAGCATTTCTGGGCCTGCGGTCGAAAGACGAAGGCGTGGAACGCATGCACCTCGCCCGGATAGTAGACGTCTTCGCAAGCGACACCCCGGGCACGGAGCGCATGCGCGAGCCGACGGGTGTCGTCGAGCAGAGGATCGGCCGTGCCGCAGGGCGCGAAGAAGGGCGGCAGCGCCCGAGAGGCCGCCGCCGGGCCTTCGAGGACCACGATCGGGTCGGCCAGCTCGAGCTCGGCCGTGCCGTGGCGCGACGGATGGTCGAGCGGCCCGAGGTAGGCTTGCCCGACTTCTTCGATGCGCTCCGCGACCACCCTCGGCAGGCTCGGTTTGCGGCGTGAGAAGCGCGCCGTGTCGGAGACCTGGAGGATCCCACACGCCGGCAGCACGGCGCTCGGAACGACTCCTGTGTCTGCGATGCGGCGCGCATACGGCTCGCTCCTGTCGAAGCACGCGGCGATGGTCATCGCGGTGACGAGGTTCGCCCCCGCGCTCTCTCCCGCGAGAACGAGGCGCGAAGCGTCCGCTCCCCACGCCGGCGCATGGGACACCACCCACGCATACGCCGCGGCGCAGTCTTCGAGGGCGGCGGGGTACCGGTGCTCGGGCGCGAGCCGGTAGTTGATGGAGAAGACCACGTAGCCCTGGCGCGCGAACGCCAGCCCCATCACCCAGTGCGTGTCCTTGGAGAGAATCTGAAAGCCTCCGCCGTGAACGTAGAGCAGCGCCGGACGATGCTCGCCGGGGCGGTGACCACGCGGCCGATAGACGTCGAGCAGATGTGCAGGCGAGGTGCCCTCGGCATAGCGCACGTCGCGAATCACCTCGACGCCATGGTGCTCGGCCCGGGCACGCGGATGGAGCCGCCCGAGACGTGCCGCTCCGGAGAAGAACGCCTGAACGGCCAGCTTCCCCGCCTTTCGACGCACTCGGTCGGTGAGATCCATGCCCCGCATCGTGCGCTCTCTGGCCGCCGAGTTCATCGGCCGCTCTCCGATCAGGGACTGCCGCCGACGGCCCCCCCTTGCCGTCATCGGGTCTCCTTCCGCACCCTCTCAGGATGCACGCGCCCTCCCGACGACGCCTCGCGGTGCTCGCGTCCACGCTCGCGCTCGGTGCTGGTTGTACGGGCGCGTTGGACGCGGGCCCTGCCGATCCACTCGGCTTCGAGTGCACTCTCGGGTGCTCGGAGCTCGCCGCATCGACCACCCGTTTTGCGCGTCTGTCCCACACCCAGTGGGAGTCGAGCGTTCGTGACCTGCTCCGTCTCGAGTCACCGAGCATGCTCTCCTCGACTTTTCCCCCCGACGCTCCCCGCGGTCTCTTCGACAACGACGGAGCCGAGCTGAGCGTCTCGGGAGATCTGCGCACGGAGTACCAGCGCGCGGCCGAACGGCTCGCCGAACAGGTCGCCACCGAGCCCGCCGCGCTCGCGCGCATCCTCCCGAGCGGTCTGCCCGCAGACGCTTCCCGAGCCCGCGCCTTCCTCGAGGGCTTCGGCCTCCGCGCCTACCGCCGCCCCCTCACGGGCGCCGAGCTCGACGTCTACGCTTCGCTGTTCGCGCGCGGGCCCGAGCTGCATCCCGACGACGATCCTTTCATCGGCGGCGTGCGCCTCACGATCGAGGCGATGCTCCAGTCGCCACATTTCCTCTACCGCGCCGAGCTGCAACCCTCGGGCGATTCCGCGTCTCCGGTGCCGCTCTCGGCCTACGAGCTCGCCTCACGGCTGTCCTACGCGCTCTGGAGCACGATGCCCGACGACGACCTCTTCGAGGCCGCGGCGTCCGGCGCGCTCGATGCTCCCGAGGGTCTCGACGTCGAGGTCTCGCGCATGCTGGCGGATCCCCGCGCCGAGGACACGCTCGTCCGTTACCACGAGCAGCTCCTCTCGGTCGGCCGCTACCGGGACATCTCGCGCTCGAGCACGCTCTTTCCGACCTTCTCACCCGCGGTGCCCGCCGCGATGCAGGACGAGGTGCGCCTCTTCGTGCGAGATGTCTTCGAGAGCGACGGCGGCGTGCGCGAGCTCTTCACTGCGCGCTTCACGTACGCGAACGAGCCTCTGGCGGCGCTCTACGGCCTGGGCTCGATCCGCGGCGACGAGATGCAGCGCGTCTCGCTCGAGGGCACCGAGCGCGCGGGTCTGCTCACGATGGGCGGCTTTCTGGCGCTCAACGCGAGCTCGATCGACAGCGACCCGATCCACCGCGGCGTCTTCGTGAACCATCGCATCCTCTGCGCGGATCTCCCGGCGCCACCGATGATGATCCCACCCGTGCCTCCCGAGGACATGACGATGCCCCGCACGCTGCGCGAGCGCATCAGCCTGCACACCGGCGCCGGCACCTGCGGCGCCTCGTGCCACGGCACACTGATCAACCCCATCGGGTTCGCGTTCGAGCACTTCGACGCCGTGGGCGCCTACCGGGACGCCGAGCGAAACGGACTGCCGATCGACGCCGCGGATGCCTACGCCTTCCAGGGTCAGGTGCGCGCGTTCGAAGACGCGGTGGAGCTCTCCTCGATCATCGCCGAGCAGCGGATGACGCATGCCTGCTTCGCCGAACACTTGCTCCAGTACGTCCATGGGCGCGCCGTCGTCGACACCGACGAGGGCCTCTTGCGGACCCTCACGCGCGCTTCGCTCTCGGAGCGCGCCTCGCTGCGAGAGCTCGTGCATCTGCTCGTGACGGGCGAGTCGTTCCGGCGACGCTCCCCGATCGAGCTCGACGAGCTCCCTCCTGCGGAGATGGAATGACCATGACGACCCCGAAGACTCCGCCCTCCCGTACGCGCCTCGACCGCCGCCGCTTCCTCCTCGGCCTCGGTGGCGTCTGCGTCGCGCTGCCCTTCCTCGAAAGTCTCCACGCTCCACCGCGCGCCAGCGCGGGCCCCGACCGCTTCCGCTTCGCGTTCTTCGTACGGTGCGGCAATGGCGTGTCGCAGCGCCTCACCGGCTGGGTGGACGGCGTCGAGCGAGAGACCGAGCCCGAGCGTTTCTGGCCCAGCGCACCAGGCCCGCTCGACACGGCATCGCTCGCTGCCGCCGCGGATCGCGCCACGAGCGAGCTCGCACCGTTCGCGAGCCGCCTGAACCTCGTGCGGGGCATCAACAGGCCCTTCTCCACGCCCGGCTGTGGCCACTCCGAGTCCATCGTACAGCTCCTCACCGGTGCGCAGATCCAGCCTGGATCCGGCAACGATGCCGCGCCCCTCGGGCCCTCGCTCGATTGGCGCATCGCGGGCCAGCTCAACCCTCCCGGGCGCGACCCGATGACCTTGATGGCCGGCCCGCGCGATGCCTACGTCCGCGAGGCCATCTCGTGGCGCGGGGCGAACAACCGCGCCCCCGCCGAGCGCTCGCCGCTCAACCAGTACATGCGGATGATGGGCATCACCTCCGCGCCACCGGAGGTCCAGGCGCGGATCCTCGCTCGGCAAAACAGCGTCAACGACCTCGTGCGCGACGAGCTCGAGGCTCTTCTCTCGCGTCGTGATCTGGGCTCTCTCGACCGGCGGCGCCTGACCCAGCACCTCGAGGCGATTCGAGACACCGAGATCTCGCTGCTCTCGTGCGACTCGATGGATCCGTCCTTCGTGTCGCGGCTCGGCGAGATCTCGGACGTGGAGGCCAACGACGTCCGCGTGGAGGTCGTTCGGCGCCACATGGAGGTCCTCGCGCTCGCGGCATCGTGTCACTACACGCACGCGGGAACGCTCCAGGTCGGCGAGGGCAACGACCAGACTCAGTACGAGATCGATGGAGTCCGGCTGCCTCGCTTTCACTGGATCTCCCACCGCATCTATTCGGACGGCGCGGAGGGCGAGACCATCCCCGATGCCGCGACGCTGCACCACCGCATCGACCGTCTCCAGCTCTCACTCTTCCGGCACCTGCTCGAGCGCCTCGACATGTACGAGTCGCCGTACGGCGGCTCGGTGCTCGACGATGGTGTCTGCGTGTGGACCAACGACCTCTCCAACGGCCCACCGCACGGCGGCACGAACGTCCCGTGGATCCTCGCCGGCGGCGCCGGCGGCCGGCTGCGTACGGGCCAGTACGTCGATGCCGGCGGTACGGGCTTCAACCGCATCCTCAACACGATCGGCGCCGCGGTCGGTTGCACCAAGGACGACGGCTCGCCGCTGGACGACTTCGGCGACGCCTCGCTCGAAGGCGGACGGATCGAAGCGTTGATCGCGTGAAACGCGCCTGGCGATACCCGGCGTCACGCGTTCAGCCATGAACTGGCGGTCCGGATCCTGTCCCGATAGTATCCGGCCGACCGAAGCTCCGTCATGCCTGGGGATCGTCGCTCGATCTGTCTGGGCATGATCCTGGGGATGGTCGGTGGACAATCCGATCGATCCCCAGCCGGCTCCCCCGTCCCCGCCCTGTCCCCACGCCATCGCTCGCCGTTTTCGTTCACGATCCAGGACACTTCCGAAGATCGTTCCGGAATCCACACCCCTGAAGAAGAAGATGATCTTCAGAGATCTCTTTTCTCTTCTTTCTTCGATCGCCCGGTTCGCCGACCCGCTCGGCGCGGAGAGACGCCCTCATGGAGTTCGTCATCAGCAAGAAGAGCTTCCTTCGCGGCCTGGCGCGAACGCATGGCGTGGCGGACCGCAAGAGCTCGATGCCGATCCTGTCGAACATCCTTCTCAGCACCGACAGCACGGCGTCACTGCGCTTCGCGGCGACGGATCTCTATCTCGGAGTCTCGGCCACTGCGCCCGTCGAGGTGAAGAAGGGCGGTTCCATCGCGATCTCCGCGCGCAACCTCTTCGAGATCGTGAAGAACCTCCCCGAGGGCGATGTGCACTGGACGGTGGGACCGAACCACGCAGCGGAGATCCGGGCGGGCAAGGTTCGCTTCCGAATCCCGGGGATGCCGGGAGACGATTTCCCCCCGCTGCCGTCGCCGGGCAGCTCCGATTTCTTCTCGCTCGACGCCGACATCCTCGGAGACCTGATCACCAAGACGCAGTACTCGATGTCGACCGACGACACGCGCCCGCACCTCGCCGGGGCGCTCTTCGAGGGCGAGGGCAAGATCGTCCGCATGGTCACGACCGACGGTCATCGTCTCTCGAAGATCGACCACAAGCTCGACGAGAGCGCGCCGATGCTGAGCTTCTCGATGCTCGTCCCGAACAAGGGCATCGCCGAGCTCAAGCGCCTCATCGACGACGCGAAGGCTGAAGCGAAGGCCAACAAGGAGGAGCGCGCGCAGATCGCGGTCGCGACCGCCGGTGGCAGCGCGTTCTTCAAGCGGGAGGGGATCACTCTCTCGGTCAAGCTCGCCGACGAGCAGTTCCCTCCCTACGGGCGCGTGATCCCGCAGCAGCAGGAGAAGCGCGTCATCATGCGCCGCAGCGCGCTCGTGGACGCGCTCAAGCGCATGAGCCTCGTCTCGAGCGATACGAGTGGGGGCGTGCGGTTCATGGTGAGCGCCGGCTCGCTCCGCATCGTCAGCGAGAACCCGGACATCGGGGAAGGCAGCGAGGAGCTCGACGTCGACTACGCCGGAGAGGCCATCACGATCGGGTTCAACGCCAAGTACATCCTCGAGGTCCTCGGCTCGCTCACCGACGACGAGGTCGCGCTCGAGCTGGCGGGAGAGCTCGACCCTGGGGTCATCCGGCCGGTCGGCGACACGCTCTTCGTCGGCGTCGTCATGCCGATGCGAATCTGACGGCTCGTGGATGTCGAGCGCGCGCTCTCGGTCGAGGCGGCGGCCCATGAGCAGCCGGAGCGACCTTTCTTGGTCGAGGAGACGCGGTCGCTGAGCTTCGCCGAGGGGGCCGCGCAGGTGCGGTCACGGGGGCTCGCGAGCCAGGCCGCCGCGTTTCGCGCCGAGGTCGCGGAGCCCACGCTCGAGACCATCGTGTCGTGGCTCGCTGCGCTCGAGCAGAGCGTCCCGTGGGTGCCCCTCCATCCGCGCTGGACGGAGTCCGAGAGAGAGCGCGCGGTCGCCCGGGTGGCGGCGTCTCCGCATCTTCGGCGGGATCATCTCGCCGTGCTCTTCACGTCGGGCACCTCGGGCACGCCGAAGGGGGTGCTTCTGTCTCGTCGCGCGTTCGTGGCGGCTGCGGAGGCGAGCGCGGCCCGGCTCGGCTGGCGCGAAGACGACCGCTGGCTGCTCGCGATGCCGCTGGCGCACGGCGGTGGTCTCTCGGTGCTCGTGCGTGCGCTCGTGGCGCGTAGGACGGTGGTCCTCTCTCCGCCGGGCCCGTTCGAGCCAGCGCGGTTCTTCGACGTGATCGCGCGGTGTCGGGTCACGATCGCCTCGCTGGTCCCCACACAGCTGGCCCGCCTGGCTCGGACGGGTCGCTCCTGTCCTGCTTCCTTGCGCGCGGTGCTCCTCGGCGGAGCGGCGTGTCCGCCCTCCGTGCTGGGACGGGCCACGGCGCTCGGCTATCCGATTCACACGACGTACGGTCTGACCGAGATGTGCGCGCAGGTGGCCACGTCGTCCGCGCCGGTGCGATCTGCCGACGAAGGCGTCGGAGAGCCGCTCGAGGGCGTCGAGGTCAAGATCGTCGAGGGCCGGATCCACGTGCGCTCGCGCGCTCGCATGGACGGCTGGATCGAGCCGTCCGTGAGTCCACCCTTCGATGCCGAAGGCTTCTACGACACGGGCGACCTCGGTCATCTCGATGCGCACGGGCGTCTTCACGTCGACGCGCGCCGCGAAGATCTCATCGTCAGCGGCGGCGAGAACGTCTACCCCGCCGAGGTCGAGCGGGCGCTGCTCGCCATCGAGGGGATCGAGGCGGCGTGCGTCGTCGGGCTCGCCGACGAGACGTGGGGACAGCGCGTCTCGGCCGCGGTGGTGAGCGACGTACCCATCGACGAGGAAGGCCTCTCGGCGCGTCTTCGCCGCGAGCTCGCGGCCTTCAAGGTACCGCGCCAGATCGTTCGACTCGCTGCGCTCCCCACGAACGCCGTGGGCAAGCTCGACCGCGCCGAGGTCCGCGCTCAGCTCGAGCGGTCGCGTCGTTCAGAGGAGCCCGAAGCCCGCTGAGGACGGCCGCAGGAGGCGAGACTGGGTCAGGTAGTGAGGCACGGCCAGGGGCTCGGCTGCGCCCTCGATCCGGAAGCGCTCGCAGCCGGGCCAGGGCGACAAGCCCTGGGCTCCCCAGAGGGCGCGCGGCGCCGAGGCCGAGGCCCCGAGCGCGAGGTGGGCCAGCGCGGCCAGGCCCACCGGGCCCTCGAGCGAGTGCGAGAGCACGATCTTGAGCCCGCGTCCCCGGGCGCGTGCGGCGAGGCGGAGCGACTCCTCGAGGCTCCCGATCAACGTGGGCTTGAGGACCACGACCCCGGCACCGAGGCCTCGAGCTTCTCCTAGCGCTCGTGCAGGGTCGGATGCGACGGGTGCATCGAGCGCGACCGGGACGCCGACCCAGCGCGCGAGCGAACCATCGGGCGAGCAGGGATCCTCGACGTACTCGGCGCGCGCCTCCGCGAGCGCAGGAGCGAGCGTCGCGGCGTCACCGAGGCGTCCGTTGGCGTCCGCGCGGATCACGACCTCGCGCCCGAGCTTGCGCAGCGCGAGGAGCAGCGCGGCCTCGTCGGAGGCGCGTCCGTCGCGCCCGATCTTCACCTTGAAGGTGCGTGCGCCGTCCTGGAACGCCTGCGCAGCGCGCTCCGACGCCTGCTCGAGGTCGTCGAGCAAGACCTGAAGCTCGAGCTGCTCGGGCATCCGGGTGAGGTCCACGTCGTCGACGAGCGCGGCATAGGCCGGCCTCTCGGCGGCGCGAAGCTCGAGCAACGCGGAGTCGAGCGCGAAGCGCAGCGAGGGAGGCAACGAGCGCGTGTCGAGCTCGCCCGGAGCGAGCGGTCCCTCGAGCCGCCCGAGCGCCGCGACCACGTCCTCGAGCGTCTCTCGGGACCACCCAGGCAGCGGTGCCGCTTCGCCACGGCCACGCTGTCCGTCTGCGTCTTCGAGGGTGACGATCACCGATCGTCGGAGGCGCCAGCGCGCGTGCGCGTTGCCCACGTCTCTCTCGAGCTCGGCCTCGGCGAGGGCGAACGAGAGGGTGAACACCGGCTGCATGGCTCCGAGCACGGGCCGCAGCATACCCAAAACGAAACGGGCCCCCGCGGGAGCCCGTCGCGCGCGTTCACGAGGCAACCGGACCGGTCAGGGGAAGATGCCGCGCTCGTCGTAGGCGATCTGGAGGTTCTCGAGGGACACGGCATAGGCGGCGAGGCGCGTCGAGATCTTTCGCTCCTTGGCGTAGCCCATGACCTTCGCGAACTGGCGGACCATCTTCCTCTCGAGGCGCGCCTCGACCTCGTCGCGCTCCCAGAACTCGCTGCGCTTGTTCTGGATCCACTCGAAGTAGCTGACCGTCACACCGCCCGCGTTCGCGAGGATGTCGGGCGCGACGACGATGCCCTTCTGCTCGAGGATGGCGTCGCCCTCGGGGCTCGTGGGCCCGTTGGCGCCCTCGGAGATCATCTTCACGTCGAGCCATTGCGCTTCCTGCGCGGTGATCTGGTTCTCGAGCGCAGCCGGAACGAACACGTCGGCCTTCGTCTTGAAGAACTCCTCCCGCGTGATGACGTCGGCGCCATCGAAGCCCTGGATCGAGCCGTGCGCACGCGCGTACGCGAAGAGCCTGGGCACGTCGATGCCCTTGTCGTTGCGGATGTAGCCGGTGTGGTCGCCCGTCGCGAGCAGCTTCACGCCGAGCTCGTCGAGGAACTTGGAGGCGAAGCTGCCGACGTTGCCGAAGCCCTGGACGATCGAGGTCTTTCCTCTGAGCTCCAGGTTGTTCGCCTTGGCCCACTCGCGCACGCACACCACGGCGCCTTGCCCCGTGGCCTGCTCACGCCCCTGCGAGCCACCGGCGTTGATCGTCTTGCCGGTCACGATTCCGCGCTGGGCGTTCTTCATGAGGTCGTCGGACCGGTTCATGTAACTGTCCATCATCCAGACCATCATCTGGGCGGTGGTGCCGACGTCGGGCGCGGGGATGTCGTACTCGGGTCCGATGTTCGAGCCGAGCGCGTGCGTGAAGCGGCGCGTGATGCGCATCAGCTCGTCGCGGGAGTGGAGGTGCGGGTTCACCTTCACGCCGCCCTTGGCTCCGCCGAAGGGGATGTCCATCAGCGAGCACTTCCAGGTCATCATCGACGCGAGCGCCTTCACGTCGTCGAGGTGCACGTCCTGGTGGTAGCGGATACCGCCCTTGTACGGGCCGCGGATGTTGTTGTGCTGGATGCGGTAGCCCTTGAAGAGGCGCATCGAGCCGTCGTCCATGCGGACCGGGAAGTTGACGATCAGCTCGTTCTTCGGTTGCGAGAGGATGTCGGCGACGTGCTGCGGGAGATCGACGACCTTCGCGGCGATCTCGAGGTGTTTCTGGACGACCTTGAAGAACTCGTAGGCCATGGGCGGCTTCCTCTCCTTCGGGGCGGCAGCAGGCCTGAACGCCGAGCGCCGACACTCCGTCGTCGGCTCCTACCAATGCCCCCGAGTCGGCGCAACGACGCAACGCGTCGGGACCGCGTACGCGGATCAGCGCATGAGGAGGCAGTAGAGAAGGCAGCTCACGGCCGTGAACATGAGCGCGTCGATGCGGTCGAGGAGGCCTCCGTGGCCCGGGAGGATCGCGCCGCTGTCCTTCACTCCGGTCGAGCGTTTGATCAGCGACTCGACGAGGTCTCCGCTCTGGCCGAGCACGTTCGCGACCATCGCGAGCACCACCGCGTGCGCGAGCGGCAGCTCGTCGTGGAGCCACACGAGCTGCCAGATCACCGCGACGAGCACGCTCGCGAGCATCCCGCCGAGGGCCCCCTCGACCGTCTTCGCGGGCGAGATCGCGGGCGCGAGCTTGTGCTTGCCGAAGAAGCGGCCTGCGAAGTAGGCGCCGGTGTCCGAGCCCCACGCGAGCCCCATCGCGAGCACGACCCAGGTGCCATGGGTGACGAGGAAGAGGCCGGGGACCGCCGCCAGGAGCAGGCCGACGTACATGGGCCCGGCCACGAGCCACGCGAGGCGAACACCTGCGCGGTCGTTCGGCTCCGGGCGCGTGAGCGGCAAGAGCACCGAGAGCGCGGTGATCACCGTCGTGGTCGCCACGGCGCCGACTGCGACGCCGTACGCGCCGCCGGGAGGCATCCCCAAGGCCTCGAGGACGGCCATGCGCTCGGGGATCTGCGTCCCGGCGAGGAGCGCGGCCAGGTTCGCGACGGCGAGCGCCAGAGCCGCGAAGAGCCCCCAGGCGTAGAGCAGCGGCTCGCCCACCATCGTCATGCGCAAGAGCTCGTGCGAGGCGCGCAAGATCGCCAGCAGACAGAAGCCGGGGAAGACCCACCACGGCGCCGAGAAGAGCATCCAGAGAAGGATCGGGATCCCGATCGCGGCGGTCGCGAAACGCGCGAGCGTGTTGCGCACGAACGCGTCGTTCGACGTCTTGCTCGCAGAAGGCGCGACGGGCGGTGGCTCGGGAGGGTTGAGATCGACCATCGGGCTGGCCCGCGCGCGGGCGCCGCTATGCTTGCACGAAAACTGGAGCGAGGGAGCTTTCGTGCGCGTCCGCATCGGAAGCGCTCACCTTGCCGAAGCGGCGGTCGCGCGCCTGGTACTCGGCGATGGCGGCGTAGAGGTCCTCGACGTCGAACTCCGGCCAGAGGCGCTCGGAGAAGACGAGCTCCGCGTAGGCGGCGTTCCAGAGCAGGAAGTTCGAGATGCGCTGCTCGCCGCCCGTGCGCACGAGGAGGTCGACGGCGCCCTGGGCCATCGACGGCATCGCGCGGTCGACCGCCAGCTCGTCGATCTCGGTCGCGGCGAGCTCGCCCCGGGCGACGCGCTCGGCCCTCGCGCGCATGGTGTCCGCGAGCTCCTCGCGGCCGCCGTAGCTCAGCGCGAGGCAGAGCGTCATCCCGCGGTTGCCGGCGCTCTCGGCCTCGAGCGGTCGCAGCACCTCGAGCACGCGAGGAGGCAGGCGCTCGGTCCTGCCGATGCTCGTCAGGCGGATGTCGTTGTCGAGGATTTCGCGGCGCTCCGAGATGAGGAACTCGCGCAGGAGCTCCATCAAGGCGTCGACCTCGAAGCTCGGGCGCTGCCAGTTCTGCTCGCTGAAGGCGTAGAGGGTGAGCGCACGCAGGCCCAGGCGCCTCGAGGCGCGCACGATGCGGCGCACGCTCTGGCTGCCCTCCCGGTGCCCCGTCGGCCGCATCGCGCCTCGGTGGAGCGCCCACCGGCCGTTGCCGTCCATGATGATGGCGACGTGTGCGGGCAGGCGGCGAAGGTCGATCAGCGTGCTCACGGCACGGAGTTGTCACGCCGCGGGAGGAGCGTCGAGAGGCACGCCGCGACCGGTCGAGAACCGCGGGTCAGAGGTCCGCGCTCGCCGTTCGACCGGACACCCCGCGGGTCACTCGTGGCGCGGGTCGCGGCCATCGCTCGGAACGCAGGCCGTGTCGTGGGGCGCGCAAGCGAAGCGCACGTGCATGTGGTCGGCGTGGCTCGGGACGTGTCGAATGACGCCGACGCGCACGTCCGCGGCGCGAGGCCACTGAAACCACCGCGCGAGGTCCGCGCGCGCAGCGCCCGCCCGAAGCGCGGCCTCGTAGAGGGGCTCCTGCAGCGTGTGATCGATGAAGACGTACTCGACGACGCGCTCCCGCAGCCAGGGCTCGATCAGCCTCCACTGCCGGTCTGCGTCGAGCTGCTCGGGCGAGAGCCGATGGTGGCCGCACGTCTCGCGGCAGCGCACGTGGAAGTAGTCGATGTCGACGTCGCGCCCGCTCTGGTGGCTGCGGTGCTGCTCGAGCGGTCCGCCGTGCGCGCGGCTCGCGTCCCCGATCTGCAGCCGCGGGGCGTCTTCGTCCGTGTCGCGCAGTCGATCGAAGGCCCGGAGCAGATGCTCGGCGGCGTCGTGCGTGAGGAAGGTGCGCTCCCGGTGTCGGACCACGAAGCCCGGATGCGGCGGCAAGGCGACGCCGTGGAGGAGCGTGCCATCGTCGACCTCGCCCACCGATTCCGAGGGCGGCTCCTCGCGCTCGGAGTAGAGGACGATCTCCTCGCCCCGCGAGAGGCGGGCCGGTCGAAGCCCAGGGTTCCAGCGCAGCACCTCGGCGACCGTTACACGGTAGCGGGCGGCGATGTCGTTGAGCGCTTCGCCCGCGTGGACTCGATGGACGTGGCGGTGGCCGCGCCCGACGACGAGGCGTTCGCCGATCCGCAGGCGCTCGAGAGAGCGGTCGTCGTTCAGCGCCACCAGCTGGGCGTAGGTGAGACCGAAGCGCCGCGCGATGCGCCGCCCGGTGTCTCCCCGCACCACCGCGTAGGGGATGTCGACGAGCTCGGCACGGGCCCCTGCCGGAGCGAGCCAGATCGCGAGGGTGAGGACGCACGAGAGGGCGCGCAGGAGCCGCGTCATCCCGCGACCCTACCGAGGGCCGCCGGACGGCCCAAGAAAACGGATCGACACGCGTAAGACGCCGAAAGCAAAGCGAAAATCGCTGTTGTGGGTCACCCCGCGAGCATGCCGACGACGAGCGTCGTGGCGAGGGAGCGCAGGAGAATGGGAACCCAGAGCGCGCGCACGAGGTGTGCGGGTGCGCCCTCGCGGGACGCGCGCTGCACGACGCGAAGCGCTGGGAGGTTGAGGCCGATCACCGTCGCGACGAGGAGCGTGAGGAATGCCGCACGCCAGGCACCGGGGGGTACACCCCAGCCGACGATGAGGGCGACGCCCAGCACCGACCAGTGCATGCGTCCGAGGAAGCGCACCTCGATGGCGTGCTTGCGCTCGGGGTCGAGAGGCGCGCGGGGCGTCACGGGATCGCTCATGGGCGCGACGCCTCGTCGAGGCCGGGGAACAACGTCGGAACGAGCGGGCTCGCCGCCGCGGCGAGCGCGTCATCGTCGTCGCGAGAGGCGGCGTAGACGAGCACGGGCACCGGGAGGCGACCGCCGAGAAAGGAGGCGTTGGTCTCGGTGGACGGATCGCCCTCGGACCACGGCCCTCGGGTCAGCACCACCGCGCGCACCGGCAGGCGTCTCCGCTCGGCCGACTCCCATGCGGTCAGCACATGCGAGAGCGTGCCGAGCGCATCGCGCCCGACGAGGACGAGTGGAAAGCCAAGCTCACCCGCGAGGTCGGCGACGGAGGAGGTCTCGTCGAGGGGGACGAGCAGCCCGCCAGCGCCCTCGACGAGGACCACGTCGTATCCCCGGGCGCGCTGGTGGGCGTCGGCGGCCAGGTGGGCGGGGCTCGGGACGGTCCGCCCCTCGGCGCGCGCGGCGGCCCACGGGCTGAGCGGCGCTCGGTAACGGACACCGTGGGTCGCGAGGGCAGGATCGCCTGCCGCCCGAGCGAGCGCCGTCGCGTCTCGCGCGAGCTCACGCACGTCGGTCTCGAGCGGCTTGAGGGCGGCGACCCGCAGGCCGCGGCTCGCGAGGGAGCGCGCCAGACCGCGCCCGAGCCAGGTCTTTCCGCAGTCGGTTCCGGTCGCGGTGAGGAAGAGGCCTCGGGTCATGTCTCACTCCGTGAGGGCCGTTCAGGGAGAACCTGACCGGGTGGCTGTTGCGGTGCCCCGCCGGAGCGGACCGACGAAGACTTCCTGGGGTGGGGGGTCTCGCGAGGAGAACGGGCCCCCGGGACAACACGGACAGGTTGGTGTTGCACGGTTGTTTCCGCGCCGTGCGCGGAGCCACGGGCCGGACGCCCTACGCGCCGGAACGGGGATGCTCGGCCTCGTGCATCGGGTCCGCGAGCACCTCCGCGAGCGCGTGGGCCGCGGCGGAGATCTCGTCGTCGCTCTGGGTCGCGATGGGCACCAGGCGCAGGCGCGCGGTGCCTGGGGGCACGGTCGGGGGACGGATCCCAGGCGCGAAGAACCCGCGCTCGGCGAGAGCCGCGGAAGCCGCGAGCGCGCGGGCCCCGTCGCCGAGGAGGACGGGGAGGATCGGCGCGAGGTCCTCGGAGGCGATCCGGAGTCGTGCGGGCACGGCCGCGGCGAGCTTGTTGCGGTGGGCGCGCAGCTGCGTGCGTGCGGCGTCGGCCTCGGAGACCCAGCCGATCACGGCGGGTAGGACGGCTGCGAGGGCGGCGTGGAGGCCGGTCGAGAAGACGTAGGTGCGGGCGGTGGTCTCGAGGAGGCGGCAGGTGTCGGCGTCGGCCGCGACGAACCCACCCATCAGGCCAAAGGCCTTGCCCAGCATCCCGGTGGTGACGTCGGGTCGTACGCCGTGGGCGGCCGCGAGGCCGCGCCCCTCGGGGCCGACGACGCCGAGCGCGTGGGCTTCGTCCACGACCAGGGCCGCGTGGTGTTCGTCCGCGAGCTGACGAAGCGCGGCGAGTGGCGCGAGGTCGGCGTCCATGGAGAACACCGCGTCGGAGACCACGAAGGCCGCGCGGTGCTGCGGGCGGAGCGTCTCGAGCGCGCGTGACAGCGAGACGGTGTCGCGGTGGGGGTAGACGACGACCCGGGCGCGCGAGAGCCGGCAGCCGTCGATCAAGCTCGCGTGGTTGAGCGCGTCGCTGAAGATCACGTCTTCGGGCCCCGCGAGGCCGGCCAGGACGCCGACGTTGGCGGCGTATCCGGAGGAGAACAGACGTGCGTCTTCGTGGCCGGTGAAGGCTGCGAGCGCGCGCTCCGCGGCGCGATGCGGAGAAAGCGTTCCGGAGATGAGACGGCTGGCTCCTGCGCCGCCCCAGGTGGTGGCGGCGTCGCGGAGAGCTTCGCGGAGGCGTGGGTCGTCCGCGAGGCCGAGGTAGTTGTTGGACGAGAGGTTGAGCAACCGGCGTCCGCGGACGACGACGTGGGTCCCCGTGGGGAGGCTGCTGGTGAGGGGTTCCCGCAGGAGACCGCGGGCGCGGAGGTCGTCGAGACGCGTCGCGACGAGGTCTCGGAAGCGCAGCATCGTCGGACTATAGGGGCGGGGAGGTCGCGGGGCACCCGGAGCGTTTCACGTGAAACGTGATGGCGGGTGGCGTTGACGGAGCGCAGGCGCGTTTCACGTGAAACGTGAGAAGCCGGTGGTCACGCGCGCGTCGTCGGCAAGCGTCGCGCGCCGCGACGCGGTGGCAGACCGGCGTTGGGGTGTTTCACGTGAAACGGGAGAGGGCGCACCGACGGGAGTTTCACGTGGACCGCGAGAGACATCCCGGGGTCCGGGGAGGTGGCGCCGGTCGCGAGGCCCAAGGAGAGCGGGGGCAGCCCAGCCAAGTCAGGGGCTTTTGGGAGAGGGGGCGGTGAAGCGCCCCGCCGTTTCCCACGAGACGGACGCGGTCGACCCTTGCCGGGCCGTTGGTGACACGGTTTGCTCGGCGCATGAGCCGTCTCTCCTTGCTCGCGCTCGTCCTGTTCGTCGGTTGCCGCGAGCCGGAGCGCCCTCCCCTCCCCGCCTCCGGCAACGAGTCGCCGCGCCCCGCCCCGTCCGCCAGTGACGCCGAGGTCTCCGCGTGGGCCGACGCGCGCCAGGCTGGGCCGCTCGCGGAGCTCGCGCGCGCCGGGGACGCGGCCACGCGCCGGCGTGCCCTGTGGGCCCTGGGCCGTGTGCACGACGCCGAGGCCACGGCTGCGCTCCTGCATGGGCTCCGCGACCCGGATCCCGAGGCCCGACGCGCGGCGGCCTTCGGACTGGGTGCGCTCGAGGGTGAAGCGCCTCCGGAGGCGGTCACCGCCCTCCTCGGCGCGCACGCGGCGGAATCGTCCGGCTGGGCGGCCCCCGACGCAGGACCGCCCGAGGTGGTCCGCGGGCTCCGCGCCACGCAGCTGTGGTCGCTCGCGCGGACCGCGGACCCTCGGGTCGTGCCGGCGTTGATCCAGGGCCTCGACGGCCCAGAGGAGCATCGGATCGCCGTATGCCGCGGGCTGGCGTACGGCCGACCCGAGGGCTGGCCCGAGGCGCTGCTCCGCGCGGCGCTGGCGCGAGCGTCGCGCGACCCCGACGCAGCCGTTCGAGAGGCCTGCTGGCAGGGGCTGGGGAGAACGCCCGTCGAGGGCGCGCTCGCCGTGGAGGCACAGGTGCTCGCTGCGGAGGCGCTCGCCGCGGAGGTGCGCCCGGGCGCGGCCACAACCGAAGCGTCCACCCCAAGCGTCGCCGCGCCCGCCGGGGCCCCTGTCCCACGTGAGGCAGCGCCCGCTGGGGAGGCGGAGGGTACGGGGCAGGCCACCGAGACCGAGCTGCGGGTGCAGCTCGCCCGCTTCTTGGGCCGCGCTCCGCAGACCGAGGCGTCCTGGAGCGCGCTCGCCGAAGCGGCTGCCGCGGCGGAGCCCCGGGTCGCCATCGCCGCGCTTCGCAGCCTCGGCCCTGCGGGTGGAGGGCGGGAGCCGCGGCTGGCGGCGTTGCTCGACCGCGTGGTCGCGCGGTGGTGGCCTGCCGCTGCGGGGGAGCCGGAACGGGGCACCACCCCCCTGGATGGCCCAGGCGTGCACGTGCTCCTCACGGCGATCGAGATCGCACGGCCCCACGCGCGGGCGGAGGCAATCCATGCGCGCGCGGCGAGCTGGGCGTCGCGTTGCGAGGCGCTCCCGGCCTCGCGGGAGGCCGCGTGGCTCGGCTGCCGGTTGGCCCAGCTCGTCGACCTCGGGCGCGGCTGGCCTGCGCGCGTCGAGCGATGCGGAGCGCCGATCCTCGACGACGACACGCGCCGCATCCTCGCGGCCGAGATCCTCGGCGAGGTCACTGGGGCGGAGGAGCTGCGCAGCACCTTGCTTCAGCGCCACTTCAGCGAAGGCGGGCCGCGCGTGCGCGAAGCGGTGCTCGCGGCCGCGGCCCATCTGTCTTCGGAGCGGGCGCTCTGGTTCGTCCGTGCGGGGCTCGGGTCCGAGGACGAAGGCGTCCTCTTGGCGACCCTCGAGCTCTGGCGAGGGCTCGTGCCGGGCGCCAAACGTGCGCGCGACGCGCAGGCGGTCGACGCGACCCTCCGCGGAGAGCCGGCCAGCCCGCAGCGCGTCTTCGCCGAGCTCGATCCGGAGCTGCTCTCTGCGGGCCGGAGACTGCTGTCGACGGACTCGCTCGAGGCCCGGGTCACACTCGCGGAGACGCTCGAGGCGCTGGCCGATCCGGGGCTGCCGCCCGCGACGGGCCCGCTCGAGGCGCTGCTCGAGCCGCTGTCTCGGCACCCGAGCCATGCGGTCCGGACCCGGTCGAGGGCGGCGCTTCGCGCGCTCGGCCGTGAAGCCACCGACCTCGAGGCGGCTGGTGTGCTCCCGGTGGCAGAGCCCCTCGCGCCCGCGGCCCTGGCCGCCCTGCCCCGACGCGCGACGCTCCGGACCGAGCGTGGCGAGGTGGTGATCGAGCTCCACGCCGTGCGCTCACCCGCGACGGTGGCGCGCTTTGCCGAGCTCGCCCGGGCGGGCTTCTTCGAAGGGCTCGTCTTTCATCGGGTCGTGCCGGGGTTCGTGGCGCAAGGAGGCGATCCCCGCGGGGACGGCTACGGGGGTCCGGCCTGGTGGCAGCGGTGCGAGGACTCGCCCCTGGCCTACGAGCGAGGGGTCGTCGGGATGGCGCTGGCGGGTCGGGACACCGGCGGGAGCCAGTTCTTCATCACGCTCGGCCCGCAGCACCACCTCGACGGCCGCTACACCGTCTTTGGCCAGGTCGTGGAGGGGATGGCGTTCGTCGACGCGCTGCAGGTCGGTGACCCGATTCTGGGGGTGGCGGTCGAATGATCCGGCGCAAGCCTTGACCCCATCTCGGGAAGGCGGCATATCTTGGTGGTTTCAAAAGTTCTTGAAACAACCGAGCGAAGTTCGCTGGGGCAACCCGAGGGGTGTATCATGTCCGAGATCGCGACGGGCCAGGTCCTCGACCGGCTCACGACCGTCTGCCGAACGAACGACCTCACGCCCCTGGCCGAGCGACTCTCCTCGCTGGCACGACTCGTCGAGCGCGACCTCGCCCTCGTCGAGTCGGAGCTGCTGTCCGCGGTGACACCGCAGGCGTCTCGCGACCGGGTCGTCGCCCAGGGAGGCGCGCACCTCGTGGCTGCGGGGGGAAAGCGGCTGCGGCCGACGTGTGTCGTGCTCGCGGCGCGGGTCGGCGGTGCCCTCGACGACGTCGCCCGCGAGCTGGCCGTCTCGGTCGAGCTCGTGCACAGCGCGACCCTCCTCCACGACGACGTCGTGGACCTCGGAGACGCGCGCCGCGGGCGCCCGACGACGCGGGCTCTCTATGGAAACTCGGCCAGCATCTTCGCGGGGGACTGGCTGCTGGTGGAGGCGCTCCGGCGCGTGCGCCGGGTCGCGCCCGCGTTGCTCGGGACGCTGCTCGACGCGATCGAGGAGATGATCTTCGCCGAGTCTCTCCAGCTCGAGAACCGCGGCAAGCTCGTTCTCGACGAGTCCGTGTGGCGACGCGTCGCCGAGGGCAAGACCGCCTCGCTCTTCGCGTGGGCGATGAAGGCGGGCGCGCACGCGGGCCGGCTCCGCGAGGACGAAGCCGCGGCGCTCGAGCGCTTTGGCGTGCTCCTCGGGACGGCCTTCCAGACCGTCGATGACGTGCTGGACTTCGACGGCGATCCCAGCGCCACGGGCAAGACGCTCTTCGCCGACCTGCGAGAGGGCAAGACGACCTACCCGCTGATCCTCGCTGCGCGCCGAGATCCAGGGCTCGCGGCCCGGCTCGGTGCAGGCGTCGACGACGAGGCCTTCGCGCGCGACGTGCTCGACTCGCTTCGTCGGACGGGCGCGCTCGAGGAGGCCCGCGCGTTCGCGCGCGACCAGGCCGATCAGGCCCGCGAAGCGCTCGAGGTCCTCCGGCCGGGTCCCGCGCGCGACGCGCTCGTCACCGTGCTCGAGACCACCGTCGCGAGGTGCGCATGACGAGCGCCGACGTGAACCGCGGGGCCCACGCGGGCGCGCTCGCTCCGGCCGATGCGCTCGGTTCGGGTGCGATGTTCGACCGCATCGCGCGCCGCTACGACCTCCTCAACCGCGTCCTCTCGATGGGCATCGACCATGGCTGGCGCCGAATGGCGGCCGAGCGCCTGGCGCTCGCCGGGCGCGCGCGCCCCGAGGTGCTCGACCTCGCGACCGGTACGGCCGACCTCGCGATCGCGATCGCGCGCCGCTACCCCGAGGCCAAGGTGCGCGGCACGGACCCGTCGGGGAACATGCTCTCGATCGGAGCCGACAAGGTCGCGGCCCGCGGAATGTCCGAGCGGGTGTCGCTCGCGATGGGCGACGCGCAGTCGATCGCGCTCCCCGACCAGAGCGTCGACGCCGTCACGATCTCGTTCGGCATCCGGAACGTCCCGGACCGCGAGCTCGCGCTCCGGGAGATGGCGCGCGTGACGCGCGAGGGCGGGATCGTCGCCGTGCTCGAGCTCGGCGAGCCGAGACAGGGGCTGCTCGGCCCGTTCGCCCGCTTCCACATCCGCCATGTGGTGCCGCAGCTCGGCGCGCTGCTCTCCGGAGCGCGCGAGTACCGGTACCTCCAGCGCTCGATCGCCGCGTTCCCGGAGCCCGAGGTCTTCGCGGCGATGATGGAGCGCGCCGGCCTGCGCACTGAGGTCGTGCCGCTGACCTTCGGCGTCTGCAACCTCTACGTGGGGCGCAAGGAGGCGCGTGCGTCGTGAGCGCGGTGACGGAGCTCGCGCAGTTCCTCGCCACGGCCCTCGAAGCGGCCCGCGTGGTCGTGCTCCCCGCGCCGCGGCTCGAGGCGGCGGCGCTCTTGCGGGCTTCGCGCAAGTGCGAGGCCTGGCTCCTCGAGCAACCGCCGCACGAGCTCGGTCCGAGCGCGACGCTGCTCGGGCTGGGTGTGGCCGAGGCGACGAGCCTGCCCGCTTGTGGTGAGGCCGCGCTCGAGGCGCACGCGTCGCGTTCGCGCGCCCTGCCCCGAGCGGTGCACCCCGCAGCCGATCCGTCGCTCGCCGCGCGCGTCCCGCTCGTGGTGTTCGGCCACGCGTTCGCCCCCGGGGCGAGCGTGGAGGAGCCGTGGAGCGAGCATGCCGACGGTCGCGCGGTGACGCCTCGCTGGACCTACCTCCGCGAGGGCGACCGCGCCGTGATCGCGTTCGCGGCGACGTCCGAGCCTTGGCCGGGGCGCGCCGCCGTGATCGGGGCCGAGCTCGAGGCGCTCCTCTGTGCGCCGGCGGCCCCCGCCCCGATGGACTGTCGACGTGTCGCGGTCGATCCGGCGAGCCCCGCAGCCTTTCACGACCGGGTGGAGGCCGCCCGGGCCGCGATCGCGAGCGGCTCGCTCTCCAAGGTCGTCTGCTCGCGCCGCGCGAGCGTCAGCGCGGAGCGAGACTTCGAGCCCGAGGCGGTGCTCGAGCGGCTCGTGCCGAGCGCAGCGCTGCGCTTCTTCGTGCGGAGGGGCGCGAGCGTCCTCGTCGGCGCGACGCCGGAGCGTCTCTTCCGCAAGACCGGCCTCCGTGTGAGCACGGAAGCGCTCGCCGGGACGCGCGCGAAGGGCCCGCAGGCTTCGGAGCAAGCGCTGCTCACGAGCGTCAAGGACAACCACGAGCACGCGCCCGTCGTCGAGGCGATCGTCGAGCGGCTGCGCGGGCTCGGCGCCGAAGTGCGGGCCGAGCCGAGCCCACGCCTCAAGCGGGCGGCCAACGTGGTCCACCTCCGCACCGAGATCGAAGCCGTCGTCCCCGACGACGTGTCAGCCGTCGCGCTGCTCGACGCGCTCCACCCGACGCCTGCCGTGGGCGGCACACCCCGCGAAGCCGCCGAGGCGTTCATCCAGGCGCACGAGCCGCCGCGGGGCTGGTACAGCGGCCCGCTCGGCTGGATCGATGCGCGCGGGGACGCGGACGTCCACGTGATGCTCCGGTGCGGTCTGCTCCGGGGTGCGCGTGCGTGGGTGTTCGCTGGGGGCGGCATCGTCGCCACGTCCGACCCGCCCGCGGAGCACGCGGAGACGGAGCTCAAGATGGCCCCGCTGCTCCGTGCGCTCGGCGCCTCTCCGCTCTCGGGTGCGCTCGAGGAGCCGAGGGAGCCTCGCGAGGCGGGGCGCGTCGGAGCGCCCGTCGGCGCGGGATCGACGGCGTGACCAAAAGCTCGGAGAGGGCCGGGCGCGTCGCCGAGGACGAGCCTGTGGGCAGCGAGCCCGCCCTCGCGCAGACGGCCCAGACCGAATGGATGCGCGTGCTGGCGCGGACGCTGCGCGACGCGGGCATCGAGCGGGTGGTGGCGAGCCCCGGATCGCGCTCGACACCGGTGCTGGCGGCGGTGCTGGCGGCGGGGCTGGAGGTGATCGATGTGGTCGACGAGCGCGTGGCCTCGTTCATCGCGCTCGGCCACGGGCGCGCGACCGGCAGGCCCGCGGCGGTGCTCTGCACTTCAGGCACGGCGCCGGCGCACTGGTTCGCGGCCGTGCTCGAGGCGTCGCTCGCCAACGTGCCGATGGTCCTCCTGTCGGCGAATCGTCCGACGGAGCTGAGCCTCTGCGGGGCGCCGCAGACCGTCGACCAGACCAAGCTCTTCGGCGAGCACGTGCGTTTCTTCGCGGACACGGGCAACCCCGAGGCGAGCGAGAGATCGCTGGTCGGGCTGCGCCGCGTGGTCGCGCAGGCGGTCAGTGCGAGCCTCGGCCCGCGGCCCGGCCCGGTCCACCTCGACGTTCGCGCGCGCAAGCCGCTCGAGCCTCGCGAGCCCGGCACGCGCGCAGAGCACGCGCTCCGGGCCACAGCCGATGGCGTGCTCGCGCGCCCGGCGCCGAGCGTGCGCGCGACGGTCGTGCCCGCGGCGGCGGAGCTCGCGGCCCTCGAGGCGCGGCTCGCGGAGGCGCGCCGCGTGCTCTTCGTCGCCGGGCCCCTGCCCTGCCACGTCGACTCGTCGGCCCTCACGACGTGGGTGCAGCAGCGCCGCGGCGTGCTCGCCGCCGAGCTCACGAGCCAGCTGCGGTTCTCCTCGGCGGCTGGGTTCTCCGGAGCGGGCCGTCTCGATTCGCTCGATGCATGGTTGACGGCCGGACTCTTCGACGGACACCAGGAGGCCCCGCCGGACCTCGTCCTCGAGCTCGGCGCGGTGCCGACGAGCGCGGCCTACGAACGCTGGGTCGCGCGCGCTCGGCCGCGACGTGTGGTCGTGGGCGCAGCGAGCTACCTCGACCCGCACGGGGGCGCCGAGCAGATCCTCGTCGGCGACGCCGGAGAGATCGCGCGGGCGCTTCTCGTGCGCGGCACGCCCGCGACCTCGGCGGAGGACACGTCGACGGCCGGATTCGTCGAGCAGCTCACCTCGCTCGAGGCGGCGGGAGCTTCGATCGCGCGCGAGGTCGCCGAGGGCGGCTGGGGGGAGCCGGCGATCGCGCGGGAAGTCGTGCGAGCGCTGCCGGAGGGAGCGCGGCTCGTCGTCGGCAACAGCCTCCCCATCCGCATGCTCGACCGGTACGCGACGCGCGAGCTCCGGTCGGCGTCTTCGAGCTTCGTGGTGCAGCACCAGCGCGGGGCCAACGGGATCGATGGCCTGGTCGCACAGAGCTTCGGAGCGACGCTCGCCGACCCGCGCCCCACGGTCGCGCTGCTCGGCGACCTGACCTTCCTCCACGACGTGGGCGCGCTCGCGACCGCGCGGCGGAGTCGGGCACCCCTCTGCCTCGTGCTCGTCGACAACGACGGCGGCCGGATCTTCGAGGCCCTGCCCGTGGCGCGCGAGGCGCCCTGGATGATGTCACACATGATCACCAGCGAGCCGCTCGACCACGAGGCGCTCGCGCGCGCGTACGGTGTCGCATTCGAATCGGTTTCCTCCGCTGGCAACCTCGCCGCGGCGCTCGACCGGGGCCTCGCGCGCCCGGGGCTCTCGATCCTGCGCGCCTGCGTCGAGCCCCGCGGCGCGCGCGCCTTCGAGGCCGAGCTCGCGCGCCGCCATGGGATCGCGCTCGAAGAGGCGCGCAAGGGTCGACGATGGAGAACCTGAGCCCGCAACCGAGCCCCCGCCGCCTCGCGCTGCTGCATGGTTTTCTCGGAGCGCCGGGGAGCTGGGATCGGGTGCGAGCCCACCTCGCGGGCTCCTCCGTCGAGACGCCGTGCTTGCTCGGTCACGACGGCGCCGCGCGGGGCGCCGCGACGTTCGAAGAGGAGCTCGCGAGGCTCTGGAGGGCACACGCCCCGTGGCCCGAGACTTTGGTCGGCTACTCGCTCGGAGCGCGCGTGGCGCTCGGCCTCGCGGCACGCGCACCTCGGCCGTTCGCTCGGCGCGTGCTCGTCTCGGGCCGAGATGGTCTGCGCGACGCCGAGGAGGCCCGCGTGCGCCGCGCCGCCGACGACGCGCTCGCCGAGGCGCTTCGTGCCGAAGGGCTCGAGGCGTTCGTGGACCGCTGGCAGGCGCAGCCGCTCTTCGCGTCGCAGAGCGCGCTCCCCGACGAGGTCCGAGCGGCCCACCGCGCCCGACGCCTCGCGCATGATCCCGCGGCCGTGGCCGAGGCGCTCTCGGTCCTGTCGCTCGGGCGCATGCCGAGCTTCGGAGCGTTGGCCGTGGCTCGAACCGCGCGCGTCGAGCTCGTGGTCGGCGCCCGGGATCCGAAATTCCGCCAGATCGCCGAGGAGCTCGCGCGCGAGCACGGCGGCCGGAGAAACGTTCGGGTCCACGTCGTTCCCGACGCGGGCCACGACCTCGTGCTCGAACGCCCGGAGGCGCTCGCGGCCATCCTCGAGGACCGCGCATGAGCCAGACCACGACGCCATCCCGCGTGCTCGCCACGTGGATCCGTGCCGCAAGGCCCGCGACGCTCACGGCGGCCCTGGTGCCCGTCCTGGTCGGAACGGCCGTGGCGCACGCCACCCGTGGCGTGCGCTGGGACACCGCGCTCGCGGCGCTCCTCGGCGCCTCGGCGATCCAGATCGGGACGAATTTCGCCAACGACGTCTTCGACGCCGAGAAGGGCGCGGACACCGAAGCGCGCCTCGGGCCGGTGCGTGCGGTCGCCGCCGGGCTCTTGTCTGCGCGGGCGATGCGGACCGCGATGGCCGCAGCGTTCGCGGTCGCGACCCTCTTCGGCGCCTATCTGGTCTGGGCCGCGGGCTGGCCGATCGTCATCATCGGCGTCCTCTCGATCGCGTCGGGCATCGCGTACACCGGGGGCCCCTACCCGCTCGGCTACAACGGGCTCGGCGACATCTTCGTGATGGTCTTCTTCGGCTTCGTCGCGGTGCTCGGGACCGTCTTCGTGCAGACTGGGGAGCTTCCGGGGCTCGGCTGGGCAGCGTCCGTGCCCGTTGGCGCGATCGCGACGTCGATCCTCGTCGTGAACAACGTTCGCGATCGCTCCACGGACGTCTACGCGGGCAAGCGCACGCTCGTCGTGCGCTTCGGACGCCGGTTCGGAGAGATCGAGTACGCGGTGCTCCTCGCGGCCGCGTACGCGGTGCCAGTGGCCCTCGCGTCTTGGCGGTCGAGCGCGTGGCTCGCCCTGCCGCTCGCGAGCGCGCCGCTCGCGGTGATCCTCGTGCGCCGCGTCGTGAAGGAGGAGGGCCCGCCGCTCAACGCCACGCTCGCCGCGACGGCGAAGCTCCTGCTCCTTCACGGCGTGCTCTTTTCCGCGGGCCTCGCGTTCTCCTGAGCCGTCGCGGCCCTGGGTTCTCTCGGGGAGCGGTGTCCTCGTGCGGAGCGGTGCCCGCAGCTGGGCTTTCGCGGTCGGGGCGGGCGCAGTAGGAGATCCTCCATGGACGCGCTGTTCCCTCGGTTGTCGCTGCCCGGCGGATCCCCTGCGCTCTGCGTGACCGAGGCCGATGGCCGCGAGGATGCGCTCGAGGACCGCGGCCTCGCCGCGATGGCGGCGCACCACGTGGCGCGCCTACGCGCGCGGGGACTCGCGCCCGGGGACACGATCGCCGTGCTCACGGAGCCGGCGCTCGAGACGCTCGTGGCCCTGCTCGCGCAGACCGCGGCGGGCTTCGTGAGCGTGCCGATCGATCCGAAGCTCGGCACGGTCGAGCTCGCGCACGTCCTCTCCGACGCGAGGCCCCAGCTCGCGGTGTCGGCACGGCCCGAGGCGGCCTCGAAGCAGTTCGCCGCCGTGCCCGAGGCGCGCGGTCTCGACGTGATGGGCGTGGAGAGATCGGCGGGCCACGACGCGGCGCTTCCGGCGCGACCCATCCTCTCGACGCCCGCGCTCGTCCTCTACACCTCGGGCACGACGGGCCTGCCCAAGGGCGCCCTGATCTCGTCGGCGAACATCGCCGCGTGCCTCGACGGCCTCGCGGAGGCCTGGGCGTGGGATGCGCGCGACACGATCGTGCATGCCCTGCCCGTCTTTCACGTGCATGGCCTCGTGCTCGGGCTCTTCGGCGCGATCCGCCGCGGCGGCGCGCTCTCGTGGGTGCCGCGCTTCACGCCCGAGGCGGTCGCGCGCCCGCTCCGTCGCGTGCAGGGCCCTTGGAGGGCGGGGCTCTATGCGGTGACGAAGAGGCACCACCGC
>JBKDQC010000733.1:0-2478 GCA_046342295.1 Deltaproteobacteria bacterium | reverse complement strand
GACGTCGAGCGCGGCGCGCCACGCGAGCGCCGCCTCCGCCTGATCGCGTCGCCTCTCCGCGTGGAGCCGCGCAAGCCGCTTGTACGCTTCGAGCTTGGTCGCGTCGTCGACGGCAGCGACGGCGTCGCGCTCGACCGCCTGCGCGAGGTCGTCCCATCGGCCGAGTTGCTCGAGGAGCCGCGACAGCGCGCTGCGAGCTTCGCGATCCGACACGTCGAGCGTGACGACCTGCTTCCAGGCCTGGATCGCCCCGTCCGCGTCGTCGAGACGTCGCTCGCAGATCAGCGCGACTTCTCGGAAGCGCTGCTTGCGCGCTTCCAACGAGAGCCCGGGAACACGACCTGCCGCGTAGAGCAGCTCGCGGAGCTCGTGCCACTCTCCGCGTCGACGGTACCGATCCTCGAGGAACGCCGCGGCCTCGGGGTCCGCAGCGTCGGCCGCGAGGATGTCGCGCGCGAGCTTGGCAGCCGCGTCCTCGTCGCCGCGGTGCAGCGCGCCGCTCATCGCGGTGCGAAGGTGTGCGACGCGGGTCGGCACGGGCAGCGCCGCGCCTGCCCTCGCGAGGAGCGAGGTCGCGTCCTCTTGACGCCCCATCCGGAGGTACAGCTCGACGAGCTGCTCGATCGTCTCCGGGTCGCCGTCGTCGGCGACCCACTCCAGGCAGGCGATGGCGTAGTCGATCTGGCCGGCGTCGAGGTAGGCGCGCGCCAGACGCTTCCGGCGCTCCTTGGCGAGTGGGCTCTCTGGCGAGCGCGCGAGGAACGCGACCCATCGAGCCGGCAGGAGCTCGAAATGCCCGACGCGGTCGGCGATGCGCTCGAGAAGCGTCAAGGCCCCATCGTGATCCGGGGTCGTGTCGAGCGCGCGCTGGAGGAGCGGGACAGCCTCCGCCGGAGGGACCTTCTGGGCCAGCTGGAAGAGCACGTCCGTCGCGCGACGCCGGTCGGACTCCGCGATCTGCGGGTCCTGCTGACGTTCGGCGCGCTGGAGATAGAGCATCGCGAGATCTTCGAGGATCTCGCTGTTCGACGGCGCGTGCGTGAGCGCGCGCTTGAGCGCGACGACCGCGCCCTCCGGATCCGACAGCGTCTCGGACCGCAGGTGCGCGAGCTCGCGCAGGAGCGCGACCTTGCGCGCGTCTTCCGGCTCGGCCTTGGACTCCAGCTCGAGGAGCGCCGCGACCGCCTTCTGGTTGCCCGCCTGACGGTAGATCTCACGCGCCGCGTAGATCGCAGGTACCAGCGTCGCGTCGAGCTCGAACGCCTTGCGGTAGTGGATGATCGCCCGGTCGGCGCGGTGGAACGTGTGCTCCCAGAGCTCCCCGAGGCGCTGGTGGATCTGCGCGATGGAGCGCGGATCGCCGCCCGCGGCCGAGAGACCTTCGGCGCGCCGTTCGTAGATCGTGGCGAGCCGCTGTGCGTCGCCAGCCTGCTCGTAGATGGAGAGGAGCCGCGCGAAGGCGTCGTCGTGCGCGGGGTGCCGTTCGAGCGCGCGCTCGTAGAGGCTCGCCCCGCGCGCGGCATCACCGAGCGCGCCCCACGCGAGCTCGGCCGCGTCGAAGAAGGATTGTGCGGCGGAGACGTTCTCTCGAGACCGCCCTGCGAAGCCCTCGAGCAGGTTCACGAGCGACGCGAAGTCGCCGACGCGTTGATAATGCGCGCGGAGCGCGGCGTAGGCCGCCCCGTCCTCGGGGTTTCGGCGCAAGCGCGCGATGAGCTCGTCTGCGGTGGGGTCCATGGCGAGGCGGACGCGTCCGGGAGCGAGACCCAGCGCGCGTCGGGAGGGCAGGAGCCGACCGTCGAGTCGGCGCTCGGAGGGGAGGGAGAAGCCAGAACGTCGCGAAAGAGCCGAGACGCTACCATGGTGTCCCCCGCAAACCGCGCGAAAACGGCCAGGGTGCGGGCCGGAGGCGCTCGAACGCCGCCATGCCTGGACGAGGGGCCGCGTTCCAGGCGGCCTCCCTTCTCGCGCGGCCCCCCGCCCGTCCGGGCGCTACATCTGCCGCCCGCTCCGCTTCGCGCCCGACAGAACCCGCGGGGCCGGAGGATCTCGAGAACGGTTCTACGACCGGAGGCACGCGTGACCGCGCCCGACCCCACGACGCTCGATCCCATCAGTCTCTTTCTGGCCGAGCAGGCGCGCGCGCGCCGCGCGGGAGAGCCGTGGGAGGCTGCCGCCGCTGCCCTCGCGACCCTCGACGAGCACGGCGCGCCCACCGTCCGCTTCGTGCTCGTGAAGCAGGCGGACTCGCGCGGTCTGCACTTCTTCACGCACCGCGAGAGCGACAAGGGCCAGCACCTCGAGCGCGACCCCCGGGCCTCGATCGCGCTGCACTTCGCCACGACCAACGTGCAGCTACGCTTCGAGGGTCGGGTGGCGCTTCTCGCCGACGCCGACAGCGACGCCTACTTCGCCGGCCGCCCACGGATCAGCCAGCTCGGAGCGTGGGCCTCGTGGCAGAGCCGCCCGCTCGGAGCG
>JBKDQC010000732.1:0-13036 GCA_046342295.1 Deltaproteobacteria bacterium | reverse complement strand
CGGTGACGAGCCAGCGCACGGCGCTGCGGACGCGGTCGCGCAGGGGAGCGGCGCTCAGGCGCCGCGCTCGTGGCGGTGGATGTTCGCGAGGCGGTCGTAGTGGCGGTAGCCGAGCTTGTCGAGCGCGGAGGCCGGCGCGAGGCCGATGTCCACCAGCGTCTTGATGCCGTACGTACCGGCGAGCACCGGCGGGCTGTAGGCCCGGACCGTCGCGGGGCTCCGGAACGGAGGCAGAGGGAAGAGCACCTCGCGGCTGTGGAGGTGGACGAAGTGCGCGGCCGAGAGGCGCGACCAGCCCGGCGTGTGCGGCGCCGTGATCACGTGAGGCGTGGCGAGGAAGGCTCCGCCCGTGAGGATCTCCAGCTGCTGGCCGACCTGCGAGACGATGCACCCGGCAGGCGCGGCGCCCCGCACGAGCTGCCCCTCCGGATGCTCCGGCGTGGGGCGGGTCCGCAAGTAGAGGCCGCTGCCATCGTCCGGCGCCCTGGCGACGGCGCCATCGGGAGCGTGGAAGCGTCCGCCAGGCAGGAGCGTGAGCAGGTTGAAGTCGGTGTGCTCTTCTCCCCACAGGATCTTCTGGCGCGTCTGCTCCGGCGTGAGCGGCAGGTACCGCAGCATGCGGAAGATGTGCGGACCGCCCTGGCACGGAGCGGTGAAGGTGTCCTCGGCCAGCCCGAGCGCGAGCGCTGCGCCGCGGAGGAGCGAGAGCCCCGCGAGGTGCAGCTCATGCCCGGTCTTCGTGTAGAGGTCCGCGAAGCCGGGGTGCGAGGTCGCGTTGGGCCAGACGTTCTCGGCGCACACCTCGGGGTACTGGACGGCGAGCTCGGGGTCGATCGGCTCGGGCGCGGCGAACCAGCACTCCTTGAAGTCCGGCTGCCCCCCGGCGGCGACGGCCTTCTCCGTGTTCGGAGGCGTCCAGCCGCGCTGGTACCAGAGATCGGCGCGGTTGTACGACTGCTTCTCCTCGAGCGGGCGATCGCAGAGCGCCTGGAAGCGGTCGTAGAGCGCGGTCACCTCCGAGACGCCGTGGTTCTTCACGAAGACCAGCCCGTAGTGCCCGAAGCCGGTTCGGAGCGCCGAGAGCGCTTCGGCCCGCTCGGCCGCGGGGCCGCGGAGGTGCTGGAGATCGACGGTCGGGATGGACGGCTCGGTCATGGCCGGAGGAGGTTGACACAACGAGCGCTGCGGCTGGATCGTTTGATGCTGTGCGGAGGTACGTGCCGCACGACCACCAGGAGACAGACATGCTCAGCCTCTCTCGAAGCAGGATTTCCTCGTGTTTTCGAGAGCTGGACCCGCAGAGGCTGGGGGATTCCCTCCCCACCGCTCCGGGGCCCTCGGAGACAGCCGTCCCGGTGACGGTCGTCCCCGGACGGCTGCTCGCCGTCTTGGCGATGGCTGCGGCGGCCCTGTGGCTGCCCGCCTGCGACAGCGGTCCGAGCGGGCGTCCCTGCCGCTCGGTCTCTCAATGCGAGATGGGGCAGACGTGCGTCTCTGGCGTGTGCACCGGGCGCTCCACCGCGAGCGGAGCCGACGCGGGTCGGCGGTCGGACGCGTTCGGGCCTCCGGTCGTCGGCGACTGCACGAGCTCCCCGCCCGTGCCGGCCGACGAGGTGTGCAACGGTCGAGACGACGACTGCGACGACACCGCCGACGAAGGGGTCACGAACTCCTGCGGGACGTGCGACCCATCCTGCATGGGCTCGCGGGCCGGAGCGGGCGGCGAGGCCTTCGACCTCGCGGTCGACGAGTCCGAAGGCGTCGGGATCGCGATGGACGGCTCCATCGAGCTCGACTCGAGGCGCGTGAGCACGGCGTACATCTGGATCGCCAACACCGGAGAAGGGACGGTCTCGAAGGTCGACACGCGCACCCACGTCGAGGTCGCCCGCTACCGGACCGGGCCGATCGGAGGGGAGAGAGAAGACCCGAGCCGCACGACGGTCAACAGTCTCGGGGACGTCTTCGTCGCCAATCGAGGGGGGCGCTCGGTGTCGCGCATCTCGACGCTCGGCGAGGACTGCCCCGACACCAACGGCGACGGCGCCGTGCGCACCTCGGGCGGACCGACCGACGTGCTCCCGTGGGGCCAGGACGACTGCATCCTCTGGAACACGTCTCTGCCCGACGGCGGCATCCTCCGGTCCGCCGCGGCCCAGGACACCTACGATCCCGACGGCAACCTGATCTCGGCGGTGTGGATCGGTGGCTGGGAGGGCGTCGTGTGGAAGCTCGACGGGGACACGGGCTCCATCCTCGTGCGGACCACGTCACCGACGAACAACTACGGCTTCGCCCTGGACGGAATGGGCAACCTCTGGATCTCCGGCCGCTCGGGGCGAGGCCTCGGCCGCATCGACACCAACCGCTGCACGTCCACCGCGGCTTGCGACGTACCGGTCTGCGACGACTCCGGCGCCGACTGCATCAAGCAGAACATCTCGATCCCCGGCTCCAACAACCCCTACGGCATCACGGTCGACCAGGAGCAGCGCGTGTGGCTCTGCATGCACGGCAGCCGGACGGTCGGTCGCTACGATCCGAGGACGGCCCGTTGGACAATTCAGAACGTGGGCGCGGATTGCCACGGCATCGCCGCGGACGCCGCTGGCTGGATCTGGGCGGCGGGCTACGACAGCGGCGTCATCCGCCTCGACGCCGAGACCCCGAGCATGTTCATGGTCGTGCCCGGCACGGGCGGACGCGGCAGCAAGGGCATGGCGGTCGACATCGACGGCAACGTCTGGTCGATCAACCAGGGCTCGAGCGACGCGACCGTGATCACGCCCGGCGCCAGGCTCTCGGACGCGACCGTCGAGACGGGGGTCAATCGACACGGCGCGCTGCGCTACACGTACTCCGACATGACCGGCACCCAGCTCCGGCTCGCCACCAATCCCCGCGGGCATTGGCGGCGTCCCTTCGAGGGCTGCACCGGAGAGGGCGTCGTCGAGACGGTCTGGGAGGAGCTGCGCTTCGACGGCGAAGCGCCTGTCGGTACGCTGCTCCGCTTCCGCGTACGCACCGCTGCGACGCGGGAGGCGCTCTCGGGCGCCACGTGGATCTCGCTTGGCGAGATGCCGCCGACGACCTCCCCCATCGATCTCGGCGCCGCCTTCGAGGCCGCGATGGTCACTCCTCAGCAGTGGATCGAGGTCGAGGTCCAGCTCGAGGCCATGCGCGAGAGCTTCGATCCGGCCCGTCCCATCACGCCGCGGCTGCGCAGCGTGACCGTCACACGGAACTGCCCCGCGCTGTCGTGAAGGCCAGGGCGTGAAGGCCGGGGCGTGAAGGCCGGGGCGTGAAGGCCGAGCGTCGCATCGCCATGGAGCGATGCGCGAGCCTCGGCCGACGCCCGTGTCGGGGTGAATGGACAGCGCCGCCAGGCCGCGCCCATCGCCTCCCGGCGGTTGCACGTCCGGCCGCTCAGGCGCGCTCCGCAACACCCCCGGCCGTCACGAGGAGCGCTCGGTCGATCGCGTACTCACCCGAGCGCTCGGGCGCGGCGCGCTCGGGCTCCGTGAGCTGGGCCTCGAGCAGATCGGCCCACGCGCGCATGTAGAGCACCGCGTGGGCCCGGTCGCGCTTGTCGAGGTCGCGCGATTCGAGTGGGAGGCTCGAGAGCACCGCGCGTGAGGAGAGGCTTTCGAGCTCGGCGATGTCGCGGGTGCTGAGGCCTGCCTCGAGCATCGCCAGGAAGACCTCGTCGATCGGCAGGCCCGTCGATGGGCAGTGCGCGAGCTCACCGACCTCGAGCGCTTGGGTCGTCCAGTCGCCCGCGCGCTCGAGGGCGCGCCGGTGGATCTCGGCGGGGGGCAGAGAGGTCAGCGACTGCGCGAGGTGGCCGCAGTTGCAATGGCCCATGTGCGCCCACTGGAACTTCGCCCCCGACTCGAGGCGGACGACGGTGGTGCGTAGGGCGGTGACGAGCGCTCGGTTCGCGGTGGCCATGATCCGGAGGATGGGGGCGAGACCCGACCGGCACAAGACACCGCGTCATCGGGCCAGTGCGAGCCTGTCGGCGAGCGCGATGCCGACGCCGCCCGTGGAGGCGACCAGGGCGTCGTGCTCGGCGCGCGCCGCGGCGTCGGGGGCGCGGCGATTCATCGCCCGGAGCATCAGGTTCTTGGGGGTGTGCTCGGTGGGCACGAGCTCGAGCGCCCAACAGTCGTAGCCGACCGAGCGCAGGAGCAGTTGCCGCAGGGTGTCGGTGACGAGGCTCGCCACCTCTCGGCGTAAGTGGGGCGTACGGCGGATGGGCGCGAACGCGTCGAGCGGCGCGGTCGGCCGCTCCGCCATCGCGCCCCAGGCCCGCGCGAGCTCCGCCTGGCAGCAGGGCGCGAGTGCCAAGAGGGTCGCGCCGAGGCTGACGCCGAGGACGATCGCGTCGTCGGTCGCGGTGTCGCACGCGTGGAGGGCCACGACCGCGTCGATGTGCGGGGGCGCCTCGAGCGAGAAGGCGTCTCGGAAGGCCTCGCGCACGTCGAGCGCGTCGAGGCGCGAGGCGTGGTGCCTCACCGAGGCGCTCAGGGCGGCGGCGCGCGTCCGGCGCGCGCTCTCGGCGATCACATCCGGGTCACGGTCGACACCGAGGACCTCCACGGGGACTCCATGGAGGCGCGGGATCGCGTGCGCCAGAAGGAGCGTGAGGTAGCTGCGTCCGCAGCCGGCATCGACGATTCGGATCGGCGGGGGCGCCGAGGGATCGAGGGCGGTGGATCGCGCGGCCACGAGCTCTCGCAGAGACGGACCGAGCATCGCGACCATGTGGTTGATCTGAAAGAATTTCCTGCGCTGGGGCGGCGGCATCGACGCGTCTCGGTGCAGGATGCCGAGGGCGCGGAGCAGCTCCGGCGCCTCGGCAGGGAGGAGCGCGAGAGACTTGCCGCGGACGAGCGCTTCGGTGCGCGCGGGGGTCCAGTGCTCGCGCGCACGTTCGGCGAAGTGCTCGGCCCACTGCTCTCGCATGGTGCGCGGAGCCTGGCACGGCCGACCGCTTCGCGCCGAGAGAGGGTCGTCCCCCGCGGGAGCGGCCCCCTTGCCCCGCGCTCGGAGCGACGCGAAGCTGGGCCCCATGGCACGCGCCCTCTATCCCGAGATCGAGCCCTTCCGCACCGGCATGCTCGAGGTCGGCAGCGGACATCGCCTCTATTGGGAAGCCTCCGGCAACCCCGAAGGCAAGCCCGTCGTCTTCCTGCACGGCGGCCCCGGCGGCGGCTGCGACCCCAAGCAGCGCCGCTTCTTCGACCCCGCGCGCTACCTCATCGTTCTCTTCGACCAGCGCGGCTGCGGGCGCAGCACGCCTCACGCGTCGCTCGTCGACAACACGACGTGGCACCTGGTCTCCGACATCGAGGCGCTCCGCGCCCACTTGGGGATCGATCGCTGGCAGGTCTTCGGCGGCAGCTGGGGCTCGACGCTGGCGCTCGCCTACGCGCAGAAGCACCCCGACCGAGTCACCGAGATCGTGCTCCGAGGAATCTTCCTCCTTCGGGAGAAGGAGCTCCGATGGTTCTACCAATGGGGCACGAGCGAGCTCTTCCCCGAGGCGTGGCAAGACTTCCTCGCGCCGATCCCCGAGAGCGAGCGCGGCGATCTCATGCGCGCCTACCATCGTCGCCTCACCAGCGACGACGCTCGCGTCAGGCAGGAGGCGGCCCGGGCGTGGAGCGTCTGGGAGGCGCGCACGAGCTTCCTGCTCCCCAAGCCGGACTACATCGCGCGCTCGGCCGGCGACGCGTTCAGCCTCGCGTTCGCGCGCATCGAGTGCCACTACTTCGTCCACCGCGGCTTCCTCGCGCACGAGGACCAACTCCTCGACGACGTCGCCAAGATCCGTCACCTGCCCGCCGTGATCGTCCAGGGGCGCTACGACGTCGTGTGCCCTGCGGTCAGCGCCTACGAGCTCTCCCGACGCTGGCCGGAAGCCCGGCTCGTCGTCGTCGAGGACGCCGGGCACTCGGCGTACGAGCCAGGCATCCTCTCCGCGCTCGTCGAGGCCACCGACACCTTCGGTGAGAGCAAGCTCACCTGAGCTCCGTGGCCGGGGCCAGCGGGAGCCGGATCTCGAAGCGTGCCCCTCCGCCCCGCTGCGTCGCCGCGCGGATCGAGCCGCGCTGGTTCTCGAGGAGCAGGCGCGCCGTCGCGCGGCCGAGGCCGAGGCCGAGGGGTTTGCTCGTGACGAGAGGCTCGAAGAGGCCCTTCAGCGCCTCGCGGGTCAGGCCTGGCCCGGAGTCCTCGACGGCGACGAGCACTTCGCCCTCGCCTCCGGTCGCAGCCACGACGAGACGACCGCCGCCCGGCATCGCCTCGCACGCGTTCCGAAGGACGCTCGCGATCGCGTCTCGGGCTTGTCGCGCGTCCACGAGCACGAAGAGCTCCGGCTCGAGCTGGCGCTCGACAAGGATCTTCTCTGGAGGCGCCGCGCTCTCGATGGCCTGCTCCACGAGCTCGAGCACCGACACCGACTCGATCACCGGCGCCTTGAGGCGCGCGTAGTCGAGAAGCTCGGTGATGATCCGGTTGGCGCCCCAGACCTCCTCGAGGATCGCCGTCAGCGCCTGGGCCACGTCCGGATCCTCGTCAGTGGCGAGCTTGCGTCGGAGGATCGCGCTCGCCGTCGCGATCGCCGCGAGCGGATTCCGGATCTGATGCGCCACGCTCGCCGCGAGCTGACCCAGCACGCTGAGGCGCTCCTTGCGGAGGAGCTCTGCCCTCGCGTTCTCGAGCTCTCGCGTGCGGTCGCGCACGTGTCTCTCGAGCTCCTCGTTGGCGCCTCGCAGCGTCTGCACGGCCTGCTTGGCGTCCGTGACATCCGTGATGATGCCGACCAGGTGCGTGATCTCCCCGGAGCGAGGATCTCTGAGCGGCTCCTTCACGGTGCGGAAGATGTGGACCGTGCCCGCGGGATCGGTCAGCGACTCTTCTTCGACGATCACCGGCTGCCCGTGCTCGAACACCTGCGCATCCACGCTCCGAAAGAAATCAGCCTGCTCGACCGGGAAGAAGTCGTAGTCGGTCCGCCCGACCAGGTCCTGCGCGCTGCAGCGCATGAGCTCCGCGAGCGCTGGGTTGACGAGAACGAACCGGAAGCTCCGGTCCTTCACGAACATCGGCAGGCCCACGTGGTCGACGACCGCGCGCAGCAGGTCCGACGACGACGGCGGCGAGATGCCGGACGCCTCCGGGGCCATCGAGATCGTCGCGCTCACCAGGAAAGCGTACCCCGTCTGGGCTGGCGTTGCGTGGGTTCCCCTCAGCGCGTGGAGTTTCGCGGACGCCGTCTTGCGGGCACCTCGGAGGTGACTACGCGTGCACGGCGCGTCTCCGCGCTGGCGGAGGCGAGAAGGAGCAGAGGCCTTGATCGGCATCGACCCCCTGTACTTCTTGATCCTCGCACCCGCGATGCTGCTCTCGGCCTGGGCGGCCTGGGCGACGCATTCGCGCTTCGCCGAGTGGTCGCGGGTGCGAAACGGCCGCGGCGTCACGGGGGCGCAGGCCGCGCGCTTCCTCCTCGATCGGTTCGGGCTCGGCCACGTCCGCGTCGTCCCCGCCCGCGGCGCTCTCTCCGACCACTACGATCCGCGCGCCCGCGAGGTACGGCTCTCGGAGCCCGTGTTCTACGAGGAGTCGGTGGCCGCGATCGCGGTCGCAGCGCACGAGGTCGGCCACGCGATCCAGCACCGAGACCGCTACGCGCCGCTCGTGCTCCGGAACCTCGCCGTACCGCTCGCCAGCCTCGGCTCGAACCTGAGCTTCCTCATCATCTTCGTCGGCTTTCTCTTGTCGATGACCGAGCTCGTGTGGGTGGGCGTGATCCTGTTCGGCGGCGTCGTTCTCTTCCAGATCATCACGTTGCCGGTCGAGCTCGACGCCTCGCAACGCGCCAAGACGGCCCTCGCGCAGCTCGGGCTCGTCACGTCTCCCCGTGAACAGGCGGGCGTCTCGAGCGTGCTCGGCGCCGCCGCGATGACGTACGTCGGCGCGGCCCTCTCGTCGGCGCTCACGCTGCTCTACTACCTCATCCGGCTCGGGGTCTTCTCCGACGCGCGCGATCGCCGATGATCCGACACGTCGCTCACGGCGTTCCACCGCGCGCGGCTGGACGCCCGCGCGGGTCGGCTCCAGACCCGTGTGCGCCATGATCAGCGAGACGACGAGCCCAGCCCCCACGGATCCCGGACGGGAGCGCCTCTACAGAGCCGTCAACGCGGTCGTATCCGTCGCCGCGCTCGCGTTGCTGTCCTGGCTCCTCCTCCTTCGGTCCCCCGCCCAGGGAACGGCCTCGCTCGCGTTCATGCCCGCCGTCAATGCGTCGTTCAACGCGCTCTCGGCGACGTGCATCGTGCTCGGGCTCCTCGCGATCCGCGCCAAGCGCCCCACCGTCCACCGCGCGCTCATGCTCTCGGCGCTCGTCTCGTCGGCGCTGTTCTTGGCGGGCTACCTCGTCTACCACTACGTGCACGGCGACACGCCATACCCGGCCGGAGCGCCCTTCCGGGGGCTCTACCTCGGGATCCTCCTCTCGCACGTGGTCCTCTCGGCCGTCGCATTTCCGATGGTGCTCTGGACGTTCTCGCTCGCGCTGCGCGGCCAGATCGCTCGACACCGCCGCTTCGCGAAGTGGACCTATCCCGTCTGGCTCTACGTCTCGGCCACGGGCGTGGTCGTCTTCCTGATGCTCCGCGCTGCCGTCGCGGCCTGAGAGCACGTGGCACTCGGATGGATCGATGCGGGTGCCACGGGCTCGAATCGGCGGGAGGGAGGCTCTCGCCGATTCACTCGGCGAGAGGGAGGGGCTTCGGCCAGACCCTCCGGGAAGAAATGTCAGAGCATGAGTCAATCCAAGTGACTCATGCTCTGAGAACCGAGCGGGGCCCACACCGACGCCGGAAGGCGCTCCGATCCGTGCTACCCCTCGCGCGCCGCGCCCGCCCCCGGCTCGGCTCGAGGCCACTCGCACGGAGCCCCCATGTCGCGCATCTACCGCTCTCTTCCACCGCCTGGTACCCGGATCGGTCTCGCGTTCTCCGGGGGCCTCGACACGCGCTGCGCCGTGGCGTGGATGTCGCGCCAAGGTCTCGACGTGTACTGCTACACCGCGGACCTCGCGCAGCCCGACGAGAAGGACCCGGCCGAGATTCCGCCCATCGCGATGGAGCACGGCGCCAAGACGGCGCGTCTGCTCGACTGTCGCGAGGCGATGGTCCGCGAGGGTCTCATCGCGATCCAATGCGGCGCGTTCCACCTCGCCGTGGGTGGCAAGAAGTACTTCAACACGACGCCGCTCGGGCGCGCCGTCACGACGACCGCGATCGTCCGCGCCATGAAGCACGACGGAGTGCACGTCTTCGGCGATGGCTCGACGCACAAAGGCAACGACATCCAGCGCTTCTACCGCTACGGCATCCTCGTCGACCCCGAGCTCCACATCTACAAGCCGTGGCTCGACCAGAAATTCGTGACCGCGTTCGGCGGCCGCAAGGAGATGAGCGAGTACCTCTCGGGTGTGGGCTTGCCCTACAAGATGGGCACCGAGAAGGCCTACTCGACCGACGCGCACGTGCGCGGCGCCACGCTCGAGGCCAAGGATCTCGAGCGGCTCGACGTCGGCATGAAGATCGTCGAGCCGATCATGGGCGTCGCGCACTGGAAGCGAGACGTCGCGATCGAGCCCGAGGTCGTGGAGATCGAGTACAACGAGGGCGTGCCCGTACGCGTCAACGGGCAGGCTTTCCCGACCGTCTTCGAGCTTTTTCTCGAGTGCAACGCGATCGGTGGTCGCCACGGCCTCGGCATGAGCGACCAGATCGAGAACCGGGTCATCGACGCCAAGAGCCGCGGCATCTACGAGGCGCCGGGAATGGCGCTCCTCCACATCGCCTACGAGCGTCTGCTCTCGGCCATCCACAACGAGTCGAGCACCGACCAGTACGTGACGCTCGGCCGCCGCCTCGGGCGCCTGCTCTACGAGGGCAAGTGGTTCGACCCCGAGGCGATGATGCTCAAGGACGCGCTCGTGCGCTGGATCGCGCCGAGCCTGACCGGCCGAGTCACGCTCGAGCTCCGGCGCGGCGACGACTACACGATCCTCGAGACCCGAGCGCTGTACATGAGCTACGGCCCCGAGAAGCTCTCGATGGAGCGGGTCGACAACCCCGCCTTCACGCCCGAGGACCGGATCGGCGCGCTCGAGCTCCAGAACCTGTCGGTCGGCGACAACCGCGCCCTGCTCCTGCACCACCTCGACAGCGTCACGCGTCTCGCCAGCGGCAAGGGCACCAAGGCCCTGCCGGTCGATCTTCCGATCGAGCCCGAGTGAGCCGCCCTCAGAGCATGAGTCACTTGGATTGACTCATGCTCTGACATTTCTTGCCGGAGGGTCTGGCCGCAGCCCCTCCCTCTCGCCGAGTGAATCGGCGAGAGCCTCCCTCCCGCCGATTCGAGCCCGTGGCACCCGCATCGATCCATCCGAGTGCCACGTGCTCTCAGGGCCCAAGCACGGCCCCCCGCCGGTTTCGGCGCCGGGGCATCAGGACCGGCCAGTCGTCACCCGAGACCGACGTCGTCGTCGCCTGGTCGTCTCGGGCCTGGTCGTCAGGTCGCTTCTCGATCGGACTTCACCGTGCTCGTAGCGCCTCGAGGACCTTCGGCAGGTGCTCGCCCGCCGTGCCGAAGAGCACGAGGCCGTTGTCGAGGGACTCGGTCTCCTGGGTGAAGGGGCTCGGGTCCGCGTTGATGCAGACGAGCGGGATGCCGCGCCTGGCAGCAATCGCGACCATCTGGCTCGGAAGCGTCGTCGCGCCGGAGGTCCCCACGACCACGAGCATCGCGGCCCCGAGGGCTGCCCGCACCGAGCTCTCGTAGCGAACCAGAGGCTCGTCATAGGACTCGTCGAACCACAGCACGTGGGGGCGAGACCAGCGCCCGCGGCAGCACCGGAGGATCGCGATCTCGTCGTCGGAGAGCCTCCGGTCCTTGGCCCACGCGACGTCGAGCGCTTCGGGGATCGGGCGGATGACCGGGTGCTCGTCCTCGCACCGGAGACAGTCGATGTTGCCGTGAACCTGGTAGGTACGGGCCGCAGTGTTCCCGGCCCGGAGGTGGAGGCCATCGACGTTCTGGGTCACGAGAAGGAAGCGATCGCCCAGGAGACGCTCGGCTTCCACCAGCGCGAGGTGCGCGGGGTTCGCGGAGGCGGCGCGGCAGACACCCCTCCGGTAGAGGTACCAGGCCCAGACCTCCCCAGGCATCTCCTGGAACGCCTCGTAGGTCGCGAGCTCCTCGGCCCGGTAGTTCTTCGAGCCGACCTGCCAATAGCCGCCCGGGCCGCGGAAGGTCGGGATCCCGCTCTCGGCCGAGATCCCGGCGCCCGTGAGAAAGACGATGGGGCCGCGTTCGCGGAGGGTGTCGGCCGCGAGCGCGTCGAGGGGTCGGGGCATGTCGCGAGCATACCGAAGACCAGGGGAGAAGGTCTGCGGGCTCACCACGGCTGCCTCGATGAAGATCCGGACGGGGTGGGGCGTCGTGCGCGTCGACCCGCGGCTGCCTGTTCCGATCCTCGCAAAGCTCCAAGCACCCCAGTAGACTCGCGGTCCGACAGACGCCCGCCGAGAAGACGCGCGCTGGACCGTCCCGCCACGTATCGAATCGAGAGCCCATGGCCCGCATCTGCCAACGCTGCCAGCATCCCAACGAAGACCACGCGAAGTTCTGCCTGAGCTGCGGCGCGATGCTCGAGGTCGAGGCGGCCGACCAGGCCGATCCGATGGTCGGCAAGGTCATCCAAGGGCGTTACCGGCCCACCCGCCTGCTGGGTGAGGGCGGGATGGGGCGGGTGTACGAGGCCGAGCAGAAGATGGGTGCAGCGACCCGGAAGGACGCGATCACGACCCTTCCCCCCGAGTTCTCCCAGGACCCTCAGATCGTCGCGCGCTTCAACCGAGAGTGCGAGACCGTCATCGAGCTCTCGCATCCGAACACGATCCAGTTCTTCGATTTCGGTCAGCTCGACGACCAGACCCTCTTCATCGTCATGGAGTACATCCAGGGCCGCGCCCTGGCCGCCGAGCTCGAGCAGCAGGGTGCCCTCGACCCCGCGCGGGTCGACAAGATCCTCATCCAGGTCTGCGGCTCGCTCAACGAGGCGCACCAGCGCGGGATCGTCCACCGCGACCTCAAGCCCGACAACATCCTTCTCACCGATCGCGGTGGTCAGCACGACTTCGTGAAGGTCCTCGACTTCGGCATCGCGAAGAAGGGTGACGCGGAGGACGCGCAGAAGGCCAAGCTCACCAAGCAGGGCATGGTGCTCGGCACCCCCCCGTACATGAGCCCCGAGCAGTTCTCCGGGAAGCTGCTCGATGCCCGCTCCGACATCTACTCGATGGGCATCGTCGCGTACGAGATGCTCACCGGGCAGCTGCCCTTCGACGCGAAGACCCCCTGGGAGTGGGCGACCAAGCACCTCACGTCCCCGCCGACGCCGTTCGAGGCGCACCCGCGCAGCGCGTCGATCCCGACGTTCAAGAAGGATGCGGTCCTCCGCGCGCTCTCGAAGTCTCCCGACCAGCGACAGTCCACCATCCTCCAGTTCATGACGGAGGTCACCGGGCAGGGCGACGTGCAGCAGGCGTGGACCAACGCGACGTCTGCGAGCGGCCTGCGCCCCCAGACCTCGCCCGCGCCCGTGAGCCCCCCGTCGTTCGGCACGAACCCTTCTCAGGTGAACCCGCCGTTGCAGCAGACTTCGGCGCTTCCGGCAGGCATCGGCGGAATGGGCGTCAGCGGCCAGCAACCCGCGTACGCCCCGGCGCAGACTCCCGCCCCGTATGGCGGCACCCACCCGACGGGCGCCGGCGGCTTCAACACCGGCGCTGCGGGTGGCTTCAACACCGGCGCTGCGGGCGGCTTCAACACCGGCGCTGGGGTGGGGCCAGAGCCGCCCCACGCCGCCCCGCCGGGGGGGGGCGCGCGGAAATTGATCGGCGCCGGAGTGGGCGCGCTCTGCGGGGCGGGCGGTGTCGGCGTGGGGCTG
>JBKDQC010000731.1:0-6591 GCA_046342295.1 Deltaproteobacteria bacterium | reverse complement strand
GCTTGGTCACGGCTCGCCGGCACGCAGCCCCTCGATGTTCTTCTCGACGCTGGGCACCGGCGTCTCCGACCGGAGATGTCGTGACGACGAACGTGTGGCGACGCGCCCGGGCGACCTGTCCGGAGGCGGTGAGGCGTCAGGGCTGTCCGCAGCGCGACAGGCACGCCGCACCTCCGCCGGAGGCGACGCACGTGCGGCACGCGCCCTCCTCGCAGGCGCCCGCGCAGGCACGGCCTCCGCCGTTCGCGACGCAGGTCAGACAGCTCGTCTCCTCGCATTGCGCGAGGCATGCGGCGCCGCCACCGGATGCGACGCACGTGCGGCACGCACCCTCCTCGCACACGGCCGCGCAGGCCCGACCACCTCCGCCCGCGACGCACGTTCGGCAGGCGGCCGGCTGCGACTCTCCGCTCGCGAGCGCGTGTCCCCACCGCGCCGCCGTCGCTTCGATGTCGGAGGCCCGGCTGTACACGAGCCCGAAGATGTCGCGACCCGTGTTCCGGAAGCCGGAGTTGACGCACGCGACCTCGCCTCGGTCGGTGATTGTCGGGCCTCCCGAGTCGCCGGGACACAGGTTCCCCGTGGCGCGCCCCCAGAGGAACGAGAACGTCTGCTTCTCGAGCAGGCCAGCGGCGCTGCGACGGGACTGACAGCCGTATCCGTAGAGGGTCGCTCGGCTGAGCGGCCGAGGCTCGGCGCGCGCGATCCGCACCGGCGCCGCGAGCGAGGCGGGCACGTCCTCCGCGAGCTCGAGCAGCGCCACGTCGTCGGGCCCCGGACCGAACTCGTCCTCCGAATAGACCTGAAAGCGGCGGATGACGAAGGCTCGGGATGCACCCGGCGTGGCGCGGATCTCGAACCGGCCGTAGTGGTCGGGCTCCTCGCCGACGTCACCCGCACCGAAGCCCATGCAGTGCGAGGCCGTCAGCACGAGCCGCGTCCCGACGAGTGTCCCCGTGCACGTCGCGCTGCCCGCCCGACCGGCGGCGAACACCAGCCCCACCTCTGGATGCTCGTACGTGTAGGTCCCCGAGAGAAGAGAGGACCCGTCCGCCCCGAGGACGCCGGTCCCGGCGTGCGTTGCCTCGGGCGGAGCGCACCCGGTGGGACCGAGCGCCAGGACGAGCAGCGAGGCGAAGCGGACCGCAGAGGTCATGACGACCTCGAGAGCGAAGTCCGTGCCACGCTCTCATGCTCTTGTTCTCGTCGAACCTCGATGTGACCGCCGGCTGTGGCCACTCGGGTCGTCGGCGTCTGCGGTCGTCAGCCACGTCCGCTGTCGCGTCGCCGGATTCCGACAAGCGCGAGGCGCACGGCGCACGGCGCGCACGGCGCGGCGCGGATCGATCCGAGCGACCAAGAAGGGAGCTCTCCAAAGGACGACTTTGCGACGCCGGGCATGGCGCATCGTGCGCGCCAGGCGTCGCTTCCCTCCGACCGATGCGAGCCGGAGTCAGGCGGGCTCGAGGTACTTCGCGACGATCTGCTTGGTCCCGTGGCCGGGGAAATCGACGGTGACCGTCGGCGGCGTGCCGCCCTCGACGCTGTGCACTTTGCCGACGCCGTAGCGCACGTGCCGGACCTTCATGCCCTTCTTGAAGCCAGCGACCTCCTTCTCCTTCGGCGCGGGCGAGGGCACGGGGGCGACACCCCGGAGCGAACGGCGCTCGAAGCCGTCGCCGTACTCGAGCGAGCCCTCGCGCGGCAGCGAGCCCTTGTCGTAGCTCGAGAGGCGAGGAGAGCCTCCGGAACCATAATTTCCGCCGCCAGAACCATAATGTCCGGAGCCGGAGCTGCCCCAACCGCGCGGTCCTACGGCCGCGTCCGGCCGAGCGCCCGTCCCCTCGCCACGCTGCTCGATGTCCTGCACCGGGAGCTCGTCGAGGAAACGTGAGATCGTGCCGAGGCGCAGGTTGCCGAAGACGTAGCGGCTCGTGGCCCACGTGAGCGTGAGCGCCTCCTCGGCGCGTGTGAACGCGACGTACGCGAGGCGCCGCTCCTCCTCGAGCTCCTCGGGGCCCTCGCCATCGCTGACGCCGCGGAACGGAAAGAGCTGCTCCTCGAGGCCGACGACGATCACGCGCGGGAATTCGAGCCCCTTGGCCGCGTGCACCGTCATCAGCGTGACCTGGTCCTTCCGATCGCCGCCGGCCTCCTCGGGCTCGCTCTGGAGCGTCACCGTCTCGAGGAAGCGGGTGAGCAGACCAGGCGCGGCGCTCGGCGCGTCGTCCGGCGTCGCGAGCGACGGCGACGTCACGCTCGGCAGGTCCTCGCCCGCCGCGTCCTCGAATTCCTGCATCGAGCCGACGAGCGACGCGAGGTTCTCGAGGCGCGCGTCGCTCTCGGCCGTGTTCTCGTCCTCGAGCGACTTCTGGTAGCCCGTCTCGGCGAGGACGAAGCGCGCGAAGTCGGCGAGGTCCATGCGTTCCCCCGCTTGGCCCCGCGCGTCGTCGGAGAGCAGCGCCGGGGCCTTGTCGCGCAGCGACTCGACGAGCGCGACGAAGCGCCCGATCGACGAGCCGCCCTTGCCCGCCGCGGCGCGCTTGGCCGCTTCCCACACGCCGGTGCCGTGCGTCGCGGCGTCGTCGAGGAGCCGCTCGAGGCTCGTCTTGCCGATGCCGCGCGCGGGCACGTTCACCACGCGGAGGAACGACACGTCGTCCTCGGGGTTCGCGACGAGCCGCAGGTACGCGAGGAGATCCTTGACCTCGGCGCGGTCGTAGAAGCGCACGCCGCCCACGACACGGTAGGGGATCTTGGCGGTGCGAAGAGCCTCTTCGAGCACGCGAGATTGCGCGTGGATCCGATAGAACACGGCCAGCGACCGGAGCGGTTTGCGCTCGCTCTTGAGGTCGCGCGCGGTGCGCACGACGATCTCGGCCTCGTCGCGCTCGGAGCCGCACCGGAGCACTTTGATCTTCGTGCCGTCCGGGTTGTCGGTCCAGAGCTGCTTGGGCTCTCGGTCGAGGTTCTTCTCGATGACGGCGTGCGCGACGCGCAAGATGCGCTTGGTCGAGCGGTAGTTCTGCTCGAGCTTCACGATCTGGGCGTCGGGAAAATAGCGACGGAAGTCGAGGATGTTTCTGCGGTCGGCGCCCCGCCACCGGTAGATGGACTGGTCGTCGTCGCCGACGACGACGAGGTTGCGGTGCACCGACGCGAGCGCGCGCACGAGACGGAACTGCGCGTGGTTGGTGTCCTGGAACTCGTCGACGAGGATGTGCGCGAAGCGCCCCGCGAGCTGCATGCGCAGGGCCTCGTTCGACTCGAGCGCGCGGACCATCTGGTAGATGAGGTCGCCGAAGTCGAGCGCGTTGGCCTTGGCCATGCGCTTCTCGTACTCGCGGAAGACCTCGCGGATGCGCTCGGCGTCGAGGCCGGTGAGGGGCACGTCCTCGGGCCCCTGCATCTCGTTCTTGGCCTGGTTGATGATCGAGGCGATCATCTTGGGGGGCAGGCGCTTGTCGTCGAGCGAGAGGTCCTTGAGGACGCGGGAGATCATCGCCTTCTGGTCGCCGTCGTCGTAGATGGCGAAGTCGCGGGAGAGGCGCAGCTCCTGGCTGTGACGACGCAGCAAGCGCGCGCAGGTGGAGTGGAAGGTCCCGACCGCGAGGTCGCGCGCGGCGCCGGGCACGAGGCGGTCGAGGCGCTCTTTCATCTCGCCCGCGGCGCGGTTGGTGAAGGTCACGGCGAGGATGCGCCACGCCGGCATCCCGTGGTCGAGGACGAGGTGCGCGATCCGATGCACGATGACGCGCGTCTTGCCCGAGCCCGCACCAGCGAAGACCACGAGCGGCCCAGGCCCGTGCAGGACAGCCTCGACCTGCGGCTCGTTGAGGGTCGTCAGGTCGAGGCGCGTCTCCATGGGAGCCGTATGTACAGTGTCGCGATCGTCTCCGCGAGCCCCGCGCGGGCCCGACCGAGGCGCGCGGTGCCCGTGGTGAGCTGTGGTAGAACTGCGCGCGATGCCTCAGTCACCCCGCGAATCGGCCGACCGGCCGACGTCGACGAAGGTCGAGGTCACCGGCTCGGGCCGACCGTCCGCGTCGAAGCGGGAGCGCGGGCCGGACAGCGACGAACCCGAGACGGCAGTGAATGGCCCGGTTTCCATGGCGTCTGAGGCCGACGATGCCCCGCACGCGCCCGAGAGCGAGCCGCAAGCGCCTGCGGCCGAAGCACCCTCCTCCGTCGAGGCTCCGGGCGACTCCGACCTCTCGCTCGAGGGCTTGGCCCCGGACGCGCGCCTTCTGCACCACGGTCCCGAGGACCGGGAGATCGACGCCGCGCTCGTGCGACGCGCGCAAGGCGGCGACCACGCGGCCTTCCGCCAGCTCTTCGACCGCTATCACAAGCGCGCCTACTCGGTGGCGTTCGGAGTCCTCAAGAATCGGCACGACGCCCTCGACTGCGTTCAGGAGGGCTTCGTCAAGGTCCATCGCCATCTGCCCACGTTTCAGGGCACCTCGTCTTTCTACACCTGGCTCTACCGGATCGTGATGAACCTCGCGATCGATCACCTGAGGCGGCGCAAGACGGCCCGGCCCGTCGAGTTCGACGAGGGCCGTGGGCGTGACAGCGAGCCTGGCGACGACACGATCGTGTCGCGCCTGCTCGACGAGAACCCTCGCAAGGCGGTCATCCGCCGGGAGCTCCTCGAGCGCGTGCAGGCCGCGCTCGCCGAGCTGCCCGAATACCACCGGCAGGTGATCCTCCTCCGCGAGATCGAGGGCATGTCCTACGAAGAGATGGCGGAGGCGCTCGAGGTGCCCAAAGGCACGATCATGAGCCGACTCTTCCATGCACGGAAGAAGATGCAGGAAGCCCTCAAGGGCTACGTCGACGGAGACCTCGACATCGAGGAATGAGCGCCCCACGAGAAGCATCGGAACACCATGTCCTCCCCCCCTCCCCACAGCGAAGGTCCGCACCCGCCGAGCGATCGCGAGATCCACCGGCTCTTCGATGGCGATCTCTCGCCCGAGGAGCTCGCGGCCTTGCGCGAGACGGAGAAAAAGCGCGATCTGCGCGGGCTCTCCGGGACACGCGCCAAGCTCGAGGCCCTCGGAGAGCTCCGCGCGTTGATCCGCGAGGCGAGCTCCGACGAGACCCCGGCCATCGATGCCGACGCGGCGTGGGCGCAGATCGCGGCGCGCATCGAAGGCGCCGAGAACGCGGACCTCGAGGCGCGCGCGAGCTCGCCGAGGATCGCCGGCAGCAGGCCGGCGCTGCGCGTGATCGAAGGCGGCTTGAGCGACAAGGCCCTCCGCGAGACGGGCGCGCGCATCGAGGCGCGCGCAGGCGACGTCGGCGAAGCCCGCGGCATCGAGCGCGAGGAGAGCGCCCCGGCTGGCCTCCTGAAGCGCAACGACGGCGCGGCCGGCGACAGAGACGACGAGAGCAAGCGGCGAGAGCGCCAGGTCCAGCGGCGTCGCACACTCATCATGTTGGTGAGTGGCCTGGCGGCGGCGGCCGCCGCGGCCATCACATGTCTGGCTCCGGGCGAGCCAGCGCCCGTCGACACCGTCGCGATCGAGAGCGACGAGACGGGGGCGCCCGCCGTGGATCGGCTCGCGGAGGAACAGCTGCGCCGCACCGAAGTGATCACCGTGGATTTCGGCTCGAATACAGGCACGGTGTTCTCCGTCGAGGGAGCCGAAGGCGCGCGCTACGCGGTCGTCTGGCTCGCGGACGAAGCCGAGAAAGAGCCCGACGCGACGACCGACGAACCGGTCGACGAAGCGCCCGAGTCGGACGACGGCGCGAACCTCGGACAGACCTTGTGACGATGAACCGACACCGCTTCCACCCGATGTGCTGGCTGGCCGCCATCGTGAGCTCGCTCGCGTTGGTCTCGGCGGCGAGCGCACAGCCCACGCGCTCATCCGCTGGCCAGCTGCTCCCCGCGGTGCCCTCGGTGCCCTCCCCCTCGGGTCCGGCCCCGTCCACACCCGCCCAGCGCGTGGCGCCGAGCGAAGTGCGCGGCGAGGTGCTCGTCATCCTCGCGAGCGAGCGAGAAGGTACGATCGCCCCCGAGCTCGCATCGATCGAGGCGCTGCGTCAGCCCCCGTTCAACGCGTTCCACTCGATGACGCTCCTCCTGCGGCCGGCCATCACGCTGCGCGTGGGCGCACCGCACGATCTCGAGCTGCCCAACGGCCGCATCCTCCGCATCGTGCTCGAGGCCATCACGCCCGAGGGCCGCCACCGTGTGCGCGTCTCGATCAACCGACGCGAGCAGCAGGACTACCTGCCGCTGCTCGAGATCGTCGCGCCCCCCGGTGACCCCTTCTTCCTCGCGGGGCAGAATTTCATGGGCGGCACGATGATCCTCGGCGTCCGCCTCGGCGAGCGCCCGGGCCGCTGAGAGCACGTGGCACTCGGATGGATCGATGCGGGTGCCACGGGCTCCCATCGGCGGGAGGGAGGCTCTCGCCGATTCACTCGGCGAGAGGGAGGGGCTGCGGCCAGACCCTCCGGTCAGAAACGTCAGAGCATGAGTCAATCCAAGTGACTGCTCTGAGAGGCTCGCTCACACGAAGAGGTCGTTCAGGTAGTGGATCACGATGGCTTTTCGGAAGGCCGGGTCGAGCG
>JBKDQC010000730.1:0-3481 GCA_046342295.1 Deltaproteobacteria bacterium | reverse complement strand
CCGCCCCGCCAGAGGGCCACCGCAGCAGGATTTCGACTTCGGCCCGTGACCGCCGCCGCGGTGCGAGGAGCGCGTGCCACGGCACACGTGCGCCCGGAGTACGGCGCGGGCGCCAAGACCCCGGCGAACGCCCCTCTTGCGGCTCGTTGACGCCCCGCACCACCCAGTGAGAGCCTTCCTCGAGGTGCATCACGACCGTGGAGAGGCTCCTGTCACCATCCGGGGTACAGTTCGTACGGACTACGATCTCGAAGGGGCTCCTTTTCGTACGGGTGTCGGCAAACCAACCGTACCGGGGAAGAGCCCCTTCGTCTTTCCGTCACGCGCGCAGGAGGCCGAAATCATGCGACTTCAGGCCGCCGCATTCGATCCGCACCCAATCGAGGTTTAGTTGTCGCTGATCATCGGTACGCGTTCCACGTACCACGCACGCCCGATCGACGACCAGCGAGAAGAGAACGCGGCTCCGCGCGGCCCGCTCGTCATGCAAGGACGGTGGTCGTGCAGCGAATACCCTCGATCCGCGCATCCCGAGCAGCCACCGCCTGGCGAAGGGTGGCGTTCTCCGCTTCGAGCTCCGTCACGCGGGCCTCGAGTCGCAGCAGATGCTCTTCCAGCGAACTCACACGGCGAGCGGATCATGCTCTTGATCCCGTGTCGATCCCCTGATCACACGCGCTACCCCGTGAACGCGTATGGGTCCCGTAGCCGACAAGACTTCCGAGGCACTCTGCCCGAGCTCGCTAAAGCTCAGCGTCGACGTCACAGGCAGTACGTCTGTCCGTCAAAGCCGTCGCACGTCTGGCCGACGAGGCAAGGCCAAGGCTCGGTGAGCACGCACCGGACGACGCAGAGGCGCTGCCCACCCTCGCCGATGGGGATGCAAGCCGTCGTGACGCCTTCCACTGCGGGGCAGTCCGATGCGTCAGCGCAAGGGACGGTGCACATCCGCCGTGGGGCGTTCGCGGTAGGGATGCAGGCCACGCCGTCGCGACATCGCGATGGCGGGTTCCAGGGCGTGTCGGTGTTCTCGCCGCAAAGCCCGTAGATCGAGACTCCGATCACCACGTCGGGCGGAACGTCGCCGCTGAATCCGCCGTCGAGACTGCCGCTATCTGGCCTCGGAGCCGTGGGCTCGCACTGGCACGAGCCGACCGAGAACGACGCCAGGAGCGCAAACGCGAGCTCCGGTGCCGCGAGCGAAGCAGCGCGTCTCACGGCAGCCTCCTCATCACCAGACGGCACTCGGGAATTTCGTTACCATCGATCGTGGCTCGGAACACGCTCTCGATACGGTCTGGCGATACAACCCGCTGGACCAGCTCCGAGGAGCTATTTCGCCCTGCACGGCGGCAGGGCCACGCCAGTCGTGACACGCGCTCACAGCTTGGCGGAGCGAACGCTCGGACAGCGCAGTTCGAAGGAGTGCACCCCTCCCCGTTGCACTGGGTCACGTCGATGGGCGGGATCAGTGCGCCGTCGGCGAGCGGAGAGCCATCGAAGATTCGCGACGGGATACCGCACTCCGGTGCGTAGTCGAGCAGCCAGCGTCCGTTCAGATCGGCCTCGCATGGCGCCACCGCCGTGTCGGGGCCGGCGTCGGTTGGTTCGACGCGAGTCACGGTCCGATAGCACCCCGTAGCGGTGACCAGCGCCGCGAGCGCGAATGCCTGTCGAGCGGTCATGTCCGCGGGTCTCCGAAGGCCGGTGGGTCGCTCGCCAGGACGGGGTCCCAGAGCGAGAAAAGGAGTCCTGTGACCGGCGCAGTCGTACCACCCGGCGCTCTGCAGACTGGAGTGGGGCTCGCGGGGTCGCATTGGCACAAGCCTACGTCTCGGACCGTTGGGTAGATGAACTCGTTCGAGTTGTCGACCAACACGAACTCGATGCCGTCAGGACGCTCGAAGACCCTCCGGAAAACCAGGAACCGCGCGGCGGCCGGCACGGCGGCGGCGACCGCTCCGGGAAGGAGAGTGTTGATGCTGGTGCGGATACGCGCCTCGACGGTCGCTTCGTCGGGGGCACCGAAGACCGTCCCGATGAGGGCGATCGCGTTCGGCCGGTAGTCGATTCGCTGGCCAGTCGGGTCGGGGTCGAGGACGGTCGTAATGCCGGCCAACCCGCCGGGCGTAGGGACGACGCGGAACCGAATCGTAAGGTCGAGACGGCCGATGTTGCCAAAGACGCTCGAGGTCAGCGAAAAGAGCTGGGTGAACTGAATCGCGTCTTCGCCGTTGGTGCGAAGGACCGGCCGGAGCGACGTTCGAGAGAGAAAATCGGCGCGGACGGTGCCGACGCCGGGGACCATGATGGCGGAGACCGCCGCTGGCAGGGGCGCGAGGCCACCGGGCGTCGCCGGAGTCAGCAGCGCGTTGAGCGCAGCGCGCCAGTTCAGGAAGAACGAACACTCGCCACGGTCATACTGGCGAATCGCGCCAGTGGTGCGCCATGGAAACGAAGCTACGGGTACGCCGGTGGATGCGAACAAGGCCGGCGGGTCGACGCTCTGCTCGGTCGTTGCGGTGCGAGCGCTTGGATATCCGACGCGCAAGACGTTCGCTCCACCCACCGCGTCGATGGCCGTCGTATCGAAGACGTCGACGAAGCTGAGCGCGTCGCCTCGCCAGCGAAGGCTCGAGGGGGTCACCGGCGGCACGACCGTGGTCGTCGCGTCGGGCAGCGGCCAGCGGTCGGTTCGTGCGGGGCTCGTCGGCCTCACCGCTGACAGTCGGCGGCCCGGGCAAGTGCTGCGACGGCTGCTGAAAGGCAGGTAGTTGGACGTGCAGAGATTGATGGTCGAACTGCCGCCGTTGGTGCATTCCCGGACGAAGGTCTCGGCGTTGTCGCTGTAGAGGTCGTAGCAGTCGAGCCAGTCGGTCTCGAGCGCGTAAAACTCGCGGGTCGCGCTTCGAGCGCGAATCTGCGTACGAAAGCCTGTCGCCCCCGGTTCCCAAAGCACATCGGGGATAGCGAAGCTGATCGACCAAGGGAAGAGATCGGCTCCGAAGGCTTGCGCCGTTCTGGTCGGACCAGTCGTGGCGGTCGCGACTGCCGTATAGCTCGCGAGCGCGTTCGTGCGGGCCTCGAGCGTGACGGTCGTCGAGGGCACGTCCCCGTAGCCGCTGAAGGCGACGACCGCCGATCGGACGGGGCCTGTCGCGGTTCTATCGGTGGGCCCGATCACGCATCCGCTCCCCACGCACATCAACAACAGGCTCAAGCACGTTGCTTGCTTGCTTGCTTGCTTGCTTGCTTGCTAGCGGCTTCCTTCATGAGCCCTAACGCTGCCGTCGGGCGCTCCGCTCGTCAAGGCCGCCATCGAAACGTTCCATTGCCGCACGATCTCGTCCTCTTTGATCGTGTTGCGACTGGCGCGGCGCATCACTTCGCGAGCCTCCTCGCGATGCAGGGTGACCTCGGCGGGGCACGGGTAGGCGACGAGCAGCTCGAGCGGCGTTTTGCGGCGCCACACGTCCATGTC
>JBKDQC010000729.1:0-3252 GCA_046342295.1 Deltaproteobacteria bacterium | reverse complement strand
ACGGAGTGTTCGCCAACGACAACTGCCGCAGGCTCAACGACAACTACGAGCCCCGGCAGATAGACATCACCAACCTGGCGATGACCGGCAGAAGTAGTTGTCGTCGACCGGCAATTCTAGTTGACGTCGATCAATGGGGAGCTTCCACAGCACCGCGAGCGTGAGGCCCTCATGGAAGCCGCCGGATCGGCGTCGCGCCCTCGCCGAGGAACACAGCACGTCGTTGCGCAGGTGCTTGCAGCGGAACGCTGCGCCCGTGTCGAGCGCGATGTGCCCGCAGACGATGCCGTGCCCCCCGAGGAAGCGGTTCTCGGCGTCGAACCTGTGCATCGAGCCGCCGAGCCCGCGCGCGACGCCCGCGTCCTTGCCGAAGAGCTCGTCCCCGGCATGAGGGCGTGGCCATGGTGGCGATACGTTGTGATGACGTAGTCGGTCTTCCGGATCGCGCCCTCGCTGCCGGCCGCGATCGCCTCCTCACCGATGTAGACCGTGCAGGAAACCGCCGATCTTTCCGGCGAGGTAGGCGCGTGCGGACTCCTCCTCGATGCGCCGAATGAGGTGCATCTGGCGGTGGTGATTCAGTAGCTCTTCGGACAAGCCGAACCTCCGCGGGGGCGTCGCTATCACGCCGGCTCGTGCGTAAACTCCGCGAGCGGAGACATCCTCGAGGCTCGACGCATCGCGTCGAAGAGAGGCCCGTGACCTCGTCGTGGTGAGCTCACGTCCCTGGCAGCGGATGGGGTCGCGACGCACGGATCCGGTCGAACTCGCGCTGCTGCGCGGGGGTCATGAGGGCGCGCAGCTCGCTCTCGACCTGGTCGTGGATGTCCTGCAGCCGCGGCACCACGCCCGCCATCGTCGCCTCGACCTCGGCGCGGTGCCGCTCGACGATGGCCTCGGCCTCGCGCTCCTGCGCCGCGCTGAGCTCGAGCTCGTGCGCGAGCTGATCGATCCGCGGCGGCCCGCCCGCCGCAGGGTGGGGCCCAAGCATCGGCGCGACCCCGAGGCCCGCCAGCATCCCGAGCGCGAAGACGCCCGCGAGCGTCAGGCCCGCGCCGAGGGTGGTCTTGCGGGGAGAAGGCTCGCTCATCGTGCACCTCCGTGCTGTGCCGCCCAGGTGAGGATCTCGTAGGGCTCACCACCCTGCTCGACCCAGGAGAGCGGCTCGACGTGCGTGCCGCTGGCCGGGCCGGGCGCGCTCGTCCGCGCGACCCACGCGAGCGCCACCGCCGCGGCCGCGAGCAGGAACATCGGCCGGCCGAGGCGCAAGACCTGGCCCGCGAAGGAACGGCTGGCCGCGTGCCTCGCGTGGGCGCGCGCCGCGACCCCCTCGATCGCTCGCTCCCAGTGTGGTCCTCGCGGGGCCAGCGCGGAGAGATCGATCGCGCCTTCTTCGTCTCGCTCGTCTTCAGCCATGGAGCCTCTCTCTCAGCTTCTTGCGGGCCTGCGCGAGGTGCTGGCGCGAGCCCACGTCGGTGATGCCGCAGGCCTGGGCGACCTCGCCGTGGGTCCAGCCATCGAGGTCGTGCAGCAGCAGCACCTCGCGCTGCACCTCGGTGAGCACCTCGAGGGCGCTCGCGAGCTCGGCGCGCTCCAGCGCGCGCTCGGCGCCTCGATGCTCGCTCGCGGGCTCGGCCGCGTCGTGGGCGGGCACGTCGTGCAGCCTGCGCCTGCGGCGCGCGTTCTCCGCGCGATTGCGGGCGATCCGCACGATCCACGCACCGAAGCGCTCCGGCTCGCGGCAGTCGTCGAGGTGCTCCAGCGCCGAGAGGAGGGCCTCCTGGGCCACGTCCTCGGCATCCGAGGGGCGGCGCAGGTGCGCGAGCGCGACGGAGTAGAGCGAGCGCGAGAAGGCGCGCGCGAGGGCGTCGAACGCGCTGCGCTCACCGGCCTGCGCGCGGCGCACGAGGGTCGCGATCTCGTCTCGCTCGAGCACGCGGGCCGCATCATGCGCGGTAGCCGCGGAGCGCGGGAGGCACCGCCATGATCCCCGGGTCCTCGCCGTGCACGAACGAGGGATCGGGCGTACCCCGGAAGAACCGCGAGAGGAAGGGGAAGGCGGTGCTCACCACGTAGTGGTAGGTACCCTCGGGGAACTCGGGCGTCACGCCGAAGCGACCGTTGGCCTCGTCGAGCGCGCCGAACGCGGGGTCGTGGTGATAGTCCTCGACGAAGGTGCCATCGAAGCTGCCCCCCGGCCCTCCTCCGCGCAGGCCGGTTCGCAATCGGTAGCTCGCACTCAGCTCCACGAGCGGGCTCTCCGGGTCGTCGGCGACCTCGTGCCCGTAGAGCGCGTAGAGGGGGAAGCCGTCCGCCGCCCAGCCGAGCAGGTGCATGCGGTTCTCCCGGCGCGCGGCGTCGGCGCGGGCGCGGAAGGTCTCTCCGAGCGCGTGGTAGTGGTAGGCGCCGTTCGGCTGCACATGCGCGCCCTGGAAGTCGATGCCGAGGTAGCGGCTCGCCACCGCCGACATCACCTCAAAGCGCCAGCCTCCCGCCGAGTCGCCCTCCCAGTAGGGGCCCGAGGGGTCGAAGGGGATCGCCGCGAGGCTCGCGCCGAGCTCCGACCAGCCGATCGGGGTGAGGCGATCGGCCAGCACCGGTCGCAGCGGCATCTGGTAGCGGTGGGTCACGCTCCGGATCGGGGTCGGACAACCGGGGTTCGGGAACATGCCCGTCGCGTGGTCGGGCTGACCGTTCCCCGTGAGGACCCTCAGAGCGCCCTCGTCGCTCCCTACATCGCCTGCACCCCGGCCGGCATCGACGCTCGGCATCCCGCCGCCTACGCCGCCGCAGCCCACCCACCACCCGGCTCCCGCGACCGCGAGCGAGCGACCCACGAAGCCCCGCCTCGACATCCTCCGCTGATCCATGGTGCACCTCGAAGGCAACGACACCCGAGGGGCCCGGAGCGTGATCGAGGTCGCGAAAAAAGATCGCGGCGACCAGGCCGCGCAGGCACGATCGCCGTCTCGACCCGCAGGAAGGCCAAGCCGCGCTCACCCTGCGTGGTGGACCGCCCGGCCCGACGCGGGGGACGAGGTCCGCGACCGTGGGGCTGAATCCCGGCGAGGGAGGCCCGTCCCAAGGCCCGCCCGCGGTCACCAAGGAGCTGACCGTAGCCCGGACAAACGGCCCCTGGGTTGCGTGATCGGAACGTCCGCTTCTGCACGAGCCACGCGATCGAGGGTCTCGGAGGCGCTCGTCGAGGTCACGCGGGGGCGGCGTCGGGCTGAGAAGGGCCTCGGGTGCCCG
>JBKDQC010000728.1:0-2317 GCA_046342295.1 Deltaproteobacteria bacterium | reverse complement strand
CGCCACCGAGACGCAATACCTCGTCGCCGGCGCCCGCATCGTCTGGGACTCCGAGGCCGACGGCCTATTGCCCCCCATCGACCGCAACCGCCGCGCGACCATCAACGTCACCGACCTCCTCGGCACGACCGGCGCCGTGGTCGACCTCCTGAGCGGCGACCTCGTCGAGGTCAGCACCTACTACCCCAACGGCGCCCGAGAGAACCTCTGGACCAACGACGCGTTGGTACCCCTCGAGCCGATGGGCTTCACCACGAAAGAAGCCGACGAGGAGATTGGGGTCACCTACTTCGGTGAGAGGTGGCTGATCCCCAGGCTCGGCAGGTGGGCCACGCCGGATCCCCTCCACATCCACGCCAGCGGCGGCGGGGAGACGGGGAACAGTTACCACTATGTGAGTGGGAATCTGCTCCAGGCGGTCGATCCCTGGGGGCTGGAAGCGACGTTCTTGAACGGCGAGGCGCCTGCAGCCGAAGACGGCGTCGCCGCCGGCTTCTACATCGAGAATGACGACGGCTCGACCCTCTACGCTGAGGACGCCCAGGGTCACGTTCTACAGCCGCCCGCGGCTTGTTCTGAGATGGGGCCCTCGTGCCTTCGTGCGTTCCTCGACATGGCGAACGCGGCAGACGCCACCGTGACCGTGTTCACTCCCCTGGGCGACAACGACGACGGCACGCCAACCGGCGAGTGCGCGGGTGGCGTGACATGCGGTCAGGACGCAGGCGAAACACCGCTCGATTCCGCGGTGACCGTAGGCTCCTACTTGAACGGCGACGTCCTGGACAATCCCGGCTGCCCTGGAGGGGGCACGTGCACGGGCGGGGTGCCCGGCGGCGAGGGCGACAGTGCCAGTCCGCTCTGGCAAGTCGCGTATCTTGTGATCGCGGTTGTCATGGACAGCGCCGCGGAATTGATTGAAGGAGCCGTTCGACGGCTTCGGCAGACTCTGCCAGGAGATGCGCTGCTCGCGAACGGTCCTGTTCATATAGTTCCTGATCAAGGGGGCAACAGGGTTGTCGTAGAGCCCAATACTCCGGGTGCACCGGGTCCAGTAACCCATGGGCCTCGACCAGTTCGTCCGGAGTATCGGCCGAATCCCAAGCACGATCCTCGACGTCGCATCCCGCGGGCCACCCCGGAACCCGAGGATGCGGCAGACGTCTTCAGGGCTGCGGTTCCTGACTCCGACGGGAGGACGTGGTGGGGCTACGACGGTGATGGGCATTTCTACCGGTATCAGCCGGGCGCCGCCGGCACGGTGCACTTCCAGGGCATGACTCGCGACGGCGGGATCGCTATGCACGAGGTTCCAATCGAGGTTCGTCGGCAGTTCGGCGTTTCGCGCTGACCGCTCTTTTTCGGCCACTACACGAAATCGCAGGTGCAATGTGAAGGTTACGCAGGCGTTCGGCGACGACACTACGTTCTCGGTCCGACTCACTCTGCAAAGGTTTGATGATGTTGACGGTGGGCTGGATTCGCTAGAACTTGCGTACGTGTCAGTGGTGATTGGCGGCCGAGAGTTGACGGGCGAGGCTGATGGGCAGTTGGTCGACACATTCCTGCAGGACTTGGCGGGCATCAAGAACCGCAGGCGCGCGTGGGCCGGTGCGCCTCCTACCAAGGCTACCTACGAGGACGTGTTCTGGAATCTGCGCGCTGCGCAGTTCTTCGATGACCCGCTGATGCGAACGCCTGTCGCGTTGCAACGGGCCGCTGCTGCGCGACGGCATCGAGTCGTCCCAGTCACTCCAGAATTCAAGCACTCGGATGCATATGTTCTTGAGTTGGACGACACGGTCGCACTCGCGCTGGCCTACCGAGCGGGCTGGGAAGACGGCATTCAGGCTACCACCTTGCGGGCGGGCGAGATCGATTCGACTATCTCGCAGGTTCTGGAATGGGCCAAACTTCCGCGAAGACACCCTTGAATGATGGCGCTTCGCTTGATGGGGTCACTCCCGGCCTTGCAACTCCTCGAAATCACCGGGCTGCTGGGTGTCTATTGACGTGATGCTGTTTTTTTGCCCTGTTTCTCGAGGTTTCTGCGCCGGCGGGAGGACCTCGAAGCACGGGCGTCGGCTACGTGCCCGAGGAGGCCGCGGGCACGCTCGGGCGCGCGACGGGTGTGGAGGATCGCGGGCAGCGCTCGATCGTCGCGTACGACGAGCGCGGCAACGCGATCTGGACGGCGCGGCAGATGGCGATCATCCCCACGGCGAGCGGGCTCGCGACGGCGCCCGGCAGCGGCAACTACCCGGACGTGACGGAGACCGCGCCGTTCGGGGCCGACGTCACGTACGACACGGCGCAC